>CAYQOH010000006.1:0-38436 GCA_964419075.1 uncultured Opitutaceae bacterium | reverse complement strand
TGAGCTCCGGGTGGGCCATGAAGCCGAAGACGCCAAGCCTGTAGTTCATGCTGACAATGATCACGCCCTTCCTCGTCAGGTCCTCGCCGTCCTGGCGCGGCTCGGACGCCGAGCCCGCCTGCAGTCCCCCGCCGTAGATCCAGACCATGACCGGCAGCTGGTCCCGAGGGGAACCGGCCGGCGTCCACACGTTCAGGTAGAGGCAGTCCTCGCTCGGCCCCTTGTCGCGGAAGATCATGTCCGAGTAGATCGCCCCCTGCATCGCCCTCGGCCCGAATTCCACCGCCTTGCGGACGCCTTCCCACGGAGCCACCGGGCGGGGTTCCCTCCAGCGCAGGTCGCCCACCGGCGGGGCCGCGAACGGGATTCCCTCGAAGACGCGGACCCCCGGCCGGGTCCCGCTCATGCCCTCAAGGACACCGGAGTCGATGCGGACCCGGAGGTCCGCGGGCGCGCCCCTGGAAAGGGTCGCGGAGAAGAGCAGAAGGGCGAGCGCGGTTCCTGCGGATCCAGTTCGTGAATGCATGGGATGATGGCGCCCCTAAGGGCGGGGTTGCTTCTGCCGGTGCCGTGGGGCCCGGGCGGGAGTCGGGCAGGGGCTAGGGGGCCCCTGGGCCGCGCATCATGCAACCCGCGGGGGCCCGGGCCGTCAACCGCCGGCTTCAGGCGTCACGAGACGACCCATTCGCCGTTCTTGACGGAGAACGTCACGGTGGAGCCCTCGGCGACCTCGCCGGAGATGAGCCCGCGCGCCAGGCGCGTCTCGATCTGACGCTGGAGGTACCGCTTGAGCGGCCGGGCGCCGAACACGGGGTCATAGCCCTTCTCCGCGGCCCATTCCCGCGCCTTCTTGTCGAGGGCCACGGTCACGCGGCGTTCCGCGAGCCGCTTGTTCAGGTCGGCAAGGAGCAGGTCCACGATGGAGCCGATCTCCTCAAGCGTGAGCGGCTTGAACAGGATGGTCTCGTCAATCCGGTTGAGGAACTCGGGTCTGAACGAGCTCCGCAGCTCGGCCATGACGCTCTCCCGGACGCTCTCCGGGATCGTGTCCCCCACGACGCCCTCGAGCAGGAAGCGCGAGCCGATGTTCGACGTCATGATGACGATCGTGTTCTTGAAGTCGACGGTGCGACCCTGTGCGTCCGTGATCCTTCCGTCGTCGAGCACCTGCAGGAGCACGTTGAAGACGTCCGGGTGGGCCTTCTCGACCTCGTCAAAGAGGACGACCGCGAACGGCTTGCGCCGTATCGCCTCCGTCAGCTGGCCCCCCTCGTCGTAGCCCACGTAGCCCGGGGGCGCGCCGATCATCCGGGAGACCGCGTGCTTCTCCATGTATTCGGACATGTCGATACGGACGATCGCGGATTCCGTGTCAAAGAGTGTCTCCGCGAGCGCCTTCGCGAGCTCGGTCTTGCCGACACCCGTCGGCCCGAGGAACAGGAAGCTTCCGACCGGCCGGCGCGGATCCTTGATCCCGCTGCGGGCCCGCAGGATCGCCTCGGTGACCAGCGTCACCGCCTCGTCCTGGCCGATCACCCGCTTGTGGAGCGTGTCCTCGAGCCTGAGGAGCTTCTCCTTCTCCCCCTCAAGGAGCCTCGTGACCGGGACTCCCGTCCACTTCGCGACGATCTCCGCGATCTCCTCGCCCGTGACCTCCTCCTTGAACAAGGTCGTGGCCTTGCCGGCCTTCTCGAGCTTCTTGAGCTCGGCCTCGAGCTGGGGAATCCTCCCGTGGCGCAGCTCCGCGACCTTGTTCAGGTCGTAGGCCCGCTCCGCCTTCTCCATGTCCAGGCGCGTCGCCTCGAGCTCCTCCCTGAGCTTGCGGACGCGCTCAACCGACGCCTTCTCCTTGTCCCATTGGAGCCTTAGGACCTTGGCCTTCTCGCGGACCTCGGCCAGCTCCCTGCGGAGCACGGCGAGCCTCTGCCGGCTGGCATCGTCCTTCTCCTTCGCAAGCGCGGTCTCCTCGATCTCGAGCTGAAGGGCGCGCCGTGTCAGCTCGTCCAGCTCCTGCGGCATCGAGTCCATCTCCGTGCGGACCATCGCGCACGCCTCGTCCACCAGGTCGATCGCCTTGTCCGGAAGGAACCGGTCGGAGATGTAGCGGTTTGAAAGGACGACGGCGTTCACGAGCGCGTTGTCGAGGATCCGCACGCCGTGGTGCAGCTCGTAGCGCTCCTTCAGGCCGCGCAGGATCGAGATCGCGTCCTCGACGCTCGGCTGCTCGACGAGGACGGGCTGGAAGCGGCGCTCCAGCGCCGCGTCCTTCTCGATGTGCTTGCGGTACTCGTCGAGGGTCGTGGCCCCGATGCAGTGGAGCTCGCCGCGGGCGAGCATCGGCTTTAGCAGGTTGCCGGCGTCCATCGCGCCGTCGACCTTGCCCGCGCCGACGATCAGGTGGAGTTCGTCGATGAAGAGGATGACCCGGCCATCCGACTGTTTCACCTCGTTCAGCACGGCCTTCAGGCGCTCCTCGAACTCGCCGCGGTACTTTGCGCCGGCCACCAGCGCCCCCATGTCGAGCGCGAAGATGGCCGTCTCCTTGAGCCCCTCGGGGACGTCCCCGCGCAGGATCCTCTGCGCCAGGCCCTCGACGATCGCCGTCTTGCCGACGCCCGGCTCGCCTATCAGGACCGGGTTGTTCTTGGTCTTGCGGGAAAGGATGCGGATCGTCCGGCGGATCTCGTCGTCGCGGCCGATGACCGGGTCGAGCTTGCCCTTCTTCGCCCGGTCGACCAGGTCGACGGCGTATTTCTCGAGGGCCTGGTAGGTCGCCTCGGGGTTGTCGGTCGTGACCCTCTGGTTCCCGCGGACCTCCTTCAAGGCGTCCATCAGCTTCGCGCGGTCGAGCCCGAAGCTCTTGAAGAGCTTCTTCATGGCGTCCGGCCGGCCGAGCTCGACCAGCGCAAGGAACAGGTGCTCCACGCTCACAAACTCGTCCTTGAGCGTCTTCGCCTCCTTCTCGGCCCGGGTGATCACGTCGTTCACGGCCTGCGTCACGTAGATCTTCGACGTGTCGACGCTCCCCGTCACCTTCGGGATCCGGTCAAGCTCGCGGTCCACGGCGAGCTGCAGGGCGCTCGTGGATAGCCCCATCTTCTCGATGATGCCGGGGATGAGGCCGTTCTCCTGGCCCAGGAGCGCCGAGAGCAGGTGCCACGTGTCGACCTCGGTGTGATTGAGGCGGCGCGCCACGGCCTGGGCGTCCGTGACGGCCTGGCGCGACATCTGGGTCAGGTTGTTGGAATCCATTTTACCCCCATCTGCATGGGACGCGCCAATGGAGCGTAAGGACGTTCACGGGCGGCGGATGCCAGCGGGACAGTGTCATGGACAGTCAATTCGGCACACTTGTTGCGCGTCGAGGGTAAATATTGTCGCAAAAGGGCCGCCGCCGAGCCTGCGGCGGCCGTTGGCGGGTCATCCGGATTTGGTTCACAGCTGGCGAAAAAGGGGGCACCCTCTGCGGAGCCCAACCCCCCGACCATGAACGCCATCCCCCGGGTCCGCCCCCCCGCCGCCACGCCATGATAGACGAACTCATCGTTCTCCTGGGAAAGGCCGGCGTCCTGGTCGAGCGCGAGGACCTGATCCCCTACTCCTTCGACGCCACCGCAGCCCTGAGGCATGCCCCTCGGGTCGTCGTCTTCCCACGAACCGCGGCCGAGGTCTCGGCCGTGCTCCGGGTCGCCCGCAGGCACAAGGCCCCCGTCGTCGCCCGCGGAAGCGGCACGGGCCTTAGCGGAGGAAGCGTCCCGGTCGAGGGGGCGGTCGTGCTGTGTCTCGTCAAGATGGACCGGATCATCGAGCTCGACGCCCGGAACTTCACGCTTCGGGCGCAGGCCGGGGTCCTGACCCAGGCGGTCTACGACGCGGCCGATGCGGCGGGCCTGTTCTACCCGCCGGACCCGGGATCGATGAGGGTCTCGACGATCGGAGGAAACGTCGCCGAGAATTCCGGGGGCCTGCGCGGGCTCAAGTACGGCGTCACCCGCGACTATGTGATGGGCCTGGAGGTCGTGCTCGCCGACGGCGAGGTCTGCAGGCTCGGCGGCAAGTGCGTGAAGGACGTCGCGGGCTACAGCCTGAAGGACCTCTTTGTCGGCAGCGAGGGCACGCTTGGCATCGTGACGGAGGTGCTCCTGAGGCTCGTGCCGCGGCCCGCCGCCCGGCAGACGCTCCTTGCGACCTATGCCCGGATGGACGCCGCGGCCGAGACGGTGTCGGCGATCATCGCCGAGGGGATCGTCCCGTGCACCCTCGAGTTCCTCGACTCAAGGACGATCCGCTGCGTCGAGGACTATGCGCACGTGGGGCTTCCCGTGGGCGCCGAGGCCCTCCTCCTCATCGAGGCGGACGGCCATCCCGCGGCGGTCGCGGACGATGCGGCGAGGATCCGGGCGCTCTGCGAGAGGCACGGGGCGACCGCGGTGCGGCTCGCCGCCGATTCCGCGGAGGCGGCGCGCCTTGCAACCGCGCGGCGAAGCGCCTTCAGCGCGCTCGCACGGATGCGGCCGACCACGATCCTCGAGGACGCGACGGTGCCCCGGAGCGAGCTGGCCCGGATGATCCGGTTCATTCAGGAGACCGGCGCGAGGCACCGCCTCGAGATCGCGACCTTCGGGCACTTCGGCGACGGGAACCTCCACCCGACCTTCCTTACGGACGAGCGGGACGCGGACGAGATGCGCCGCATCGAGGCCGCCATGAGGGAGATCTTCGAGCACGCGCTCTCCCTCGGCGGAACCATCACCGGGGAGCACGGCGTCGGCCTCGCGAAGAAGGGCTTCCTCCGCCAGCAGTTCGGGGACGCAAGCTACGGGCTCCTGAAGGCGGTCAAGCGCGCGCTCGACCCGGAGAACCTCCTGAACCCCGGCAAGATCTTCGACCCGTGACGAAGACGCCGAGCCTCCTCAGGTCGCTGGACTACTCGGTGCTGCAGCAGTGCATGCACTGCGGCCTGTGCCTTCCGACGTGCCCCACCTACCTCGAGACCAGAAACGAGCGCAATTCGCCGCGGGGCAGGATCTCGCTCATGCGGGCCATCGCCGACGGCGAGCTTGCCGCAACCCGGGGGTTCGCCGACGAGATGTCCTACTGCCTCGGGTGCCTGGCGTGCACAACGGCGTGCCCGGCCGGCGTCGACTACGGCACGCTTTTCGAGGCGGGCCGCGCGGAGGCGGAGCGTAGCGGGGTCCACTCGGGCCCCGCGCGGTCCCTCGTCCGCTTCCTCACCCTTCGCTTCCTGCTCTTCAGGCCGTGGGCGCTGCGCCTTGCGGGGAGGCTCCTTTGGCTCTACGAGGCGAGCGGGCTTCGTGGCCTCCTGCGCAGGTGCGGGTTCTTCGCCGTCCTTCCGAAAAGAATGGGCGAACTCGAGAGCCAGGCCTTCCCGGTCCGACGGCGCTTTTCGGATGCGATCATCGCCCCGATCGAAAGGCCGCGCGGGGAGGTCCGGCACCGCGTCGCCGTCCTTACCGGGTGCATCCAGGACATCGCGTTTTCCGACGTCAACCGGGCGACCGTCGACGTGCTTCTCGCCAACGGCTGCGAGGTGGAGACCCCGCGCGCCCAGTCCTGCTGCGGATCCTTGCACGTCCACAACGGCGACCTGGAGACCGCCCGCGCGCTCGCCAGGCGCCAGCTCGACGCGCTGGATCCCGGCTCCTACGACGCGATCATCTCGAACTCGGCGGGCTGCGGCTCCCATCTGAAGCGCTACGGGCACCTCCTTGCCGACGAACCGGCGTACGCCGCCAGGGCGGCGGCGTGGTCGTCCAAGGTGCGCGACATCTCGGAATGGCTGGTCGAGATCGGATTCCGGCCGCCGGCCCCCCCGCGCTCGGGCGCGCCGCCCCTGGCCGTGACCTATCACGAGGCCTGCCATCTCTGTCACGGTCAGAAGATCACGTCACAGCCCCGCGAGATTCTGCGATCGATCCCGGGCGTTGAGCTTCGGGAATGCCCGGAGGCGACGATGTGCTGCGGAAGCGCCGGAGTGTATTCGATCACCCAGCCTGAAACGGCGACGTGGCTGCGAGACCGGAAACTGCGGCACATCCGGTCGACGCAGGCCCTCGTTGTCGCCACGGCCAATCCAGGATGCCAACTTCATATCCAGAGAGGACTTAAGCTCCAAGGGGGCCAACTTGGCCCCCCTCTCCGGGTGGTACATCCGATCGTGCTGCTCGCCGAGGCCTATAGGGAATAGATCTATATATTTAATAACCATTGTTTTAAGGAAATGATTAAGGATCCGCCACGAGCCGGGGGCTCCCTTTTTCCGACCTGACACGGACTTATCGGAAATAACAGAATTTTGGCGTCTTTGCCCTTGTGATTGCCAGTCAGTTGCACAATCTGCCGCAATCATGAGAATAAGGTCCGTCTTCGGGGCAGCCCTACTTTGCGCAGTCTGCGGCGGCAACTCCTTTGGCCAGGTTACCTGGGTCGTGGGCGGCGGGAGCTGGGGCACGGGCACAAATTGGTCCACGGGTGTCATGCCCGTGAGCACGGATGACGTCTTTTTTGGCAACGCGGGCCCTTTTTCGTCCACTGTCGCTGCAAATTTCACGGTCCATTCGCTGACCATTTCGAACCTTGGCGGGGCCCTGGTCCTCGGAGATTCCGGGGGGGCGATCCTGACGGTAACCAGCGCCTTCACCGACAATAACTCAGCCAACGACAGCGTGTCGGTGCCGTTGCAGGGGACGATGACCTTGAATGTCGGCGGCACGGGCACGCTGACGTTGAGTGGGACCAACAACACGTATTCAGGATACACCTACCTAAGTTCGGGCGGCCTCGCCGACGGAAATGCAAATGCGTTCTCGTCGAATTCCACGGCATTCGTCGAAGTGGGCTCGGGCAGCACGCTCACCGTGAATTTCAATGAAACGATCGCCGGGCTGGGCAACTACGCTGGCGGCGGCTCGGTGGTCATCAACAACGGTTCGACTCTCGCCATGAACGGCGGGTATTCGTCGACGTTCTCGGGGGTGATTTCGGGCAACGGCAACCTTGAGAAGGACGTGACCGGCCAGCTCGTCCTTACGGGCGCCAACACCTATACGGGAACCACCGTCATCAGCGGCCTGGGAACCACCCAAATCCAGCTCGGAGACGGGACAACCGTGGGAAGCCTGGCGACAAGCGGCGTCTCGGGGAACGGCACACTGGATTTCGACGAACCGAGCGCCATCACGTTCTCGGCTCCTTTGACCGGCGCGCTGCAGGTCGTGCAAGCCGGACCGGGGACCGTCACGCTTTCCGGGACCAACACCAATTCCGGCGGCTTCATCATTCAGAGCGGAGGCACCCTGAAGGCGGGTGCGGGCGCCACGAGTGCCTTTGGCGGTGCAACCGGACTCTCGACCGTCACCATTAACGGCACGGGTGTCCTGGACCTGAATAGCCAGAGCAACACGATTGGCTCGCTCTCAAGTTTCTCCTCTTCGAGTTCCGTGCTTCTCGGAGGCGCCACCCTCACGTTGGCGGGACCGGGCGCGAGCAGCCAGTTCGCCGGCACCATTTCAGGCTCGGGCGCGATCTCAAGCAGCGCCTACCAGGAGAAGTTCACGGGCTCGAACACCTACACGGGAGGCACCCTGATCACCGGAGGAACGCTCCTTGCCGACAATGCGTCCGGTTCAGCCACAGGCACGGGAAACATCGCAATATCCTTCGGGGGCGCCCTGCAGTTCGGCAATTCGGGAGACACGTCGGGCTCGATCGACGCGACCGCGATCCTAACGGACAACGGCACAGTCGACTTCTCGCGCGGCGACAGCGTTACGCTTCCCAATGCGATTCATGGCACGGGCGGTGTTGGACAGTTCTTCAACGGGACCACCACCCTCTCAGGCATAAACACCTATTCCGGCACGACCGAGGTCTTCTGGGGTACGCTGAAGGCCGGATCCACAAGTGCCTTTGGCGGCGCATCGGGCCTTGGCCTCGTCCTGTTGGACGGATGGTCGCTCGATCCGGGCATCCTAGATCTCAATGGTTTTGACAACACCGTGGGCGGACTCAGCGGCACCGCGGGCAATTTTATAACGCTGGGAAACAGAACATTGACCGTTGCCGGTTCCTACGCGTCGACATTCTCAGGCGTGATCCAGGGAACGGGCGGAAATCTTGCCATCACGGGTGCGGGGACCGACCTCGTCCTAGACGGTGCCAACACCTATTCGGGCACGACATCGATCGTTTCGGGAGCCACGGTATCCATTGGTGACGGGACAGCCTTGGGCGCATCGCTCGCAAGCAGCGTCGTCAACAACGGCACACTGACGTTCGCACCGGGTCTTACCGACGCCTCCTCTTACCCGGGCATCATCTCCGGCACCGGCCGGGTGACGGTTCAAGGAGCCAACAACGGCACGAACATCGGCTCCATCCTGCTCGGCACGGCAAGCACGTACACGGGAGGCACCGATGTGATTAGCGGCGAGCTCTTTGTCGGAAACTCAACCACCGGGGCTCCGGGAAGCGTGGTCTCCGGACCCGTGGGGACGGGCACCCTGACTTTCGAAGACGGCACTGAGTTCTCGCCCACGGCAAACGTCACGCTCGCCAACGCCATCGCGTTCAACGGCACCGTGGACAATGACGACGGAGGGGCCAACAGCATGACCTTATCGGGACTTGTCTCGGGCTCGGGCACCTACTCCTGGTGCACGTGGGGCGCGCTAAACATCCTTGGAAGCGCCAACACCTTCTCGGGCACGGTGGACATGCGCGAGGGCTACCTTTACCTCGGTTCAGACACAGGCCTCGGGACTTCGAGCGTCATTCTGGACGGGGGCACCTCGATCGACGCGTTTGGCTCCGGCATGACCCGCGCGGTTCCCAACGCCATCCTCGTCACGGGTTCGACCGCCCAGATCGGCAACGGAAACAACAACAACCTTACATTCTCTGGCTCCATCGGCTCCTATGACCAGGCAACGGTCATCACCATCGACAACGGCAGTTCCGGGTCGACGACCTTTAGCGGCCCAAACTCGATCTATGGCGCAACGTTTGTCTCGAACAATGCGGGCACGGTGTATGCCGCCAGCAGCAGCGCCTTCGGCGCTGCCACGAACAACCTGACCCTCTCAGGCGGCTCCACGCTGAACGTTCTGGGGGGCATCACGATCCAGAATCCCATCACCATTGGGGCGGGCGCCAATACCCTTGCCGGAAGCGGAACCATCATGAATGGCGGCGTGGCGCTGCCCGTCACCAACAACGTGATCCTTTCGCCGAGCGCCTCGCCCGGCGGCGGCCCGGGAGACCTTACGTTCACGACGCCCCTGGTCTTCGTCGGGGGCGCCATCCATTTCCAGCTCTATGATGCCGCAGGATCGGCCGGCATGGGTTGGGGCCTCATAACGGCAAATGGCGGCATTGACCTATCGGGGGCCACCGCCAACAGCATCACCTTCAACGTCGTCTCGGCTAACAGCACCGGGGGTTCGGCCCCGACGCTGAACTTCAACCCGGCGAGCAGTTACTCCTGGACCTTCGCCAATGCCTCTTCGATCACCGGCTTCAACGCGGCCGATTTCAATATCATCACTTCGGGGTTCACCAACAGCACCGGTGGGGGAAGTTTTTCGGTGTCGGAGGTTGGCAACAACCTGGATCTCAACTTTACACCCGTGCCCGAGCCTTCGACCTGGGTCCTGATGGGTGCCGGCACCCTCGCACTTGGGTTCGCGGCGCTTCGCCGCCGCTGCGTCGCCCGGGCTTGACCTGCTCTCTTGCTCCAAGCGCCCGCCCAAAAGCCTTGATTTGGCGGCCTGCGTGAGGCACAAAGCACGTCCCCCTGTCGGACGCTTAGCTCAGCTGGTTAGAGCACGTGCATCACACGCACGGGGTCACAGGTTCGAATCCTGTAGCGTCCACCATCCCCAGGCGCCCGCCGCGGCGAACGTGGTCACGGGGTCTCGTAGACCTCCACGAGCGCGAGTCCGGCTACCCCATCTTTTCCCGTTACGATGGGCGTGTAGGCTCCTGGCCTCAGGGCTGAGAGCAGCGCGGCGTCCTTGGAGCCGGTCCCAAGCGGGAACGCGTTGACGGCGGCTGCCGCGGCGGCGATCGCCGCGCCCTGGTCCGAATGCCAGTCGTCGTTCGTCGCCATCACCGGCCCGCCCAGGGCCTGCAGCGCCAGCTGCGGATCGGCCAGCACGACCGTCGGCCCCAGGTCGGCGGGATCAAACGCCGTCAGGGATGGGCCCACGGCCCGGATCAGCGCGTTGCATGCGCCCGGTCCCGCGACCGCGAACCCGGCGATGAGCGACCGGGCGCCGGTCGCCGCCTGGGCGCGCGTCGAAATATTGATGAGCCGCGAGGCGGCTGCGGTGTCCAGGTCGTAAACCTCCACCAGGGCGACGCCCGTGGCGCCGTTCCCGCCCGTCACAAGGGCGGTGTAGGCGCCCGCGGGTAGCGTGACGACCATGGCGGCGTCGCTGCTGCCGGCGGGCAGCGCAAACGCGCCCGCGCTGGCCGCCGCAGCGGCGATGACGGGATCGCCCCTCCAGCCGTCGTTGGCGAGGAGCACCGTGCCGTCGGACCTGGTGAGCTGCAGCACGGGATTGGCGAGGACGACGCCCGCGTTCAGATCGACCGGATCGAAGGTCGTCAGCGCGGGGCCCACGGCGCGGATGAGGAGCGGCTTTGCGCCCGTGCCGCCCACGACAAACCCGGCAATCATGATGTTGGCGCCGGTGCCCACATGGGCGCGGGTTGAGAGGTTCACCAATGTCGAGGCGTGCGGCACGGCGGCCCGGGCGCTCACCGCGAGCACGGCCTCGTCGGTGGTGATCGAGCCGCCCGTGGCGTTGCGGATATGCACCGTGTAGACCCCTGCGTCGGCGGGTCCGACGCTCGGGAGCGCGAGCACGGCCTCCGTGGCCCCCGGGATAATCGCGCCGTCCCTAAGCCACTGGTAGCTGAGGGCGCTCGGGTCGGTCGCGAGCACCGAGAGGAGGACGCGTGCGCCCGCGCCCGCCGTGCAGGAGGCCGGCTGCAGGAGGATCGTCGGCACGTCCACGACGCCGAGCAATGCCGCGTTCGACGTCACGCCGGGGCCCACGCCGCCTGTGACCACGCAGCGGAACTGGTCGCCGTTCATCTGCAGCGTCGCGCCGCCCACGGTGAGCGTGCTCGAGGCCGACCCCGCGTAGGTCGCGCCGTCCACGAGATCGGTCCACGCCTGGCTCCCCGCCGCCTTCCGCTGCCACTGATAGGTGAGCGGGCTTGTCCCGATGGCCACGACGGAGAACGCCGCCGTGGCGCCCGTGCCCACCGTCCGGCTCGCGAGCCGCTCCGTCCGGGTGCTCTGACTCGCCTGGACAAGCTCGATGCCGACCCCCGCCGGGTCGAGGTTTCTGGAGTACTGCATGCTCGCGGCGTTGTTCCAGCTCTCATGCGTGCCGAGGCTCCCCAGCGGCAACCCGGAGTTGTCCGGATCGTACACGATCGTGGCGGGCCAGTTCGCGGAGTCCGCGGCTTGGCGGAGGTAGTCGTCCACGGCCGGCATCTGCACGTACGTGCCGGCGGCGGGGACGCGCTCCGCCGTGAATTCCGAGCGCAGGAAGTCGTAGCCGACCGACTCGATCGCCACCGGGTCGAGCGAGGCGAAGAGCGACGCCGAATAGCCGTTGTTGAACGGCGGCATCTGCCACCTAAGGGGGACGTCCAGCTCGTAGTCAGTCGCCCACAGGGCGTCCATCAGGTAGACGAGGTTCTTCCCCCCGAGGAGCGCATGCCCCAGGATGTCCACCTGGACCCGGTACAGCCCGTAGGCGCCCCGCGTCACGTTGGGCGCCTCGGCGGGGGCCACGAGCCCGCCGTGCAGGTGGGAGGCGTCGACCCGCGTCTGCGACCCGAAGTGGTTCTTGGCGAACATGGTCATCCCAGCCCGCATGTGCCCCTTGAGCATGGGGATGTTGATCAGGTACTCCGCGTCCTCGAAGACCGTGTAGAGGTAGTCCCGGTTCACCGGCTGGTCCCCGGGGTCGGTCACGAGGATCGTCCCCCGGTCGGAGTAGTGGATGACGGCCGTCGTGCTCGGCACCACGGACTCCCGGCCGAGGCTCTCGTAGCCGCCGTTGTCGAGGTAGTGGACATTCGGGAACTCTCCGTGCCAGGCATCGTACAGGTGCTTGTAGATGTGCTTCATGGGGTCGCCGACGTAGATATCCTGCTGGTTCACCCCGACGACGCCGACCAGCTGCCTCAGGACGCTAAGGACGGGCCCCATGGAGGTCTCGGAGATGTAGGCGCCGGGCGTGAGGTCGACCGCGTTGAAGTTCCCCGCCCATGCGCTCGTGGCGTTGATCTTGATGAAGACCTTCTCGCCCGCCGCGTACCCCACGGCCCCCTTGCCGCGGGCCGCGTTGTGGTACCTGAAGATCGCGTCCCAGGCGCCGGCGTCGCTGTTCCTCCCGGCGAGGTTCCGGAGCGCGACCGAGACCATCCCGTCGATCACCGCCTGGTTGTTGTTCTCGCCCAGGTACCACCCGTGGCCCGGAGCGTCCACGACGCAGGCCTGGTTGACGGCGGCCGGATCATGGACCCAGACCACACGGCCGGGGTAGATGCCCTTGGCCACCCCCATCGGCTGGTTGGCCACCACCGACGCCGTTGGAAACACGGGGTCCCTTGGCTCGGTGCCCGAGGCGATGCACCCAAGTCCCCAAGCGGCAAGGGCTACGATGACCCCGGGGCAACCAACGTGAAACGGCTTCATGGGATCGAAAGGGGGGGGCTTCGGGTCCGGACCGGGCGCGCGCGGCGGATTCGGGCAGCCGCAGTGTAGGCCCGCCGGAACGCCGCGGCTGCGCGTATTTGGACCAACACCGTGCATTTTTTGCAGGCCCGCAGGGCGCGCCGACGGGCGCGACGGGGCGGCCAGCCGGATGCGGGCGCCCTCCGGCGCCCCGGCCGCGTCACGGATTGACCGCTGCCGGAGCGTGGCTCGCAGGACGGCCCGCGAGGGTGTCCAGGTGGTCCATCACCGAAACCACGGGACCCGGGCTGCCGTCCTCGTTCCACGCCTCCCACTCCGGGGCCCAGTACATGACCCCGATGCCGCGCGGCCCCTTCCTCACCGTGTTCACGATGTCCGCCATGTACTGCAGCCGGCCCTCGGGGGTCACCGGCCAGAGCATGCACGGGTTGTCCTGCAGGTGCGAGCGGCCGTAGCCCGTCTCGACGAGCAGGAAGTCCTTGTGGTAGCGCTCGGCGCACCGGTTCATGTTGTCCCAGACCTGCTCGAGGGTGCCGTGGGCCCATTCGGGGTAGAAGCTCTCGGCGATGATGTCGTACGGGACCCCGGCATGGTTCAGGTGGTCGAAGAACCACTGCGTGACGGCCCAGCTCGCGCCCTTGTCGATGTGGATCGCGATGCGCGGCGGCGTGCTACCCGCGGCCCTCATCACGCCCCGGATGCCCGCCTTCAGCACCCGCGCGAGATGGTCCCACTGCCTCGCCTCGTCATAGGGCCCGGGCACGCTGAACGCGGGCGAGCCGGGAACCATGAGCTCGGCCGTCGGCCACAGCGTGCCCCGGGTGATCTCGTTGCCGACCTGCACCCAGTCCGGCATCGCGCCCGCATCCTTGAGCCTCTTGACGGTGTCGTAACAGTACGCCTCGACCTGCCTCTCGAGGCCGTCGATGTCCAGGCCCCTCCACGCCACCGGCGTCTCCTGATGCCCGGGGTCGGCCCAGGTGTCCGACAGGTGGATGTCCAGAAGGAAGGTCGCGTTCGCGGCCTTGATCCGCCGGGCCAGCGGGATCGCGGCCTCGAGCGTGTTGTTGGGGGCCTTGCGGACGGGGGGAATGAACACCCGCACCCGGAAGGCCGCCCATCCGTGGGCCCTGAGGATCGTCAGCTCGTCGCTCGGGACGCCGTGGTCCTGGTAGACCCGGGCCCCTTCTGCCCCCGGACGCCATGGGGCGTCGAGTGCCGAGATGTCGGCTCCCAGCGCAAAGCCGGTCGGACGCGTTCCGCCCGGGCGTGTCGCGCAGCCGGCGACTGCGGCAAGGAGCGCGGCGACGAGCACGATCCCCGCGCCGCCACAGGTGGGCCCGCCGCGGTCCGGAATGGCGGCACGGCCTAGGATGCAGGTGCGGCTGATCATGAGTGTGCCCCAACGAACAGGCCGGCGCGGCGCCCGCCGGCCGCCCCGACAAGGGGCCGTCAGAGATCCGGCTCCGTCTTGTCGTGCTCCTTCTCGACCTTGTTCAGGCGGTACGCGAGGATCAGCGTCGTGACGAACGTCGCCAGGAGGCCCATGGAGATGAACATGAACTTCAGGCGGTAGAACGCGTCCCTCACCGCATACCGGTTGCGGTCAAAATCCTCCCGGTACAGCAGCCAGACCATAAAGAGGACGAGCCCGTTGAACATCACGCCTGCGATCCGATGGCGCCTCTCCCTTGCCTCATACTTCCTGAGGCGCACGAATTTATCCTGGTCGTCGTTCATTGGAAATTGCGGGTCGGAGGGGTTGCCACTCAGACCGCGGAACTGGATTGAGAAAGCATCAATCCCGCCCTTCGGCAATCCGAAGTTATTGCCATTTTTCGGGTCGGCGCGGGCGCCTGGCCGGGGAGGCCCGGCGCGCCAGCAGGGTCTCGAGGACCGTCCTCCAGTCCCTAAGAAACGAGGGTTTCAACCGGTCGGCGGCCGCAAGGGTCTCCCCGATGCCGCGGGAGGGCGCCGCCGGGAGCTCGCCCTCCTTGGCCAGGCGCAACATCCACCGCAGGAGGACCTGCCGGTCGTGCTGCCGCCCGACGCCCTGCTGGTACGCCCGCAGGCTTGCGAGGAGCTCGCCGGTCGGGTCACCCCGCCAGCACGGCCCGAGCGCCTCGACGATGTGGCAACACTCCCTCGAGAGCACCCGGGAGCGGTGCAGGGCCTCCGCATCGGGCGCCGCGGACTCCGAAAGGGACGAAAGGGAATCGATCGCCTCGCGGATCTTCCCGTCGACCAGCCGGCGAAGGCGAGGGATGACGCGCGGTCCCCCCTTATCGAGGCGCGGGTTCCACGCCTGCAGCCGCCGCAGCGCCTTGTCCGACTTGAGGGACTGCGCGGCCGCCCTTATCCGACGGCGCTTCCGCCTCCGGAGATGGTCGCGGAGCGGCTTCATCTCGCGTGCGCCCCGGCATGCTCCCTGCTTGATCAGCTGCAGCTGAACATGGGTGTCGCGCACCCCTCCGAGGGCCTTGAGCTGGACCCGCAGGAAGGCGCTCACGCCTGGCGGCTCCTTCTGCGCGACGCCGACGAGCCTCAGGCAGACCAGAAGCCGCCGGATGGCGATCCGCAGCCGGTGGGTCGAGCCGCGCGACAGCCTCCGCCGGCAGTTCGCGAGCTCTCGGCGGTAGCCCCGCACGCTGTCCTTGAGGAGGCGGCGCAGGCACAGGCAGACGGCGTCCGCCGATTGAGGCGGACCGAGGCCCGGGGTGTCTTGGACGGCCTTGTGCATGGACGGATGCTTCGATTGTGCCCGCGGCGGCGCCTCCCCGCTGCGCGTTTATGGGCCAATACCATGCATAAATTGCAGGGATCGCGCGTCCGATCGTCAGGCGCGCCCGCGGCGCAGGAAGCGGCGGATCTCCGCCTCCCTGGGCATGGACGGCGCGGTGCCGAACCTCGTCACGGACAGCGCCGCAACCGCGTTGCCGTGCCGCGCCGCGGCGAGCAGGTCCCCGCCGGAGCGAACGAAACCGGCGGCGAAGCCGCCGACGAACGCGTCCCCGGCTCCCGTGGTGTCGACGACCTTAAGGCCGCCGTGTCCGGCGATGTGGGTGTGGCTTCCGTCCGCCTGTGACACAAAGCAGCCGCGCCGGCCAAGGGTGACAATGACCGAAGGCACGGCCAGCGCGCGGCAGAGTTGGTGCAGCTCCCCGGGCCCAAGGTCCGCAAGCGCCGACTCCTCCAACCCGGCGGATCGCCCGCCGAGGTGGTTCACGAGCGCCACGAACTCGGACTCGTTGGGAATGAGCACGTCGGTCAGCTCGAGGATCGACGGGTCGAAATCGGGCCGCATGGGCGCGGGATTGAGGACCGTCGCGGCCCCGGCGCGGCGGGCCGCGCGGAAGGCGTGCGCGTTGACCGGCAGGTTCGCCTCATGCTGGCAGACCAGGACCCTCGCGCCCCGCATCATGCCGGGGTCGACGTCGCGGGGCCGAAGCTGGGCGCTGGCCCCGAGGGCGACGATGATCTCGTTCTGCGCCTCGGCGTTGACGAAGATCGCGGCGGTGCCGGTCGCGTGGCGGGGTTTGACGACGAAGCGCGCCCCGATGCCCTCGGCAATGTAGAACCGCCGCGCCCCGTCCGCGAAGACGTCGCGGCCGACGGCACCGATGAAGAGGGTCGGCACCCCCGCACGGGCGCAGGCCACCGCCTGGTTCGAGCCCTTCCCGCCCGGGCCGGTCACGAAGGTGCCGATCACCGTCTCCCCCGCGCGGGGGAACTGAGCGCACTTCCACGTGAGGTCCTGCACGAAGCTGCCGACGACGACGACCCGGGGGTTCATCGGCGTAGGATAGAAGCCCGCTCCCGGCTTACAAGCCGGCCAGGACCCCGAAACCCCGCCTGCCGCCTTTCCAGGTCCTTCTTCGGCATCCCGTCCCGTGCGCAATCAGGTTGTCACACAATGACATGTGGATGCTTCTTTATCTTGGGGTCCAGCGCTGCTCGAATGGTGGGCTCACAATGCCCGCCCAAGGATCAAAGCCCGAGATCAAGGCCCCCATAGGCCTGCGGCTCATCGCGGGGGCGAAACTCGTGAAGGGCATTCTCCTATCCTTCATCTCCCTCGGAATCCTGGACGTGATCCACAAGGATGTCGCAGCGATCGCCCTTCGCTTTGTCCTGGCCTTCCGCATCTCGCCCGAGAACCGGTTCGTGGTGCTCCTTCTGGAAAAGCTCGGGCTCGTCGAGCCGGCCACCCTCATGCGCCTCGGCATCCTCTCGGCGCTCTACGCCTCCGTGCTCCTGGTCGAGGGATTCGGGCTGTGGCTCGGCGCCGGATGGGCGGAATACATGGTCGTCATCTCGTCGGGCCTCTTCGTACCCGAGGAGTGCCTTGCGACCTACCGAAACTTCACCTGGCTGAAGCTCGCGATCCTCGTGGTCAACGCCGTCATCCTTGTCTACATCGCAAGCCTCGTATGGAACCGCTACAGCAAGCGGAAGTCCGAGAAGGCCGAACATGAGTGCTAGCGCGCCCGTGTCGCGGCGGATTCTCCACCGTCTCTCGGCGATGGCGGCCGCCGCGCTGCTGCCCCTCCCCTCCCCGGCCGGGGACGCCCCGGGGACCCGCAGGCCCCCCATCACCGGCCTCTCGCACGTCGCGCTCTGGGTCGCAAACCTCGACCGGTCGCGGGCGTTCTACACGGGCTACCTCGGGTTCGACGAGCCCTACACGCTCCCGGCGAGGGACGGCGGCGTGCTGCTCACCTGGATAAAGATAAACGACCGCCAGTCGCTGGAGCTCTTCCCCGCGAGCGAGGCGACCCCAGGACGCGGCGACAGTCTCTACCATGTCGCGTTCGAAACCGACAACGCGCAGGGCTTGCTGGACTACCTCGTCTCAAGGGACGTCCGGGGCCCCGGTGGAAGGCCCCTGCCGGCCATCGCCCCGGCCGGGCGGATAGGAAACCTCAACTATTTCACCGAGGATCCGGACGGGCACATCATCGAGTTCGTGCAGTACCTGCCGGACGGGTGGACCCGGGCCCACAAGGGCCGGTTCCTTCCGGACACCCGGATCTCGGGGAGGATGACCCACGCGGGCATCGTCGTCGCCAACCTCGGCGCATCGCTCAGGTTCTACAGGGACATCCTCGGATTCACGGAGACGTGGAGGGGAAGCAGCGACGGCAGGACGCTGAGCTGGGTCACGCTGCGCGTGCCCGACGGGACGGACTACCTCGAGCTCATGCTGGTAAGCGCGGCGCCCGACACGGACCGGCTCCACATCCTCCACCACGTGTGTCTGGAGGTTCCGGGTGTGGCGGCAGCCGAGCAGGCGCTCAGGGGCCGGAGTCTCCCCGAAGGCTGCAAGACGCCGACTCCCGCGAGGACCGGGATCAACCGGAAGCGTCAAGTCAACGTTTACGACCCAGACGGCACGCGCGTGGAGATCATGGAGGCGGCAACCGTTGACGGCAGACCGGCCCCCTCCTCCGAAGCGCCCCCTCCCGCCGCCGCCGCCCCGCCCGGGGCGTGAGCTCCTCTTTGCCGAGCGCTCGCGATCGTCGTGGATACGCAGAGGCGCGCATGGGACTCCTCGGGCTTTGAACGCGCGGCGATTCGTCGCACAAGACGTTTTTCCCTAAATATTTAGTTCACTCTTCATGGGATAGCCACCACCTGGGGACCGGAGCCTTTGGTACTCCAACGCGGATGGAGTTCGCTGCCGTGAACGTGGGCTTCCTTGAAATCGTGACCCTACCTTGCTCCCGGGTCGCGACGGCCTCCCTTCCTTACGGCAAGCAACCTCAGCCGGCTGGACCGTGCCGCGTTGCCGGGGATTTTGAGGCAAATCCACATGTGCCATCATGACCCACATCACCATGGGTTTCCAAGTCTATAAAGATCACATATTATTACTATTCATCTTGTTACAATAAAAAGGAGGGCGGTGTCGCAATCAAAGGATGCGCGATTATGGACAACAATTGCGGAGAACATACCCCTCCAACGGCGTAGCGTACCCTTAGCGCCGATTCCTACGTTTCGACGCCTCAATAAGTCATAATACAGAAATCAAAATGAACACTGAATCTACAACTCCTGTTGCAGCTCCCGCAGCAACGCCCACCGCCACGTCGGCCCAGGCCCCCGCAGCCCCGATCATCTCAGGGTCCGCGCCACAGCCGAAACCGGTGACCACCAACCCGACCTTCGTGAACCCTCGCAAGGCCAAGAAAAACAAGCAGCCGGCTCCCGCGGCTAAGCTGTAACCACCCGACCCAAGTTTGATCCAAGGCCGTCCCCAAAGGGGCCGGCCTTTTTTGTCGCCCGACGGGCGCGGGCTACCCCACGCCCTCGTGCAGGCTGCGCATGTCGACGCGCAGTGTCGTGATGAAGCCCAGCATCTCGTCCTCAAGCTGTGCGACGTTGGGCGCCCGGCCGGTCTCCTCGGCGACGACCTGCCACGCCGTCAGGTTCTCGAGCTCCCCGTCGCTCGGATCCAGTCGGGCCCCGCTGAAGCCAAGGCCATGCGCCTTGCTGATGTAGTTCGCGGCCGAGACGAGCGCCACCTCGAAGCGGTGATCCTCCGCCCGGGTCGGGTCGTCATGGTGCGCGATCGCCTGGACGACGACGTCGGACAGCCGGTTTCCGCGCGCGAAGATGAAGCCCGCCTCCCGGTGGTCGAGGCCGAGCCGCTCGCGCTCAAGGTCCTCAAGCCGGCCGTCGCCGTTCCATGACGCCACGATGATGTCCCGGTAGGGGTCGGCCGCGACGGTTGACAGCGCGATCTTGCCCACGTCGTGCAGGAGCGCGGCCATGTAGGTCTGCGGCGAACTGGCCATCCATAGCCTGCGGTCCAGCTCCTCGGCGATCGCCGCCGTGGCCAGCGCGTGGATCCAGAGATGGCGCCAGTCAAGGCCCTCCACCATCCGCTGGGCGTCGCGCATGGTGAAGACAGCCTGCGCCAGCCTGCGAACCCGCGCTATCCCGATCAGCTGCACGGCGGTCGGCAGGTCCTCGATCCTCATCTCCGGGGCGACCGCGGCGGAGTTGGCCATGGTCAGTACCCTCACGCACAGGGCCGAGTCCTTCTGCAGGGCCTCGACGACCTCGTCGACGCACACGCCGTCCCGGCACATGATCCGCGTCACGTTCTGGACGAGCGACTGCAGCGCCGGGATCTGCCGCAGCCCCTCCAGGGCGTCGAGCGTGTTCTGGCGGACATTCGGGTCGACCCTGGCCGCATGCGCCCTCTCTCGGGAAACCTGGGGCGGTTGCGCCAGACGCACCGTCTCCAGAAAGGACTGCTCCGCCACCCGCCGGTTCTCCGCCTCGACAACCTCGGCCGTCTCCACGGGATCGGGCTGAACTTCGGGCAGGCTCTCGGGCTTAACCTCGGGCCGAAGCTCGGGAAGCAGCACCTTGAGCGGGGCACGGGCTCCGCCGACGCGGCCGATGAGCCGCGCCCACCAGCCTTCAAGGTACGTCAGGATCGCGCCGGGCATAGTGCGTCACCCCAATATCGGCACCCGGCAGCGTGCCCTTGAGGCCTCAATACCCTCGACGGGCAAGGGGCCCGATGCCGCCCGTGCGCGCCGGCCTCAGGGCGAATGGCCTTACTTTGACTTACGTTAGTCGATGCAGGTCAATCTATTGATTCTCATTGGCTGCAGGGCGGAGAGGCGCCTGGACCCTCCTCGACTACGTCACGACGCCCGGGGCCCGCAGCGCGCCGTGCCGGTCCAGCCGCCCGTCCGGGCGTGCCAGAGCAGCGCCGGTGTCGGGATGGGCCGCGCAGAACGCGGCCACCTCGGCGTCGGTCATCACGAAAAAGGCCGTGGACAGGGCGTCGGCCACGGCCGCGCTCGGCGACGAGGCCCAGACCCGCAGGGTGCGCGCCGCAGGCCGGCCCGTCCTTGGGTCGAGCAGGTGCGAGCCCTTCACGGCGAGCCCCGAGCCGCTGAGCGCCGCCCGGCACAGGAAGAGCTCGAGGCGCGCTTCGCCCTCCCCCAGCCCGACCGGCCACCCGGCGCCTGAAGGCGGCGGCCCCAGGGCAAGCGCCGTGCTTCCGCCGCTGTTGAGGCAGGCTGAATCGACCTCCCACTCCGCCAGCACGCCGGCAAGCCGGTCGAGGGCGTAGCCCTTGCCCACCGCGCCGAGGTCCAGCCGCAGGCGCCGCGCCCGGGCTGTCAGGACGTGCGCGGCGGGGTCGAGCGTGAATGCGGGGGCGCCGTCGGCGAGTTCCGGCCCGCGCTCGGAGCCGTATGCCGGGTCAAACGCCCTGCCGGTCTCTTCCGCGACCTCGGCGGCAGTCAAGAGGCACTCGAGCGCGTCCTCGCCGATCACGACGGTACCGCCGGACTCGAGACGGCTGGCGCGCGCGATGTCGCTCGACTCCACAAACCGGCTGAGCTCGGTCTCGAGCCGGTCGAGCTCCCGGTATGCCGCGGCGGCCGCCTGCCGGGCGTAGGCCTCCTCCTGGCCCTCGATGGTGATCTCAAAGGTGGTCGCCATCGCCTCGTGCCTGAAGACGGTGCGGCTCATGGCCGCGGTCGCCTCCACAGCTCCCAGCGCAGCCGAAGCATGGCGGCCGCCGGCCGCCACCAGAGCTCGGCGGGACCGTACTTGGATCGGCCGCGCCGCCTCGGATGATGGTCGACCGGCAGCTCCCCGACGCGGAAACCCGCGGCGACGGCAAGCGCCGGGACAAACGCCTGGAGCAGTTCCATCGGCCGAAGCGCCGCCCGCACCTCCTGGCGCATGACGCGCAGCTGGCAGCCCGCGTCGTGCACCTGGTCGCCGAGGACCGCGCGCCGCACGGAGTTGGCCGTGCGCGAGGCGAACCGGCGCCACGGGGCGTCCCTCCGGTCGACGCGCCACCCGCAGACCAGGTCGAACCGGCCCGACTCGGCGAGCGCGAGAAGCGCCGGGAAATCGCGGGGGTCGTTCTGGCCGTCGCCGTCCATCGTGAGGATCAGCTCGCCCCGCGCCTGCCCCAGCCCCGCCAGGAGCGCCGCCGCCTGACCCGCGCGCTTGGGCAGGCGAAGCCCGCGGCATGCGGGCCAGCGGGCCGCGGCCGCGGCGATCTCCTCCCCGGTTGAGTCGGTGCTTCCGTCATCGACCAGCACCGCCTCGAAGGGTGCGCCCAGCGTGGCCAGGACCCCGACCGCGCCTTCGACCACGGGGACCACGTTGCCGGCCTCGTTGTAGAACGGCACGACGAGGGAATAGCGCGGGCTCATTTCCGGGGGGTGAAGAGGACGCAGACGAACCCCGGCCGCAGGCCGAGGTACGACGGGTCGTAGGCCCCATGCAGCCGCGCATGGACCGCCTCCGCAAGGCCCGCCGACGCGATCACGAGGGCGCCGTCGCAGTCCGCGGGAGGGCTTGTCCAGTAGCCGACGCCGTCCATCCCGCGGAAATACCACGGCAGGGGCCAGTACTCCTCGCTGATCACGCGCACCGGCGCGCCCGGCGAGCGCAGGCGGGCGGCGTCCGCGAGGCCCCGGAACTTGAGGACGTCCGGGGAGCTGTGGACGTAGGCGTAGGGGTTGCGCGCGTCGGACGCATAGGCCCGGGCGACCCGGTCCGCCTGGTGGACGAGCAGGCCGAGCACGGCGAGCGCGGCGGCTGCGGCGGCCACCCGGAAGCACCGCCCCGCGGGAACGGCGGCGACGGCGCCCGCCGCCAGGAGGGCGAACCCAGGCACGAGGTGGATGGCGTGCCACGGCGTCTTGTAGGCGACCGACGAAAGGGCGACAAGGACCAGCAGCGAGTACGCGGCGGCCCACCGCAGGAGCGCCGTCCGGGTCGCCACCGCCGCCGCGAGGCCGGCGAGCGCGAGCGCCAGGAAGCCGGCCTGCTCGAAAACGAGGCCGCCGTTTCGCTGCCACGCGAAGAGCCGCAGGTAGTACCCCCAGGGCTTCTCGTGCCCGGTGTCGCCCGACCCGAGGCGCGCCGCCTGGGACCCGTAGGCCGAGAGCGCATCGCGAAGCCCCGCCGGGTGCGCGCCGAACGAGGAGTAGAACAGGGCCGCCACCGCGAGCGCCGCAGCGGCGGCGACCAGCCCGTCGCGCGCCGGCCGCCGGGGGGCGGGCCCCTGCGTCGCGCCGCGGGTGGCCAGGAGCGCCGCCAGCGCCGCGAGCACAAACAGGGGGGCGCTCTCCTTTGCCGCCTGCATCAGGCCCACGAAGGCCCCTGCGGCCGCCGCCCAGCGCGAGCGGCCCGTGGACCACCACCGCCGCGCGCAGAGGATCGCCGCCAGCGTGAAGGTCGCCAGGAGCGTCTCCTGCACGAAGTACCGGCTGTAGTAGACGGCGGGCGGGGACGCGGCCAGGAACGCCGCCGCCGCGAGCGACGGCCAGCGGCCGAGGGGCGCGGCCAGAAGTCCGAGGAGGAGCACCGACGCGGCGCCGGCCAGCGCGGGCACGAGGCGCACCGTCACCTCGTCAAGCTGCGCCAGCGTCCGCTGACCCCGGGCCCAGGCGATCGGCAGAACCGCGAAGTAGAGCACCGGTCCGTGATGGTTTCCGGGATCGTAGGCGTAGCGCCCCGACTCCAGGAGCTCCCCGGCCTTGACCGCCTGGTTGGCCTCGTCCACATGCATCGGCCGGGCAGCCAGGTCCCACGTCCGCCACCCGAGCGCCGCCAGGGTCAGCAGGACCAGGGGCAGCCAGCTGGGGAGGGTCCGGGGCATCGCGGGCGGGGGGCGTGCGCCACGCGGGAAGGGGTCAGTTCACGGGCTTACCGTAAACCTCCACCTCGGTGTAGTGGTTGAGCTCGTCGGAGGTGTTGCCGTTGCTGTAGAGGCGCACGTAGCGCGCCGACACGCCCTTGGCGTCGACCACCTTGCCCTTGTAGGTCTCAATATAGGCGTAGTCCGTGCCCTTGCCCAGGCCGTCGGAATTGGTGTCGTCGTTGTTGAAGAGCGTCGTGACGCCGGTCTTGAACAGCGGGTCGTTCGACGCCTGGACCACGACCGCGTGGTAGACCCGCGCCTGGGCGTGGAAGTGCCAGATGACGACCGCCGCGACCTTGGCCGGGCCGCCGAGGTCGATCTGCACCCATTGCACGCCGGGCCCGAGCTCGACGTAGGATCCCTCGTCCCCCGACTTATCCCCGTCGGTGATGCCGGCCAGCTCGCCGATCACCGGGGACGAGTCGCTCGAGGTGACGGGCTTGTTGAGGGACAGGAGCGCCGTGCCGGCGGGCACCATGAGCGGGCCCGCGTTCGCAGCCTGATCGGGCTCGAGGTTCGCGACCTTGATCGGCCTCGGCGTCCCGACGAACAGCGGCTTCGGGAGCTCGATCTTGAGCGGGACGAGCTCCTCGGCCTGCGCGGCGCCGATGGAACCCAGGGCAAGGAGGATGGCGAGTGTTCGGAGCATAAGGGCGTGGTTCAGGCGGTGAAGTCCTCGGGGGCGAAGCTGAGCATCTTGCGGGCGGCAACGGCCTCATTCACCCGCAGGATCGTCGCCGCGGACGCGAGCGCGGTCTCGCCGGGGCAGTTGAGGGTCGCCTTTCCGCGGACCGCGTCGAAGAAGTTCTCGAGGTGGGGCTGGTGGATCGCCTTGTCGAGCGTGACCGGCATGTCCCATGCCGACAGCTCGGCGGTCTCGCGCACATCGACCACGGAGGAGACCGCCTTGGACATCATGGGCGGGTGCGACAGCGGCTTCTCCCAGGGCTTTACGGGCGGCAGCGCGCCCTCGCCCGAGCCCGGGCGCAGGATCAGGCCCTTCGCGACCCACTGGTCCCAATCCGGGGCGCGGGCCTCGCGGTAGAGCTTCGTGATCTTCGGGTTCTCGGACATCTTGAGCGAGCCCTCGTCCCCCATGAAGTACTCGAAGTAACCCCCGCCCGCGCTCGTGGTCGTGAGCACCTGGTAGGAGGCGCGGACCACCTGCTCCTGGGTCGGGTACTCGTAGATCACGAACACGTTGTCGTACCACTCGTGGTTCGTGTAGTAGTCGCGCCCGCCGCCCGCGATCACGGAGGTCGGGTTCGAGCCCAGCATCCAGTTGAACACGTCGATCTGGTGGGCCCCGAGGTCGGAGATGACGCCGCCGGAGTACCGCTTGAACCACCGCCAGTTCCGGAACTCGTGCATGTTCGCGTAGCCGTACTTGTGGAGCACGTTCTCCGGGATGGCCTGCTTCGCCGGGAAGCCGAGGTCCTCGGTGACGGCCCGGTTCCACTGCGCGGAGGAGTTGGTGATGCGGCCGAGCAGCCGGTCCCCGTGCACGATCCGGTCGCGGGCGTAGATGTAGCGCGGGTTGCTGCGGCGCTGGTGCCCGATCTGGAGCAGGCGGCCGGCCTCCTTGGCGGTGCGCACCATGGAGCGGGCGCCCTCGACCGTGTTCGACATCAGCTTCTCGCAGTAGACGTGCTTGCCCGCCTTGAGCGCCGCGTTCGTGTGTTCGGCGTGGACAAAGTCGGGCGTCGCCACGATCACCGCGTCCAGGTCCGGGACCGCGGTAAGCATCTCGCGATAGTCCTCGAAGGGCTTCGGGTCGTGCCCGAACTTCTGAAGGAGGCGCTCGCCGTACTTGCGGTTGTACGGCCAGATGTCGCAGACGGCGTGAAACCGGATGTTGGGGATCTTGAGCGCCGCGCTCAGGAGGACGCGGCCCTCCTCGCCGCAGCCGATCAGGCCGACGTTGAGGCTGTCCGAGCCCCCGCCGACCGACGCAGCGCGGGCGAGATAGGGGGCCGCGATGAAGGCGGCCCCGAGCTTGGCGCCGGTGGCGAGAAAGTCGCGGCGGGTGAATCCCGTGGTCTTTGGGGTGGGCATGGGGGCGGGCCGTCGGGCTTTAGTCGAAGCGGTCGCGCCAGAGGGCGAAGCGGTTGTGGCGCACGAGGGCCAGCGCCCCGGCGAAGAGACCGACGTAGACCCCCAACCAGGCGACGCCCTCGTTCTCCTGAACGGCCATGAGTCCGAAGGAGAGGCTCACATACAGGAGCCCCGTCAGGATGAGGGTCGCGCGCGTCTTGACGCCCAGAAGGAGCGCGGCGCCCAGGACCAAGAGAAGGTAGCCGAGCGTGTGCGCATAGTTGTTCGTGGCCCAGAGCGGCAGGAACGACGCGCCGGTGATCCCCTTCGCCATCCTCCCCGTGTTCTCGTAATAGTTGGCGAACGAGTACGTGCCGTTCTTCTCAAACTTCTCGACGCCCTCGAAGAAGGTGCGCAGGCCGAGGAAGAGCCGCAGGATGAGGAAGGCCCAGGTGTATTCGCAGCGCGGGGCCGCCGGGGAGGACGGGGTGGATTCGCTCATGGGAATTGGGGGTCGAGAGGGTTAGACGCCGAAACCGGCGCGGTACTGGGTGGTCACGAAGGCGTTGGCGGACGGGAGGTTCGTCACCTTCATCGACGCCGAGTCCCACTCGATCCGGCGCCGGGAGCGCAGCGCGACGTTGCCGATCAGGACGCTCTCGGTCAGGCGGGAGGCGTACTCGAAGTTCGAGCCTGCCGGGACGCCGCCCTTGCAGGCGCGCAGCCACTCGGCGAAATGGCCGCCGGCCACGCGCGGGATGGTCTTCGGGGGCAGGCTGGGCGCCAGCTCCTTCATCTTGGCCTCCGGGATGATCCGGACGCTGTCGTAGTAGGTGTCGCACATGACCGTGGCCTTCGAGCCGATCAGGAGGGTGCCGTTGTCCTGCAGCTTCCGGTTCTCCTCCAGGTCGGCGGGGACCGGCGGCATCATGCCGCCGTCGTACCACGTCCACTTGACCGCGGGCATCGAGCCCCGGGCCGGGAAATGCAGGCGGGTGACCGAGGCCGTCGGGGCGCTGATCTCGGTCTGGTTCGCGCTCACGGGCTCCACGGAGGTCGGGGCGGTGAGCCCCAGCGCCCAGTAGGCGCCGTCCATGATGTGGCAGCCCATGTCGCCGAGCGACCCGCAGCCGAAGTCCCAGAAGCCGCGCCAGACAAAGGGCAGGTAGCCCGGGTCGAACTCGCGGGGCTGGGCGACCCCGAGCCAGAGGTCCCAGTCGAGCGTCGACGGGACGACGGGCATCATCTTCGTGTGGTCGAACGGCTTGACGCCCTGGGGCCAGATCGGGCGGTCGGTCCAGCTGTGCACCTCCTTCACCTCGCCGAGGACGCCGGCCTCGACCCATTCCTTGAGGAGGCGGGCCCCCTCGCCCGCGTGCCCCTGGTTGCCCATCTGCGTCGCCACCTTCTTCTCGCGGGCCACCTCGGCCAGCTTGCGGGCCTCGGCCACCGTGTGGGTCATCGGCTTCTCGACGAACACGTGCTTGCCGAGGGAGAGCGCCGCCATGGCGATCGGGAAGTGCATGAAGTCGGGCGTCGACACGGTCACCGCGTCGATCGTGTTGCCCAGCTTGTCGAGCATGACGCGGAAGTCGCGGAAGTGCGGAACGCCCGGGAACTCCTGGAACGTCTTGGCGGCCCGCTCGTCATCGACGTCGCAGAACGCGACCAGGTTCTCCCCCTTCATCCCATGGACCGCGTCGTAGCCGCGCCCGCCCACCCCGCAGCAGGCGACGTTGATCTTGTTGACGGGGGCCTGCCCGCCTGGCCCCTGCGAGCGGAGGAGGTTCGGCAACGAGACCGCCGCGGAAGCCAGCGAGGCGGTCTTTAGAAAGGTGCGGCGGTTCATTTCGGGGGTGTTCATAGGGGAATGAAGAGGGGCACAACTTTGGCGAATGCATCCTCAAGGGCAAGAAGCGTGACAAAAAACTTTGGGGAATCCAGGGCCCCTGCCGGTCTTCCCCGACCCGCGCCCGGGAGCCCCGACAGAGGCCGTGATCCTGCCGCAGGCTCCAATCCAAGTTCAACCCAAAGAGCCTGCGGCTGTCGCGCGCGTTTGCATTAGTGCGCGCCCTGATAACAGTAATTAGGCCCGTTCGGCGCGGGGCAAGGCGGCTTGCAATCGACGCACCCCGTCTCCTTCATCCTCGTTTTTCCCCGGGGAAGACCCCGGATCGGCACCCCCTCCATGAATCCGTTCCCCCGTCACTGCGCTCCCCAGCCCTCATCGATCAAGGATTTCCAGGTCTCGCGCCGGACGTTCCTGAAGCGGGCCGCGACCGTCGCGGCGATGACCGGCCTGCCCCTGTGGTTCGTCGAGCGCCAGATGCTCGAGGCGGCCGAGGAGACCAAGGTCCCGTCGCCCAACGACCGGCCGGGGATCGCCCTCATAGGCTGCGGCGGGCAGGGCAAGGGCGATGCGGTCAACGCCGCCAACCACGGCGACATCATCGCCGTCTGCGACGTCGACGAGAACCACGCCGAGGAGGCCGCGAAGAAGTTCACGGTGGGCGCCAAGGTGCCCGCGAAGTACGCGGATTTCCGCAAGCTTCTGGAGCGAAGCGACCTCGACGTGGTCGTCAACGGCACGCCCGACCACTGGCATACGCTGGTCAACATCGCGGCGGCCCGCGCCGGCAAGGACATCTACAGCGAGAAGCCCCTGACGCTCACGATCGACGAGGGCAGCAACGTCATCGGGGCCGTGCAGCGGCACCACGTCGTGCTGCAGACCGGCACGCAGCAGCGCAGCTCGCAGCGCTTCCGGCTGGCCGCGGAGCTCGTCCGCAACAACCGGATCGGGAAGCTCAAGGTCGCCGAGGTGTGGCTGCCGGCCGGCCTGCGCGGCGGCCCGTTCGCGTCGTCGCCCGTCCCCCCGGGCCTCAACTGGGATTTCTGGCAGGGGCAGACCCCGACCGTGCCCTACGTGAAGGAGCGGTGCCACACCTATTTCCGCTACTGGTACGACTACTCGGGCGGCACGATGACGGACTGGGGAGCGCACCACAACGACATCGCCTACTGGGCGATCGGCCTGGTCGCGCCGCGCGAGGTCGAGGCCCGGGCGCTGTCGAGGCCCGTGCCCGGCGGCTACTCCGCCTTCGCCGAGTACGACGTGAGGTACACGTACGAGAACGGCATCGGCCTGCATGTGCGCACGACGAAGGACGACGACATCTTTGGGGCGTCGGTGAACGCCAAGGGGCAGCACAACGGCATCCGCTTCGTGGGCACCGACGGCTGGATCTGGGTCAGCCGCGACCAGCTCACCGCCAGCGACCCCGCGCTGTTGCATACCCCGGCAGCCGAAGAGAGCTTCCGCCTCGTCGTCAGCAAGAACCACATGGGGAACTTCTTCGACTGCGTCCGCTCGCGGCAGCTGCCGATCTGTGACGTCGTGACCGGGCACCGCTCGGCGACCATGTGCCACCTGGGCGCCATCGCCCTGCGCACGGGCCTGAAGCTCACGTGGGATTCCGCAGCCGAGAGGTTCGTGGGCGAGAACGCGGCGGAGGCCAACCGCTACCTGTCGCGGCCGATGCGCGCCCCCTACGACTACAGCTTCAGCGGCTGAGCCGGCCCGGGACGGCGCCCGGCGGCACGGCGACCCGGCCGCGCGCACATTCGACACATGGAGGCCTCCGACCCGCGGTCACCCAACCCCCAAACGGGGGGTGCCGCATGGTCGGGGGCCCGGGTGAGGGAGAGCTTCAACGGGATCCACTCGATCCTCCACTACACGCGGGCGGCCCATTTCCTCGGCCTGTGGAACTCGGAGCGCCTGATGATCGACCGGTTCCTCGGCAACCCGGCGGCCGACATCCTCGAGGCCGGCTGCGGCGCCGGCCGCGTGACCCTCGGTCTCTGGAGGATGGGCTTCAGGAGGATCCACGCGTTCGACTTCGCGGGCGAGCTGGTGGACCAGGCGCGCGGCCTCGCGCGGGAGCAGGGCGCCGAATCGATCGAATTCGCGTGCGCCGACGCGACGACCGTCGGGAGCGCCGAGCTCGGCGTGGCGCCCGATGGGGGCTTCGGGGCGGCCCTCTTCATGTTCAACGGCCTCATGCAGATTCCCGGCCGCGCACGCCGCCGGGCGGCGCTCGGCCGCCTGCACGCGCTCTGCAGGCCGGGCGCCCCGCTCCTCTTCACGGCGCACGACCGCGACGTTTGGGGCGACAACGGGTCCTGGTGGCGGGACGAGGCCGCCCGGTGGGCGGCCGGGCGCCAGGACCCGGCCCTCACCGACTTCGGGGACCGGCGCTTTCGGGACGAGAGCGGCGAGGTCTTCATCCACATCCCCGACCGCCAGGAGATCCTCGACGACCTGGCCGCGACCGGCTGGAGCCGCGTCTACGACGCGATGCGGAGCGAGCTGGCGAAGGAGGGTCCCGACGTCACCCGCTTCTCGGACAACTGCAGGTTCTGGGTCGCCTCGCGCGGACCGTGAGCCCCTCCTAGACGCCCCTGCCCTCCTCGAACCCGTACATCCGGTAGTGGGACTCGCCCGAGGGGCATATCCCGGCCCCGACCGCCTCGCGGACGTCGGGATAGCGCTGCAGGTAGGACTCCTCGGGAAACGGGAAGCCCGGCCCAAAGGCCGAGGGATCCACCGCGACCGGGGCCCTCAGCCTCCGCAGCCCGTAGCCCCCGCGCATCGGCTCGATGTCCATGCCCCTTTCGACGCAGTCGCTCGCGCTGAAGTAGTGGCAGGCCGCGCAGGCGCACGTGCGGCCGAAGTCCGCGATCGGGCTGCCCCCGTGAACGAGGCCCGCGTGCCGGATGAACACGTCGCCCTTGCGCGCCATGAGCTTCCTCGCCCGAAGGCCCCTGAGCCGCAGCTGTACGTCGATGTAGTCGAACCAGTCCACGATCTCGTCGCGCGAGGCGTGGTGGCTGCCGTCGTTGAAGGTGTAGAGGGGAATCTTGTGGCTGCCCGGGTAATGGACCGGGGGGCCGGCGTCCGGATGGACGTCCTCAAACGCGATCCACGCGGTGATCAGCGAATGGGGCGTCCGCGGGGTCATGCACAGGGAGTCGATGTGCTTCGGCTGCGAGCTGCCCTTCTCAAAGCTGACGCTGCTGCACAGGACCGGCGTGTCGCCGAGGAGGTCCCCGAGCACCGCGGTCAGCTCGGGACCGAGCGCCAGGTCCCGGAGCTCCTCGCAGAGCAGGTGGAGGTCGTGGTACTTGAAGTGGCGCGTCTCGGGGTGGGCCGCCTGCGACCAGAACGTGCGCTGGCCGCTCTGCAGGCAGTCGACGACCACCTCGCTCGGCCTCTCCCGCAGCACCCGGCGCACGGCCGACGCCGCGCGGTCCACGCGGTGGGGGGCGAAAAAGCCCTCGAGGCAGGCGCATCCGTCCCGCTCGAACTCCGACAGGCCGACCCCTGTCTCGACGTCGCTGAGCTGGTTCATCGCTAGGTTCACGCCAAGGTATGACAGGCGACGGCCTCCAAGCCGCTACTCGAACCCCGTCCAGGCGCCGAAAATTGCGCCCGGGGTCCTGGAGGAACGGGTCTCTTGGGGGGGCGGAGCCGGCGCCGTCCTATTTCACCACCGGCATGTGGATGTCACCCGAGTGCGAGATGATGCCAAACCCATAGAGGAGCCAGAGGACCACCGCGATCACCACCACCGCGTTGATGATGGACTTGATCGTGGACTGCATCGGGATGTACGTGTTGATCAGCCAGAGCACCACGCCGACGACGATCAGGGTGAGCACTACGGATACGATGGGCATAAGGATCCTTTGAGTTGGCGGGTGTTGGCCCGCTTCAATGAGCCTACGCCCGCGCGGGCCCGCAGGGTATGGGGTGTAACCCGCCAGTGCGCCGGCCGGCGACCGTGACCTAATGCGGCGGGCGGGTGTCCAACGCTCCAGGCCCTCCCAACCCACCCCATCCATGAACGACACCGAGCGCATCCAACACCACCACGGCGGCCCCAAGGGGGCCGCCGGCACGCCCCATGCCGGGGCCCGCAGGCCCCTTCACCACCGCCCGTTCTTCTGGGTCGCGGCCTTCTTCATCCTCCTCGCCATGGCCATCTTCGTCTTCACCGACGGCTTTCTGCTGCGGCCTCGCGGCAGCATCCCCACCCCGGGGGCCGGCTCCGCGGGCTAGCGAGCCGGCCGGAGGGCGGCCTATAGCTGCGAGAACCCGGCGGGAACGAGGAACCGGCTCGTGATCTTCGAGACCGTGTCCGCGTACTGCGGGTCGTTCTTGAGCTTCACCCATGCCGGGTGGGCCGCGAACGCGGCCCAGTTCCTCTTGTGCGTCTCAAGGTCCGGGCTGCAGAGCATGTAGGTGAGGTGGGGAAGGTCCCGGCCGACGAGCGCCTGGCCGTAGAACACGGGTGAGAGGCCGAGCTGCTGCATGAGGGAGATTTCGCCCGCGTTGAACATGGCCACCTTCTTCAGGGCCTTCGGCTCGCTGAAGCTCTCGTACGTGCGCATCTCGAATATCCGCGGCCTGCGCTCGCGGGCCAGCGCCGGAACGGCAAGCCGGGGAAGCCCGGCGAACGGCAGAAAGAGCCAGCTGTCGATCCGGTCGTACGCGGGCTGGTCCTTCGTGGGCGAGGTCAGGTAGTCCGAGCCCGACGCCTGGACCGCGGGGTCCGCATTGAGGGAGGCGGCGACGGACGCCGCGGATTCGAGCGACGGATGGGGGATCAGGACCCAGACCGCCGGGCCGTCCTTCGCCTCCGGCTCGGTGAAGACGCCCACGGCGCCCACGCCGCGGGCGTTGAGCGCCGGGATGAGGGCCCGCTCCAGGTACCCGTCGAGGAGGGCGTGCGGCGCGCCGGGCCTGAGCCGGTAGGCCCGGAGCTCCAGGTACTCCCCGGCCGCGGCCGGAGGCTCGGCCGCCCCGGAGGAGGGCGTCATTGCGGCGAGGGCCGCCGTGGCGGAGGCTGCGAGGGAGGTTTTCACGAAGTCGCGGCGGTCAATGTCGTTCATAGGTATTCGGGGCATAGTGTTCGGGGAAGAGCGACCTCAGGCCGGCCTCCGAGGCCTCGGCGATCCCGCGCTCCGTGACAAGGCCCGTCACCAGCCGCGCCGGCGTGACGTCGAACGCCGGGTTCGCCGCGCCGCTGCCCTCGGGCGCGAGCGCGACCGTCGCGACCCTCCCGTCCGCCAGGCGGCCCGAGATGTGGGTCACCTCGCTCTCGGGGCGGTTCTCGATCGGGATCTCAAGGATTCCGTCGCGCACGGCCCAGTCGATCGACGGCGACGGCGCCGCGACGTAGAACGGCACGCCGTTGTCGCGCGCCGCCAGCGCCTTAAGGTACGTGCCGATCTTGTTGCAGACGTCGCCGCACGCGGTCGTCCGGTCCGTGCCGACAATGACCATGTCCACCTGACCCCGCTGCATGAGGTGGCCGCCCGCGTTGTCGGCGATCACCGTGTGCCGGACCCCGTGGTTGAGGAGCTCCCAGGCCGTGAGGCTCGCGCCCTGGTTGCGCGGCCGGGTCTCGTCCACCCAGACGTGGACGTTCAGGCCCTCGCCGTGCGCGGCGTAGATCGGGGCCGTGGCCGTGCCCACGTCCACGGTCGCGAGCCACCCGGCGTTGCAGTGCGTCAGGATGTTGACGGCGCCCCCCGGCGGCTTGCCCGCCGCGAGGGCCCGGATGACGGTCAGCCCGGCGGCCCCGATCGCGCGGTTGATGCCGACGTCCTCGTCGCAGATCTCGGCGGCGCGCTCGAAGGCCGCCGCCGCCCGCATCTCGGGCGGAAGGGGCGCAAGCCACGCGGTCACCCGCTCGACGGCCCACCGCAGGTTGACGGCCGTCGGCCGGGTGGCCAGGAGCTCGGAACCCGCGCTCGCGAGCGCCTGGTCCGAGGCGTCGGCGCGGAGCGCGAGCCACAGCCCGTACGCGGCCGTGGCGCCGATCAGCGGCGCGCCGCGCACGAGCATCGCCCGGATGGCGTGGGCCGCGTCCCCGACCGTCCTTAGCCTGGCGACGCTGAACTCGTGGGGCAGGCGCGTCTGGTCGATGATCTCGACCGAGGCGCCGTCGGCGCCCGGCCAGATCGTCCGGTAGGGCCTGCCGTCGACCTTCAAATGACCCTTTCGTTCCCGCCGTCGACGGGAATCTGCGCGCCGGTCGTCTTGGCGAAGAGGGGGCCGCAGAGCTCGGCCGCCAGCGCCGCGACATCCCGGCTCGCAACCTCCACCTTGAGCACGTTGTTCGTCCGGTAGGCCTCGACGCTCATGCCGTAGTGGCGCGCCCGGGACTCCAGGATCTCCCGGGTCCACAGCGCGGTGTCGAAGACCATGTTGGGGTGGAGCGTGTTGATCCGGATGCGGTCGGCGCCCCACTCGAGCGCGGCCACCCGCGCGAGCTGGTTCACCGCCGCCTTCGACGCCGAGTACGCCGCCGCGCCGGGTCCGGGCGCCGGGACGTTCTTCGAGCCGATGACCACCACGCGCCCGCCCTTCGGGGCCGCCTTTAGGAGCGGATGGCACTCGCGCAGCATCACGAAGTTCGAGTCCAGGTTGACCGCCATGATCCTGCGCCACGTGTCGCTGCCCAGCTCCCCGATCGGCTTGCCGGAGGGGAAGATGCCCGCGTTTAGGATCAGCATGTCGAGGCCCCCGAATGCCCTGACGGCCGCCTCGAGCGCCGCCGCCACCTCGGCCTCCCTCGTGAGGTCGCAGGGGACGCCGAGGAAGTCCGGCCGGGCGAGCATCCGCGCGATGTCGGCGTTCACGTCAAGCCCGACCACGGCGGCGCCCCGCGCGAGGAGCGCCTCGACGCATGCGCGCCCGATCCCGGACGCGGCGCCTGTCACGAGGGCCACCTCGCCCGCGAACGCGGGCGCCGGGCCCGTCTGCCGCAGCTTGGCCTGCTCGAGGTCCCAGTATTCGCAGTCGAAGATGTCCTGGGCGGGAAGCGCGCTCCAGCCGCCGAGCGCCGTGGAGCGCACGATGATGTCGATGGTGTGCCGGTACAGGTCGGCGGTGATCGACGCGTCCCGGGCCGTGCGCCCCACGACCACCACGCCCCACTCGGGGTCGAGGATCACCCGCGGCGCCGGATCGAGCGCCACCGGCCGGGGGTCCGACCCTTTCGCACACGCGCTGAAATAGGCCTCGTAGTCGCGGCGGTAGGCGGCGAGGTCGCGCCCGACCATCGGCACGCGCTTGGTGCGGATCACGTGGTCGGGCGTGGCGGGCCCCTGCTGGGAGATGCGGCCGACGTCTAGCCGGCCGACAAAGCCGAGGGACCTCGCGTCGCCCTGCGCCGTCAGGATGGCGGGGCCGCCCATCGCCGCCGAAAGGTCGCGCCGGAAGGCCGCGAGTTCGGCCCGGATCGGGCGCTCCCGGGCGGAGGCGGGGGGCCAATCCACCGTCCACGCCTTGCGCCGGTCCAGGTAGTCCTCGGCCCGCGTCACCAGCTCGATCATCCGCCCGTACGACTCCTGCGCCGTGCCACCGAACGAGATCAGGCCGTGGTTCAGGAGCGCGACCCCGATCGTGCGCCCCGAGGCCTCCCTCGGGAAGCGCTCGGCAAACGCCCGAGCGAGCTTGAATCCCGGCATCACGTAGGGGACGACCACCACAAGATCGCCGTAGACCTCGCGGACGCGCGCTGCGCCGCCGGGCGTGTTCGTGACCGAGATGAAGGCGTCGGCGTGGGTGTGGTCGACGAACCTCGCCGGCAGCACGGCGTGGAGGATCGCCTCCACCGACGGCGCCGGCGCGGACGGATGGGTCATGCAGGCCCTGAGCTCGGCGGCCATGCGCAGGTCCGAGAGCTCCGCGAGCCCCGCGAGCTTGAGCAGGTGGGCCATCCGGCACGGCGAGAAGCCGGCCGCCTCGATGGTCGCGAGGTCCCAGCCGCTCCCCTTGACATAGAGAAGGCTCTCGTCCTCCCCAAAGATGTTCCTTTCCACAACCTTGACCGAGGTGTTTCCGCCGCCGTGGAGCACGAGCGACTCGTCCCGTCCCAGCAGCCTCGAGGAATAGACCCGCTGGCCCAAGTCCCCGGGGAATCCCGCCGCCTCAGCGCTGCTCCAGAGGTTTTTCAAGGGTGTGACTCCGGTTCGCATCCGCCCGTGCCGGCATCCGTTAACAGGTGCCCGCACGGCGCCGCGGAGTCAAGCGCCCCACCCTTGCAGATCCGCAAATCCCGCCTCATCCTTTGCGCGTCTCGACCTCCCACTCCACACCCCCATGCACTACCGCCAACTCGGCAAATCAGGACTCAAGGTGAGCGCCCTTTCCTTCGGGGCCTGGGTCACGTTCGGCAAGCAGATCGGCGACCCCGTCGCGAGGAAGCTCCTCCACACGGCCTACGACGCCGGGATCAATTTCTTCGACAACGCCGAGGCTTACGCGGACGGCCGGGCCGAGGTGGTGATGGGCGCGATCCTCAAGAGGTCCGGCTGGCGCCGCAGCAGCTACCTGGTCTCGAGCAAGGTGTTCTTCGGCACCGTGGGGGACAGGCCCAATGAGGACGGGCTTTCGCGAAAACACGTGGTCGAGGCCTGCCACGGCGCGCTCGAGCGCCTCCAGGTCGACTATCTCGATCTCTACTACTGCCACCGGCCGGACCCGACGGTCCCGATCGAGGAGACCTGCAGGGCCATGCACGACCTCGTCGTCCAGGGAAAGGTCCTCTACTGGGGCACGAGCGAGTGGAGCGCGGCGCAGATCGAGGGGGCCCACGCGGCGTGCGACCGGCTCGGCCTCCACCACCCCGTGGTGGAGCAGCCGCAGTACAATCTCTTCCACCGCCGGCGCGTGGAGAAGGAGTACGCGCCCCTCTACAGGAGCCCCGGCCTCGGGACCACGATCTGGTCGCCGCTCGCCTCGGGACTGCTGACGGGCAAGTACAACAAGGGCGTTCCAAAGGGCACGCGTCTCGGCACGCCCGGGTTGGAGTGGCTGCAGGACGAACTCCTGAAGAAGCCCGGGGTCGATGGGAAGCTGGCCGCGATTTCAAGGATCGCCGCGACCGCCAAGGGCGTCGGGACGAGCCTCCCCTGCCTCGCGATCGCCTGGTGCCTGAAGAATCCCAACGTCAGCTCGGTCATCCTGGGGGCTTCAAAGGTCGAGCAGCTGCGCGAGAACCTGGGGGCGCTCGACGCCGTCGAGAAGCTGACGCCGCAGGTCATGAGGGAATTGGACGCGATTTCCGGACCGCTGGCGGACTAGCGGCATGCGAGGCAACACCCCCCGTCTGGCCCGGACCGCGGCGCTTCTCTTGTGCGCCCTCCTGGCCTCGTGCGAGAACCCGAAGGTCGCCAAGCTGAGGGCCGACAAGGCTGCCCTCGAGGCGCGGCTCCAGCACTACTCGGCGCTCGTCCTCGCGATGGACAGCGCCGGGATCGCCGCCATGTTCGCCCCGGAAGGCGAACTGGTGAACCCGAGCCGGCCCCCCGTCCACGGACGGGCCGCCATCGAGAGGTTTTATGCCGGATTCGCGGACTTCCATGTCCTCTCCAACGTCGACCTGCTGGAGGGGACCACGGTCGACGGCGACACCGCCGAGCAACTGGGCACCTACCGCCAGAGCGTCCGCTTGCCGGACGGCAAGCTGTTCGAGGCCAAGGGAAGGTTCGAGATCGCCTGGGTGAGGGACCGCTCGGGAGCGTGGTTCTTCTCCCAGGTGGCGACGTTCCCCGAACCGTAGCCCGGCGTCGGACAGGCCCTGAGGAAGCCCTTCCCCGCGGGGATCTACGGCGCCCCGGCCCGAGGCTGGCTCGGGCCCTGCCCGCCCGGCGGCCGCTTCATGAGTTCGGTGCGCACAAAGCCGTACTTCTCATAGAGGCCGTGCGCATCGCGCGTCCCCAGAGTGCTCATCGAGTTCCTCACGTCCGGGTGCGCCGTCACGCACGACATCAGCCATTTCCCCAACCCCCTGCCCCGGTGGCCCTCGTCGATGAAGACGTCGCAGATCCACGCAAACGTCGCCTTGTCGGTGACGACCCGGGCAAAGCCGATCTGCTTGCCGGCGGCCTGGTCGTAGACCCCGAAGCAAACGGAATTGCGGATCGACTCCTCGATGACGTCGCGCCTGCGGGTGGCCGCCCAGTAGGTGCGGTTCAGGCCGCGGCAGATGAAGTCCACGTCCAGCCGCTCGGGCTCGGTGCTGATGAGGATCCCTTCACGCTCCATCTTCATGGCTCAAGATTCGTCGGAACAGTTTGGAATGTATCGAATGCGCGAATCGGTCCCGCGGGTCGACCCAATATGCGCCTGCCGCAGGCCCTTCCTCTCAGCAGCTCCTGCGGCAGGCCGCCTCGGCGGAGGCCGTCCCGCGCTGCACGAGCCTCAGATCGGAGCGAACGGTCCAGCCCAGGCTCCGCCAGAAGGCCCGTCCCTTCGTGTTGCTGGCGAACAGAAACAGATTGCACTTGGGGATGCCTTCGGTGCGGAGCTTCTCCAGGCACGCCGCCACCAGCCTCCGCCCGATGCCCCGTCGGCGCCATGTTCTCGCCACGGCGAGGTGGTGCAGGTAGCCGCGGCGGCCGTCATGGCCGCACAGCACGGTCGCGACCACCCGGCCGCCGGCCGTAGCCACGAGACTCAGGCCGCGGTTCCTGCGCAGGTAGCGCCCGATCGCCGCCCGGCTGTCCGATTCGCCGAGGCCCACGCCCTCTCCCGCGTCCTTCCAGAGTGCATAGATCGTGGCGTAGTCGCCGATGCGGAGCGGGCGGATGAGGATCGGGGGCTGGTCGGGCATGGGGGAACGGTGTGGCCCCCAAGGCTGCAGGAACGGCGCCGCGCGGTCGAGCCTCGGGCCGGCGGCGCGGGGACCGCTTTACACAGCAACCGCACCCGGATAGTTTCACCCTCCCTCGGGCCCCTATCTTCCCATGACGATCCGCTCATCCCTCCCCCGCGCCAGGCTCCTCGCGCTCTTCCTCGGCGCGCTGACAGCGGCCCACGCCGCGACGGAACCCGCCTTCACGTTCAAGCGCGGCGTCAACATCTCCCACTGGCTCTCGCAGAACG
>CAYQOH010000005.1:0-45589 GCA_964419075.1 uncultured Opitutaceae bacterium | reverse complement strand
CGAGTCCCCGTGCGAGGGCACGATCCGGGCGGTCCACGCCCAGCCGGGCGACGCCCTGGCCTCGGGCGCCGTCTTCCTCCAGATCGAGACGTCCGACATGAGCCTCGTCCACCTGAAGAGCACCGCGGGCCTGCGGGCCGCGGCGGCCGCCCCCGGGGCGGGCGCGGCCGCGGCCGTGTGGACGCCGCGGGCGACCAAGCTTGCGAAGGAGGCGGGGCTCGACCCCGCGAAGCTCACCGACATCGAGGCGACCGGACCCGGAGGGCGCGTCTCCGGCGATGACGTGGAGCGCTACGTCCAGAAGCGCCGCACATGACGTCGCCCCAGACCTCCGCCGCCGAGACCGTCTGCATAGCCGGTGTGGGTTTCGCCGTTCCGAAGAACATCCGGGCGAACAGCGAGATCCTGAAGGCGTTTCCCAACCGCACCGAGGATGAGATCGTCCGCCTGACGGGGATCAAGGAGCGGCGCTACGCGGACGACGACGAGAGCGCGACCTCGCTCGCGGCGGTGGCGGTGGCCCACGCGCTCGCGCAGGCCGCGATGCCGGTCGAGAAGATCGACACGATCATCATGGCGACGATCATCCCGGACCAGCCGGTCCCGTCGATGGCCGCCGCGCTCGCGGCCCTGCTGGGAATCCCGAGGGCCGCCGCCTTCGACCTGAACGCGGCGTGCTCCGGCTGGCTGTACGCGCTCGAGGTCGGCCGCTCGCTCATCCTCGGCGGGTCCGCCCGCAACGTGATCGTCGTCACGGCCGAGCTCCTCTCGCGCATCACGAACCCCCTGGACCATGAGACGGCGTTCCTCTTCGGGGACGGAGCGGGCGCGGCGATCCTCACGAGGACGCCGGGCGGGCACCGGCTGCACCGCATGGGTATCTCGGGCGACGCGTCGCAGTTCACCGCCATCCAGCGCACGGGCGGCGGGGCGCGGATACCGTGGCCGGACGCTAAGGGCGACCTCCACCACTTCTACATCCAGATGGACGGGGTCGCGGTCTTCAAGCACGCGGTCGTCGGTTTTGCCGAGCAGATCGAGGAGACGCTCCGGCGCGAGCGCCTGACGGCCGGAGACATCGCCTGGGTCGTGCCGCACCAGGCCAACGCGCGCATCCTGAAGGCGGTGAGCAAGCGCGTCGGCATCCCCTACGAGAAGTTCGTGGTGACGATCGCGAAATACGGCAACACGAGCGGGGCGAGCGTCTCAATGGCGCTCGGATGGGCCGCGGAGGAGGGGATCTTCGCCGAGGGCGACCGGATCATCTTCTGCAGCGTCGGCGCGGGGCTCACGTTCGCCGGCGGACTCCTGGTCTGGTGAGGCGGGCCTGTCAGCCGCTGAGCTCGTAGCTGAGCACGCTGAGCGCGTACACGGCCGCCGTCTCGCACCGCAGGACGAGCGGCCCGAGCGTGATGGGCTCAAACCCGCCCGACCTCGAGCGGGTCATCTCCGCCGGGGTGAAGTCGCCCTCGGGCCCGATGAGCCAGAGGACGTCGAGCGGGGCGCGGTGGTTCGACGCGTGGAACTGGGCGAGCACCGAGCGAAGCGACTTCGCCCCGGGCTGCAGGCTCGCGATCAGCTTCAGGTCGTAGCCCTTCGCCGCCTCCATGAACGCCGCGGCCGCGGCCACCGGCCTGATCTCCGGCAGCCACGGGTTGCCGCACTGCTTCGCGGCCTCGAGCGCCGCGGTCTGCCACTTCTCGATCTTCCGGTCCGAGCGGTCGCCGTCCAGGTGGACCTGGGTACGCTCGCTCTCCAGGGGGACGATCACGGACACCCCGATCTCCGTGGCCTTGCGCACGATGGAGTCCATGGCGCCGCCGAGAGGCAGCGCCTGGCCGAGCGTGATCCGCCACGGCATCGGCTTTGCCCTCTGGGCGAACCTCACCTTGAGGCGCGCGGCGCGCTTGTCGGGCTCCTCAAGCTCGCAGATCCACTCGGCGCCCCGGCCGTCGAACGCGACCACGGTGGAGCCCTGCGTGGCCCGGTTGGCGGCGACCAGGTGGTGGGATTCCTCCGGGGAGAGCGTGATTTCCCTGGGGTCGGCGACGGAAGGCTGGCAGTAGACTCTGAAGTCGGGCATCGGCCAAGAGCAGATTGGAGCCCGCCGCCGTGTCAACGGAGACCTCGCGTGGCGACACTGATGACTTGCCACAGGGTGGCCGTTCCCATCGGATCTGCTCTTCCTCGCCCGGGTGGCGGAATTGGCAGACGCAGCAGACTCAAAATCTGCCGACGAAAGTCGTGGGGGTTCGATCCCCCCCCTGGGCACCAATCTTGGGGCAAGCCTGCTACTCGGACTCGTGGCGCAGGTGTTTCAAGAAGTCCTTTTCGAAGAGACAGTAGATCAGGCTGCGTTCTTCGGCGAAAACGCACTCAATCACCTTGCCAGGCAGATAACGATAGACGACACGGTAGCCGCCCACACGCAGGCGATGGTAGCCAGAAAGCTTCTCTTTCAGGGAAAGGCGGTCGCCTCTCTCAAGCTCAAGACCGCGCAGCGCGAGCCTCATCTTTCTTCTGGATTCTGGACCTAGAGTCGCGATGAATCCTTTCACCTGTTCCCGAACCTGCACCCGGTATTTCATTCCTCGAGATCGTCGAGCATGTAGACCTTACCCCTGCCGGCTTCTGCGTCCGCGATGGCTTTACGGGCTTGGGGATTGGCGAGTATTTCGGTTGTCTCAATGAGGCCGGCCAAGTCGTCTGCACCCATCACGTAGGCCACAGCTTTTTCGTGGCGAGTGATTGTGGCCATACCGCCATTCTCTGCTTCTCGCACCAGACTCGCAAATTGACTTTGCGCTTCCTTGATACTGTACGTACTTTTCATTTCAGAAAGCCTTACCACGGGCTGTGAGTTGTCAAGAATCGGAAATAGCTCAGGCCGATCTGTGCTTAGATCCTTCTGTTCGGGGTCGACTGTTCTTTGAGCCGAAACGGAAGCCTTCACTTCGTGAATTGCGACCCTCGTGTGTTTGCAGATGTCCAAACAGACTCAGTGCAATTGACGCAAACTCACAGTACAACGAGTCTCAGGAGCCGTTACCTAGGGATGGCGTTTCCAGCATGCCTCAAGATCTGCCGCCGAAAGGCGTGGGCGTTCGATCCTCACCTGGGCACCAAGTTTTTGACTTCCTGACGAAGATATCTGGCGTGACTCGGCGGCATCAGATCGCGTTCCATGGTCAGTCTCAGACTTCCCGACCGGATCTAACGAATGAAACCCCTTCTTTGCTCGCTTGTGGCAGCTGGCATCGCTGCGCTTGTCGCGGCTCCCCGGCTGGCCGCCGAGACGCATTATGAGGCCAATTGGTCCTCCCTCGACGCCCGCGCCTGTCCGGACTGGTTTCAGGACGCCAAGTTCGGGATCTTCATCCACTGGGGCGTCTATTCCGTCCCTTCGTGGGGCGTGAGGGGCGAGTACGCCGAGTGGTACTGGAACAAGATGGCGGACAAGAAGCCCGACAATCCGTGGTGGCGGTTCCACAAGGCGAACTACGGTGAGAGTTTTCCTTATCAGGACTTTGCCCCCCTGTTCCGGGCGGAGCTCTTCGACCCGAGGCAATGGGCCGATTTATTCGTGCGTTCCGGCGCCAGGTACATCGTGCCCACCTCCAAGCACCATGAGGGGTTTGCGATGTGGCCAAGCATGGAGGCGAGCCGGGACTGGGGGCGCCCTTGGAACAGCGTCGAGATCGGCCCTAAACGGGACCTGCTGGGGGACCTGTCTGAAGCCGTGCGGGCGAGGGGCCTGAAGGTCGGGCTCTACTACTCGCTTTACGAATGGTACAACCCGCTTTGGCTCGCCGACAGGGAGCGATTTGTGGAGGAGCACCTCTTTCCGCAGTTCAAGGATGTCGTCACCCGGTATAGGCCCGCGATCATCTTCAGCGACGGCGAATGGGAGATGACCTCCAAGGAATGGAGGAGCGAGGAACTGCTGGCTTGGCTCTTCAACGAGTCGCCGTGCAGGAGCGAGGTGGTTGTCAACGACCGGTGGGGCAGCGAAACCCGCCACAAGCACGGCGGCTATTACACCACGGAGTACGCCGCGGGCATGGAGGGCGCCGCGCATCCTTGGGAGGAGAGCCAAGGGATGGGGTTCTCCTACGGGTTCAATCGCGCCGAGAATCTGGACGACTACAAGACCGCTCGGAACCTTGTCCTGCTGCTGATCGACACGGTGAGCCGGGGCGGGAACCTGCTGCTCGATATAGGGCCGAACGCCGATGGAACGATTCCCGTCATCATGCAGCAGCGGCTTGTCGAGATGGGCGACTGGCTAAGGGTGAACGGAGAAGCCATCTACGGAACGAGGTTTGCGGGACGTTCCTGCCAGTGGACCGCTGGCCCGAGACCCGTCCAGAAGTTCGGCGAATTTGGGATCAAGTACGACTTGATGAACATGGTTGGTCGCGAGCCGACGCACGGCCATGCAGTGAAGCAGGTCTTCTTCACCCAGACCCCCGGCGCCCTTTACGCAATTTCGGTCGATTGGCCGCAGCAGGACCTCGTCATCAGGGATGTCCAGGTTCCGCCTGAGTCCGCCGTAACGCTTCTTGGCCGCGACGGCACGGTGGAGGCCCGGATCTCGGGGACTTCGATACGCATCGAGATGCCCCGGGTGGCCCCTGATGGGATGCCGTGCCGCTATGCCTACGTGTTTCGGATCCCTGGGGCCCGTCTCCTTCCAGAAGAATGAAAGGATTCCTGGCGGCGATGTTGAGGCCGTTCTTCGCGTCCACGAGGATGTCGGTGCCGATGAAGTGACCCGTCAGATAGTCCCGAAGCTTGAAGGGGAGGCGACCGCTCCCACAGCCGACGTCGACCAAGGTGTCGCCCCGTCTCAGCCCGAGCGTAATCAGGGCACTGTGTTCAAGGATGCCAATTTGATCATACGGGCCACCCACGATCCATTCCATGGCGCCAATGCGCCCGTGCGTTTCGACAAGCCGCGCGAACAGGGATCTATATGAGGCTACGTACTTAGGGACCTGCATGTGCGGTCCAACACAGGAACGGGTCGGAATGAGTTGTCCATGCGTGAGATCAACACCCGTCTCTGCTTCTCTTCCGGCCAAGAAACGTGGAGTCCGTCTTGGGACGTGTCATCCCCAACCTTGGGTGAGGCTCATGGTGGAGAGGTCGACTCGGCCCCCGGGGCGTCAACTCCACTGATGAACGGGAGCGCCGTTGAACTCAGGCCGCCAATTGGGGCTGCCCCTAGGATCGGTGTCCCGTTGCCTTCGGCCAAGACGCTGCAGTTGACGCGGGCGGTCGCCTCAAGACGGCGGGCCCTCAGTCGACATCAACCGCCCGTCCTCCCTCCACCTTGTCGTAGCTCCGAAAGGCAAACATCGTTTCGCTCTTGGTTATACCCTCGGTCTTCAACAGATGGTCCGTGATCACGGTCTCGATCATGTCGGTCGACTCGCATTTGATGATCACCAGCAGGTCGTATCGTCCCGATATTGAATACACGTCGGTGACCGCAGGTACCTTCAGGAGCTTCTCCGCAGTGCCGGTAATCTTCCTGGGGTCTATCTTCAGGAGAATGATTGCAGTAGCCATGGGATTCTTCATCCCTTCGGTTTGAGGGGGTGAGGGATGGAGTTGAAGCGAGCGGCGGCCAAACCGCAAGCCATGGGCTTCATGCCATCGGCTCAAATAAGCCGGGCTTCATGAAGCCGCTCCGGGCCCAGGTCCGCACGGGGATTTCGGGTCCCCATTGCCGGAATCGGGTCAGTCCGTGAAATTGAGGTTGACCGGCGCGATGGGCCAGGTCTTCTCCGGCGCGCCTGTGGTCGGCACGTCCCGCCCGACCTCATCAAGCTTTACGCCGCTGACCCAGGCCTGGCCGGTGCCGTCAATGAAGAACCCGAAGGCGAGGGCGCCGGCGTTGGCCGGAACATCGAGGACGATCGAGTAATTCCTCCAGTCGGTGGCGCCCTTCACCGGCCGGGCATCCATGTTGTCAAATCCCAGCATCGCGCCGCTCTCCTTGGCATCGATGCGGAACCAGAGGTGGGCGCCCCCGTCATTGGCGTTCTCCGTCTTCATCCACGCGCTCAGCCGCAGCCTCTTTCCGAGGAAGCTGCGGGCGTCGCACATCTGCATCATTCCGCCGAATCCCTCGATCGACGGCTCGATCGACTTGGCGTATGCGCTCGGCAGGCCATCGTGCGTCCTCTCCTTGTCCACGCCCACCACGTAGGCGGCGGGTTTGCTTCCGTTCTTCCACCAGCCCGAGGGAGCCTTGGTGGTCACGTTCGGAGAGGTTGCCGCGTCCTGCGGCTGGGCCTCGATCGGCTGCATGAGGCTCAGCCCGCAGACGAGGGCAGGCAACACCGTCCAACGGTACCGGCGGCGGATGGGGGAGGGCTCAATGGGGAGGATCATCTTGGGCTGGGGTTTCGTTGTTACTTCGGCGCCGGCGATGCGTGCGCAAGGCCGGACCTGCAGGTGTTGGCGGCCAATGGGACCGAGGCCACGTTATTGAAGGCCGAGTCTTCAAGGCGATGCAATAACCGGGCCCGGGCCGCCGGATTGCGCCGCCACGCCCCCCTGGTCAATCGGAAAGCTCAATCTTTAGCGTCACTGCAGCCCCGGGATCGAAAGCGGTCCTCATGGATTCCGGGATCTTCACGGAGACCTTTCCTCCTCTCCCGTAGCTTCCCTCGGGGACATTCCGCCAGCTAAGTTCCTTGCCGGTGCCCAGCATCGTGACGTGCGAGGAGGCATCCAGCCAGAGATCGCCTATGTCCACGCTTCCCGGCGGCCAGCCTCGATGTATGGCGTACAGGTACCGGCCATCCTTGCTTTGGGTGAACCGGAGCCTCTCGCCCTGCTTCGCCACGAGCCAGGGTCGCGTGGAGTAGATCGCCTCGCCATTCACCTTGAGCCACCTGCCAACGTCGCCCAGCCGGGTGCGGATGTAGGCCGGCATGGCCCCCTTCCCGTCCAGATTCACGACAAGCAGAAGGTTTCCGTTGTCGCTCACGATCCTGACAAGCATGTCGATGAGATCGTCGGCCCCGATCACGTTCCGCTCCGTGTCCTGCCAGTTGTACCCAAAGGACTGGCTCACCCCCCGGCACTCCTCCCATTTGTGCAGCACCGACATCCGCTCGGTCGTGCGGGAACCGAACTCGCTTGTGAAGAAGTCGCCTGTGTTGAAGCGCATGAACCTGCCCAGGCGGTCGTTTGATGCGACGTCCTTGCGCCCCGCGGCCCGGTTGTAGAAATGGCACACGATCTCCCGGGATCCCGTATCCTCGACATCGTCCTCCCACTCGCCGTCAAACCAAAGGATGTCGGGATCGTACCGGTCGATGAACTCCGTGGCCTGCGGGATGATATAGTCCGCGACGTAATCGCGCACGGGAACCTTCCCGGAGATCCGTCCAGCCATTTCTCGCTCATCGAACGGGACGATGCGGCCGGGCTCGCCGTCGACCGTGGTCCACTTTCGCACCATCGTCCTGCCGTCATGAATCACCGGATACTCCCACTCTTCCAGGGAGAAGTAGAAGCCGAACTTGAGCCCCCGCTTCCTGCACGCCTCGCTCAACGGGCCGATCAGGTCCCGCTTGGGGCCCATTTCCACGGCGTTTCGCCGGGTGAAGCTGCTGGGCCACAGGCAGAACCCGTCGTGGTGCTTGCAGAAGGGCACGACGTAGCGCATCCCCGCCTCCTCGGCCAGGGCCGCGAGGCCCTCGGGGTCAAAGGCTTCAGCCTTGAACAGCGGGATGAAGTCATCGCGCTGAAAGGCGTCCCCCCACGTGGCCTTGTGGTACTTCACGACCTCGGGCTCGTGGTACATGTTGAACAGGTACCAGTCGGGATACATGGGCCCGGTCTCCTTCTTGGGGGCGTAGCCCGCGACGGAGTAGAGGCCGTAGTCGACGAACATCCCAAATTTGACGTCGTGAAGCCACTCGGGCGTGGGATGCGTCCTAAGTGACTTCAGGGTTGGTTTGAAGCGGGCCGCACCCCTCGGGGTTTGTCCCGAGGCGCCGGGATTGGACTCCGCACCGGCGCCCCGTGCCAGGGCTGCCAGCGCTCCAAAGAAGGTCAGCTTTCCAAAGGTTCTCCGGTTCATGTGTCGCTCGCTGTTGGTCTCGGCCACGGCCCTGGGTCCTTTCTGTCGGTATCTTGTTTCCCGAACAACTCAAACGAACAGATTCACCGAGATCCCGCGGGCTTGCCGCGGGCGTGGTCCGGTCCCCGCCGCACCGCGACGCGACGGAGGGCGGGCCGGATTCGCCGCCTGTCCCGGAGGGCGCCTGCCCGTAGCCGGCTGGTCGCCCACGCTTCCCGGCGGGCGCATGGTGCTTTACCTGCGCCTCCATATCCCGTTGCCTTGGGGCACCTCATGAGTCCGTTAAAGCTGGAGCTTCCCCATCCCGTTGCCGGGCGGCTCGAGGTGTTCGATGAGCTCAAGGGCCTGGCGATCATCCTCGTTGTGGCCTACCACTTCTGCGGCGCCATCGGCTGGAGCAATGTTCTGCACGGCGATCTTGGCGTCGATATGTTTGTCATCCTGAGCGGCGCCGGTCTCGCCTTCGGCGCTCGCTACGAGGGCGCCCGCGCCTTCCTGACGCGGCGACTGGTCCGCGTCATGCCGACCTATTGGATTGTCCTGACGCTTTTCTGCATCGGCAACGTTTACATCCTGCAGCTGCGGTACACGCCGTTTGACCTCCTGGTCCACTACCTGGGCGTCCACGGCTTCTTCGGCGACGCCTACGGGATGGCGATAAACGATTCATTCTGGTTCATCACGCTGATCCTGTCGCTTTATGTCCTGTTCTGCGTCTGCCACCCGCTGATGGGGTCGCCGGACCGCCTGCTGCTGGCGGGCATGGCGATCTCGGTCACCGTGGCGCTCGCCTTCTTCTACACGGGGCAGGCGGGAATGTTCTCGCACCTCGGGCTGCGGCTGCCGGGATTCTTCATAGGACTGCTCATCGGCCAGCTGCTGAAGGCGGGCCGACTTGAAATCGGGCTCGGTTGGCCGCTGGTGCTGGCCGCGCTGCTGCTCACCTATGTGCCGTACGCCCAGGGCGTGATCTTCTATACGGCGATCGTGGCGCTGGCCCTGATGGGCGCCTACGTGTTTGGTTGGAGGGCCGTGGCGCCGTCCCGCATGAAAGAGCTTGTCGCCCGGAGGCTGCGTTTCCTCGGCAATCATTCCCTGGAGATATTCCTCATCCACCAGCCGCTCATGCGGAACTACAACACGTACCTCCAGGCGCGCTTTCTCGGGGACGTCCATCCCAGTGTCGGCTCGATCGCCCTCGGCATGATGATCGCGCTCGCGGTCACCGTCTATGCCAGCGTCGAACTGCGCCTCCTGGTGGCGCGATTCACGCCCGGAACCGGGCCCGTACGATAAGGTGCGGGGCCGGACCTTCGCCGAATCAGAGCCTGAACGGGGTGAATTCGGTCCCGCGGTCGAAGACGTCCACGCCCTCAACCCGCTTCAGCCACCTCACGATCGCGTACGTGAGCGGCGTCGCGGCGATCTCGTAGGCGACCTTGAACAGGTAAAGGGTCGCCGCAATCTGGAACAGGCTTCCCCAGGCGAGCCTCCCGGCAAAGGCGATGAGGATGAACGCCGTCGAATCCACCGCCTGGCCGATGACGGTGGAGCCCACGGTCCTCGTCCAAAGGTGGCGGCCTTCGGTCAGCAGCTTCATCTTCGCCATGATGTACGAGTTGGTGAACTCGCCCGCCCAGTACGCCGCGATGCTGCCAATGACCATCCGCGGCACCACGCCGAGGATGGCCTCGTAGGCCGCCTGGTTGGGCCAGTCGGGCGCGGGGGGAAGCGCCTGCACGATCCAGAGGACGAGCGCCATCACGACCGCCGAGACAAAGCCCATCCAGATCACCCGGCGCGTGCGCGCGTAGCCGTAGACCTCCGTCAGGATGTCGCCGAAGATGTACGAGAGGGGGAACACGACGGCGGCTCCGGGCAGCTGGAGACCGCCGATCGCGAACAGCTTCGAGCTGGAGACCTGCGAGATCAGGTAGACCGCGACAAACGCCATCGAGGCGACGTCAAAGTACCGTGTGCCCGGGGCCGGAGCGGCGGAGTCGGTTGCGGGGAGCGTGGCGTCCATTTCGGTTAGGGGTGGTTTGGATTGGGAGGGGGAAGGGGGGAGCCGAACCCTCAGGTAAGCCCGCTCGCGCGGCGGTTGTCGAGAGGGCATGCGAGGCGCGTGCGCCGCCGGCGTCGGCGCGAATCCTAGGATTATTGAGAGGCTTCGCGGTTTCGTGATCGCCGCGCGCGTGGCGGACGCCGCGACCCCGGGCCAGGATGCCTGGTGATGAGAACCCTCGCCTTGCTGTACTGCGCCGTCGCGGGCGGACTTTGCGCACAACCCGCGGACCCGGTGCCGGTCGCGGCCGTCGGCCGGATCGAGCACCTGAGCGCCTTCCCCTCGAAGTTCGTCCCGGCGCGCAACGTCGATGTCTGGCTTCCCCCGGGCTACAATGCCAAGGACCGCTGCTCGGTCGTCTACATGCATGACGGCCAGATGCTCTTTGACGGACGGATCACGTGGAACAAGACGGCCTGGAACATGGCGGAGACCGCCTCCGCCCTCATGCGGGAGGGGAAGATCCCGCAGACCATCATCGTCGGGATCTGGTCGATCGGGTCCACCCGCCAGAGCGAGTATTTCCCCGAGAAGGCCCTGCCCTTCGTGCCGCAGGAGCCTCGCGACAAGTTTGTCCGCTCCGACCTTTCCGGGAAGCCCCAGGCGGACAACTACCTGAGCTTCATCGTCGAGGAGCTCAAGCCCGCGATCGACGCCAGGTACGCGACCCTCCCGGACCGGGCGCACACGACGGTGATGGGCTCAAGCATGGGGGGGATCATCTCCCTCTACGCGATCTGCGAGTATCCCGCGGTCTTCGGCGGGGCGGGATGCCTGTCGACGGGCTGGATCGCGACCTTTCCCAAGAACGCGACCTTCCCGCTCGCCACCTTCATCTACCTCCAGGGGCACCTTCCCGACCCAGCGACCCACAGGATCTACTTCGACCAGGGGACGGCGACTGTCGACGCGTTGTTCAGCGAGGCCCAGGCGTTCGCCGACCTGGTGGTCCGCGACCGGGGGTACACGGACAAGAATTTCATGAGCCGCATCTATCCCGGCGCCGACCACTCGGAACTCTCATGGGCAAAGCGGGTCGCGATCCCCTTGGAGTTTCTCGAGAAGCCCTGATGGGCGCGAAGTTTTGCCGTTGACGCGGCGAGGCGCGCATCGAGCCTCGGTCGAGGATGATCCACCCAGAATCCCGGGGACGGTGGCGCTCCGTGAAGACCCTTCACTGCTGGCGCCCGGAGCTCCCCGCGCTCCGCCTCTGTGCGGCGCTTGCGGCGACGCTCGTGGCGCCCGTGTGCGCCGGCGCCGCCGAGCGCCTCGGCTACCATGACGTGAGGACGGACCCTCGGGGGAGGATCGTCCCCTGGTACGGAGACGGGCCGTCCGAGGCCTATGACCACGTGATCCGGCAGGTCTGGAGCTTCTGGATCCACATGAGGGCCTGCCCGAACGGCGTCCCCTACTACCTGCTCCACCAGGTCTGGAAGGCCGACAGGGACGATCCCCGGGGATTAGGGGGGGACCAGATCAACATGGCGCTCTCGTCGTGGAACCTCCTCTACGGGTATCTGGGCGACCCCGCCATCCGCGACAACATGCGGCTGATGGCCGACTATTGGATGGCCCACGGGATCTCCCCCGAGGGCGAGACGTGGGGCGGGCTCCCTTATCCCTACAACCTCGACGTGAACTCGGGCCGGTACGACGGCGACATGAGGGCGGGCGCCGGCTTCCTGCAGCCGGACAAGGCGGCAAGCTTCGGCGCGGAGCTCGTGGTCCTGTACAAGGCGACGGGAGACAGGCGCTACCTGGACCGGGCGGTCCGGATCGCGGACAAATTGTCGCAGAACGTGGTGCCCGGCGATGAGGCGGATTCGCCCTGGCCCTTCCGCGTGAACAGCCGGACGGGAAAAGTCCACGAGGAGCGCAACGACAGCGACCATCTCATCTACAGGGCCTCCTACACGACCAACTGGACCGGGGCGCTGCGCCTGTTCGACGACCTAGCGGCCCTGAACGAGGGCCGGCCGGAGACGTACCGCGAGACGTCCCGGCTCGTCTCGGACTGGCTCAAGAAGTACCCCCTGGCGAACAACCGGTGGGGGCCCTTCTTCGAGGACGTGAGCACGAAGGACTACTCGGACACGGAGATCAACGCGGACACGCTTGCGGCCTACATTCTGGAGCATCCCGGGTGGGATCCCGAGTGGAAGCAGAGGGCGAGGGGGATCCTCGACTGGTCCTACGGCAGGTTTGCGAACCATGAGGCGGAGCGTTGGGGCGTCGTCGTCATCAACGAGCAGACGCAGTACATGGTGCCGGGCAACAGCCACACCTCCCGCCACGCCGGCGTCGAGCTGCTCTACGCCGAGAGGACCGGGGACGGGTCGGCGAGGGACGCGGCGATCCGGCGCCTCAACTGGGCCACCTACTGGGTGGATGACGACGGGAAGAACCAGTACCCGCGCGACGACAACTGGCTCACCGACGGCTACGGGGACTTCGTGCGGCACTACCTGCGCGCGATGGCCTCGGATCCCGAACTCGCGCCGGTCCACCAGGACCACCTGCTGCGGACCTCCTCGGTGATCCGTTCGATCGAGTACGGGAACTCCCGGATCCGGTACGACAAGTACGACGCGGATTCCGAGGAGCTCCTCAAGCTGGGGGGCTCCTCGCCGGCTGCGGTGGAGGGAGCCACGTTTGCATGGGACCCCTCATCCGGCGTCCTGCGGCTTCATTCCCACGAACGCAGCGTGGTGGTCCGGCTGGCGCGCTGACACCCGCGTGCCTTGGGCCTGCGGCGCCCTCGTCCCGGGCTATTGGGGATCGATTCGGACGAGCGTGCCGGCGCTGATGGCGGTGCCCTCGGGGTCGTGGACGAGCGCGACATATTGCCCCGCGGATTCCGCCGTGACGTTCCTCAGGCGGAGCGTCGGATGCGAGGCCCCTGCGACCTCGCGTCCATCGTGGAGCCACCGGTATTCCATGGGCCCGGTGCCCTTGACGGACACCGATAGCGTCAGGTCTCCGCCCGCACGCGCGCTGGCGCCCGCCCCCGGCTGGCGCACCAGCACCGGAACGGCGGCCCCCCGGATCCCGAACGACAGAGGACCGGGCGCGACGCGGATCCCATCGACCTCGGCCGACGCCTGGTGCCCGCGCAGGTCGTCCACGGTGGCCAGGAAGCGGATCGACTCGCCCGGGGCCAGGTCCGCTGGCGGGCGCCAGAAGACGCGGTAGGGCGGGGCGTCGTCCGTGCCCAGCAGTTCATACTGGCCGGGCCGCGAGGCCCTTGCCATCACGAAGGTCACCTCCGCGAGGCCGTCGCCGCCGGAGACGTCCGCGCGAAGCTCCTGGCGCTCAGGGATCACGTGGCCGGCCAGGCTACGCGCGGTGAAGGTGATGACCGAACCGGAGGCCGGCGCGGCGAACGCGACCTCGGGCGGCGAGGCCGGAGCGGACAGGCGCGCCTGCGCCTGCCAGACGATGCACTCGAGCGGGGCCAGCGTCACGTCGACCCGGCCGTCGGCGCCCGCCGTCAGCGTGGGCCCGCCCGGAAGGTCCGGGCTTCTGGAATCAAAGATCACGCGAAGGCCGGCGCCCTCGGGCTGGCATGTGGCGAGGCTCGCTGCCGCGTCGTCGGTGCGGGAGTTGTTCATGGCGACCAGGTACTCCACCTTTTCCCCGCGCTCCACGCGCGAGAACGCGAAAAGGTGCGGGTTGCCGCTGTCGCGCAGCAGCATGGCGCCGCGCGCAAGGCCGGGGTGGGCGGTGCGCAGTCCGGCCAGCCGGCGGAGGGCGCGGTAGAAGGGGTGGTCGGTGTCAAATTTGTCGTCGGCCCCCGTCCGCCGGGTGCCGAGGAGCGGGAGCTCCCGGAACCTCGGGGACTGCGAGGCGAACATGTCCTCGCGCGCGCCCTGGTCGTTGCCGACGCCCGCCATGCCCTGCTCGTCTCCGTAGTAGACGACGGGTTCGCCACGCGCCGTGAGCAGGAGCTCATGGCCCAGCAGCACAAGGTCGCACAGCTGCGACGGGCTCGCCAGCGGATTGTCCTTCTTGAGGAAGAAGGCGAGCCGGCCGGCGTCGTGGTTGCTGACAAACGTCACGGCTTCCTGGGCGTTGCTGTCGTGGTCCGTGTACCAGTCATCCTTTGCGAACAGCCCGGCGAGTTTCGCCGCCGTGCCGCCCCTCGAGATGAAGTCGCGGGCGGCCTCGAAGAAGCCGAAGTCGATGGTGGCGTCCAGGGTGCCGGTCGTCGTGAACTCGCTCATAAGGACCGCGTCCTGGTCGTCGTTTCCCACCTCCCCGAACTGGATGAAGTCCGGCCGCCCCAGTTTGAGAGCCTGCGCGCGGATCGCCGGCGCAAACCCCTGCCAGAACTCCATGTTCACGTGCTTGACCGTGTCGATGCGGAAGCCGTCGATCCCGTAGGCCTTGATCCACCTGGAGTAGACCTCGATGAACCCCTTCACGACGGCCGGATTCTCGGTGAACACGTCGTCGAGCCCCCCGAAGTCGCCGTGCAGCGAACTCTCTCCCCGGAAGGTGCTGTCGCCCCGGTTGTGGTACATCGTCACGTCGTTCAACCACGCGGGTCCCTTGGCGTGCGCCTCGTCCGCCGGCACGAACGGCACGTGCGCAAAGCTCCTTTCCGCGGAAAGCCTCGGGAAGGCGGGCGAGGACGCCAGGCCGTTGTAGGCGACGGCGTGCGGGTCAAAGGGGGCGCCGGAGGCGTCGCGGTAGGGCGCCTGCTCCATCGTGCGGTAGTCGTACCCGTCCGTGTACTTGATGACATCGGCGGTATGGTTGACGACAATGTCCAGGTAGACGCGCAGGCTCCGGGCATGGGCCTGTGCCACGAATTCCCGGAACTCGGCCTCCGTGCCGAGGTGGGGGTCGATCTTCGTGAAGTCGAGGATCCAGTACCCGTGGTAGCCGGCCGAGCCGGCCTGGAAGGGCTTGTTTCTGAAAGGGGGGGTGATCCAGACGGCCGTGGCCCCGATTCCCTTGATGTAGTCGAGCTTCGACGTGAGCCCGACAAAGTCGCCGCCATGGAAGTGGGAGATCCGCATGGGATCAAAGCCGCTCGCGTCGGGCCCGCCCGCGATTCCGCCCGTGTCGTTGGCCCGGGAGCCGTTGGCGAAGCGGTCGGTCAGCACGAAGTAGGTCACCTGGCCCGAGCCGGGGTGGGTGAAGCGCGGCACGCCCACGATCGGCGCACCGGCGGCCAATGATCGTCCCCCGGGCAGGGCGCCTAGCATCAGGGCGAGGACAAGGCAGCCAGGGCGGCGCCGGCGCAAAAGGGAGGTCAACGTGAGCGGCATGGAGAGGAGGTGGGTGCCCGCGAGCGTGGGTTCCCGGGTGCCGGAGTCAAAAAGCGGCGCCCGGAAAATACATAGGGTTGGCGGACAAAACCGCGGCGAGGGGACGGCCGGGTGCTCGGCGCGGCGGGCTGCGCAAGTACCGATTTGGGTAGCACCTAGGCCACGCTACGCTGGCGCGCGTGCCGGGAAACAGGCCGCGAAGGCGGCCCCCGGGGGCTTTTTTCGAGGTTTTTTCCGGGTCATCTCGGTTTTTTGAATGGATTGGAGGTAGCGAACGGCGCCTCCCGCCGGATGATCGATGCACCCGAGCCATGCACGAGCTGGCTCTTCACCCCGCACGATCGCCGTAATCCTACCATAGAAGTCCCTTCGCGTCCCGCACCTGTTGCGTCGCCAGAATTCAAGTACCCTACCATGCACACCGAAGCTACGAACCTAAGTTCACGCGCGAGCCGCTGCCGGCTCGTCGCCGCCGGCCTGATATCAATGGCCGCCTCGATATCGGCCCTGGCCCAGACGGCGACGCCGCCGTCGACCTCGACCGACCAGACCTCGATGGCCGCCCAGCCGGCGGTCAACGCCCCCGCCGAGCCAAAGAAGGCCGACGAGGTGGTCGTCCTGAATGAATTCACCGTCAACGGCTCCTATGCGGGCAGCCTCGAGATGGCGGCGAACCTGAAGCAGAATTCAAGCGCCGTCGTGGAGGTCATCGCTCCCGAGGACATCGGCAAGCTGCCTGACGTCAGCATCGCCGACGACCTCGTGCGCCTGGCGGGCCTGACCAGCCAGCGCGTCAACGGACGCAACCAGGAGATCACCATCCGCGGCCTTGATCCGGACTTCAACGTGGGCACCCTCGACGGCGTCGAGCAGGCCACCACGGGCGACAACCGCGACTTCCAGTACGACCAGTACCCGTCGTCGCTCGTCGGCGGCGTGACGGTCTACAAGACCGGGCAGGCCGACAGGGTCGGCGGCATCGGCGGCACGATCGACCTGGAGACCGTGTCCCCCTTGAGCTTCGACCACCGGGTGATCGCCCTCGATGCCTACTACAAGTGGACGCATCTCGGTGAGCTCACGCCCGGACAGAAGGTGACCGGCGAGAGCTACTCCGCCTCCTTCATCGACCAATTCGCAAATGGGACGGAGGGCCTCTACATCGGGTTCGCCCACAGGGAGAACCCCTACGAGGGCCAGCAAGTCCAGACCTGGGGGTTTCCCAACTATAACGACGGCAACCTTGTCCTGGGCGGCATGAAGATCTACGACCAAAACAACCTCCTCAAGAGCAACTCGGGCACCGTCGTCATCGAGAGCAAGCCGAATGACTTCATCCACAGCAAGATCGACCTGTTCCTCTCATGCACCAATGAGAACCAGCTGCTGCGGGGCATGGAAGTCCCGATGGCGCAGTGGGGCCCAGGGATTGTCCAACCGGGCTACACGGTCACCAACGGGCTGATCACCAATTACACGGAAAAACACCTCAATCCGGTGCTCCGCGCCATGGACACGGGATGGCTGTCGCACTTGGCCTCAGGAGTGTGGAACCTGGACCTCGGCGAGAAGTCCGCGTGGCCGGTGCATTTCACAATGGGTTACTCCCAGGCGACGCAGAGCAACGAGGTCCTCGAGACCTACGCGGGCCTCTTCTTCGAGAACTCGGAGCCCTCAAACCAAGGCGCCACGTTCGTCATAAGCGATCAAGCCGGCCCGAACCCCCCGAAGGTAACCTCCGACACGACCTTCGCCAACGCCGGCCAGATCTTCCTTACCGACCCGGCTGGTTACGGAGGTCAGTACGCCGCCACCGGCATGGAGGGCTACCTCAAGTACTTCAAGGAGAAGGATGTATTGGACACGTACAAGCTCAGCACCAAGCACGAGTTTGACAACGCCTTGGTCAAGGACGTCGAACTCGGGGCGAGCTTCACCGAGCGCTTCAAGCAGTACGGCCAGAATCCCAGCGGCTACCTGATCAACGCCAATGGCCAGTCCACGGCTCCCCTCCCTCCCCTGGAAGGGACCACGAACCTGTCCTTCATCGGCAACCTGACGCCGGTGGCCTGGGATCCGAACCAGGAGTACAACAGCGGGCTCGTCAAGTTCCTGCCGAACCCGAATCCGGGCAACTTCTACGGCGACAACTACAGGGTTTGGGAGGAAGTCACCCGTCCGTTCGTCATGTTCGATCTTAAGACCAACATGTTTGGCATACCCGTTGATGGCAACGTCGGCATCATGTACAGCTGGGCAGATCAGAATTCCGCCGGATTCTCGGGGAATGGAAGTACCGTAGTTTATCCCGTCACCGGCGGGGGAAGCTACGGCAACGTCCTTCCGAGCCTCAACCTGATCTTCCACCTCACCTCCCAGGACCTGATCCGGTTCTCCGTGGGCCGCCAGGAAATGCGGCCGACCATGTACCAGATGAGGGCCGCGCGCTCTTATGGCTACAATGCGACCAATGCCCTCTCGACGACCAACAGCCCATGGAGCGCCACGAGCGGCAACCCGGCCATACGTCCGTGGCTCTCGGACTCGGTCGACCTCTCGCTCGAGCACTACTTCGCGCACGGCGGCGGCTACTTTGCGGTGTCGGTCTTCGCAAAGGATCTCCTGACCTACATTTACCAGGCCCAGACGGTGGAAAGCTTCGCGGGCTACCCGTACACGGGCGGCACGCCGCCGGTCATCTACTACGGCGTTGCGTCGCAGTATGTGAACGGCTCGGGCGGCACGCTGAGCGGCGTCGAGGCCAACCTGCAGATCACCAGCGAGGTCCTGACGCGCGGGGCGATCAAGGGATTCGGTCTCCAGCTGAACGCCGCCGTCATCGATAGCCAGATCCAGCCCTGGGGTCCCAACAATCCCAGCTCGCCGCTTCCCGACCTGTCGAAGAAGACTGCGAACATCACCCTCTACTACGAGCGCTACGGCTTCTCGGCCCGCGTCCAGGAGCACTACCAGGGCGCGACGAGGGAGTACATTGTGCAGTTTGGCCCCCCGTCGTTTGCTTCGCTGGGGACACCCGGCGATGGGTACTCTATGGAGATACCCTACCGCTCGATTGACGCCCACCTTGAGTACGGGTTCAAGAACGGCCCGTTCAAGGGCGTGAGCCTCTTCATCGAGGGCACGAACCTGAACAACGCCCCCCTCATCACGTACACCAACGGGGACCCGCGCCAGCTGGCGAATTGGCAGAAGTACGGCGCGGCCTACAACACGGGCATATCCTACAGGTTCTAACTCTTACCGCTTCCAGACAGGGGCGTCTGGTCTTTAGAACTAAGTTGTGCGGCCACCGGATTGACTCTGGTGGCCGCTTTCTTCCAGGGGGCGGAGTCTCGCCGCGCAGGCCGCCTCCGGGTCGCAGCGTCCTGCGCGGCGTCCACTCCCCACGGCCAAACCCTCCACACGCGAGAAGGCGCTCAGTCCGCCCGATCGGCATCTCACCTAGATGGAACTAAAGCCTCCCACCTGGCTCGACACCCGCAGCGCGGGCGTGCTGGCGCACATCTCGTCGCTTCCGGGGCGCTACGGCATCGGAAACCTGGGTGCGGGAACCCGGAACCTGGTCGACTTTCTCGGCCAGGCCGGTGTGCGCTACTGGCAGATCTGCCCTGTGGGCCCCACGGGCTTCGGGGACTCGCCCTACCAGACTTTCTCGGGGCGGGCGGGCAACCCGTACTTCATCGATCTGGACGAGCTCGCGCTCGCCGGCCTGCTCAACGACAAGGACCTCGCACCGCTGTGCATCCTCCCGAACGACCGCGTCGACTACGGGCAGCTCTACGAGAACTTCTGGCGCGTCCTGGCGCGGGCCCATGACCGGTTTGCGGCGTCGGGCAAGGACGAGATCAACGGCCTCGGATCGCTCGCCTCGTTCCGCCGGGCGCAGGCCGGCTGGCTCGAGCCCTTTGCGACGTTCATGGCCCTCAAGGACCATTTCGGGGGCCGTCCCTGGACCACGTGGCCGGAGGCCTTCGGTAGCTGGAGCGGTGACCTGGGGGCCAGCCTCCCGGGGTCCGTGCGCGTCGACGCCGACAGGCACGTGTTCTACCAGTACCTGTTCTTCGGCCAGTGGGAGCGGCTCCGCCGCTACGCCGCCGCCCGGGGGGTCGGCATCATCGGCGACGTGCCGATCTTCGTCGCGCTCGACAGCGCGGACACGTGGCAGAACCGCGCCGTCTTCCGCCTCGACGAGAAGGGGGCCCCCCTTGCGGTCGCCGGCGTGCCGCCGGACTACTTCTCGAGCAAGGGCCAGCTCTGGGGCAACCCCCTCTACGACTGGGACTATCTCGGGAAGACAGGCTACGGCTGGTGGATCGACCGAATCCGTGCCGCCTTTGAGCTTTACGACATCATCCGTCTGGACCACTTCCGCGGGTTCTACAACTACTGGGAGATCCCGGCCGGCGCGACCGATGCGTGCGGGGGCAGGTGGCGCAAGGGGCCGGGCCTGCGCTTCTTCAAGGCCGTGCGCAAGGCGATCCCCGGGGCCAGGATCATCGCCGAGGACCTGGGGTACATCGGCAAGGAGGTCGTCGCGCTGCGGCAGGCGGCCGGCCTGCCGGGGATGAAGATCCTTCAGTTCGCCTACGGGCACGACGCCGGCAACGTCAACCTGCCGCATTTCTATCCGCGAGACAGCGTCGTGTACACGGGCACCCACGACAACAACACGGCGCGGGGCTGGCTCGAGGGCATGTCGAACGGGACCTCGGCCCGGGTCAGGGAGTATTTCCAGATCGGACAGACGCTCTCGGCCTGGCCCGTGATCCGGGCGGCGCTTGCGACGGTCTCCCGCCTCGCCGTCATCCCCCTCCAGGACCTGCTGGACCTGCCGGCGGAGAGCGCCCTGAACCAGCCGGGAACGGCCGAGGGCAACTGGAGGTGGCGCTGCACGGATGCCGAGCTCGAACGCCTGAACGGTGAGAAGCTCGAGGTCCTTCGCCACTGGATCAAACTTTACGATCGCACGGGGGAGCGATTGCTGCGCGACTACAGCGAGCCCCCGCCGAACCCCGGCGCCCACCCATGAATTCCTCACGCAGTCCGCTGGCGCTCGCGGCGATCTGGAACATGAGCTTCGGATTCTTCGGCATCCAGTTCGGCTGGGGGCTGCAGATGGCCAACATGAGCGCCATCTACCAGTACCTGGGCGCGAGCGAGAGCGACCTGGCGATCCTCTGGCTCGCCGCGCCGGTCACGGGGCTTATCGTGCAGCCGATCATCGGGTACTACAGCGACCACACCTGGACGCGCCTCGGACGGCGCCGCCCCTACTTCCTCGGGGGGGCGATACTCGCCAGCACGGCGCTCGTGGCCATGCCCAACTCATCATCCCTGTGGATGGCGGCCGGCCTGCTCTGGGTGCTGGATGCTTCGGTGAACATCAGCATGGAGCCGTTCCGCGCCTTCGTCGGCGACCTGCTGCCCTCGTCGCAGCGCCAGCTCGGCTTCTCGATGCAGAGCCTCCTCATCGGGCTCGGCGCCGTGCTCTCCGGGTCGCTGCCGTGGGTCATCACGCGCCTCGGCTACGGCGGCGGACCGACCGCAAAGGGGGCGATCCCCCATTCGGTCCACCTCGCCTTCTACCTGGGAGCCGTGGTCTTCCTCGGTTCCGTGCTCTACACCATCGTGACGACGCCCGAGATCCCGCCGGATCCCTCCGACAGGACGACCGCGGGCTCGGGATGGTCGGCGTTCACCGAAATCGTCAGGGGCATCTTCCAGATGCCGCGCATGATGCGCCAGCTGGCCGTCGTCCAGTTCTTCACCTGGCTCGGGCTCTTCTGCATGTGGCTCTATTTTGCCCCGGCCGTCGGCAGGGAGATCTTCCACGGGGAGCCCGGCTCCCCGGCCTACCAGAGCGGGGTCGAATGGGGCGGCGTGTGCGTGTCGGCGTACAGCTTCTTCGCGTTTATCGTCTCGTTCGGCCTCGTCGCGCTCTCGCGCGGCGGGCTGGGGACGCGGGCGCTGTACCGCATCGGGCTTGTCTGCGCGGGCCTTGGGCTGATCTCCACCAGCCTTTGGAGCAACCCCCATTACCTGCTGATCTCGATGGCGGGCGTGGGCATCGGGTGGGCCACCATCCTCTCCATGCCCTACGCGATGCTGGCGGACGCGATCCCCTCGGAGAAGATGGGGTTCTACATGGGGGTGTTCAATTTCTTCATCGTCCTCCCCCAGATCGTGGCGTCCGCGGTGCTAGGCCCCGTCGTCAAGCACCTCTTCGACGGCCGGGCGCTTCCCGCCGTCGTGACGGGGGGCGTCTCCCTCCTCGTCGCCGCAGCGGCGCTATCGCTTGTTTCTCGACCTGCCCCCGTCCCCTCCTAGGCGGGCGGGCCGCGCGGCCGGCGCCGCCGGCCCTTCGGCGCCGACCTGCTTGGGCTGGCCGTGGGTGAAGTCGAGGTGGTCGAAGAACACGGTCTTCGGCTGCGACTCAATCTCGCCATGGCGGGCGTCGAGCCGCGCGCGGTATTCCTGGGGGGTCACGCCCTTGTGCTGCTTGAAGATCCGGGCGAAATAGGCGGGATCGGCGAAGCCGCCCGCATATGCGATCTCCGAGATGTTGAGCGAGGTCGACTCCAGTGCGAGAATGGCCCCTTGGATCCGGATCCGCTGGATGTAGTGGGTGAGGCGCTCCTTCGTCTCCGTGTGGAACAGGTGGGAGAGGTAGTCGGCGGAGCAGCCAAGGATGCCCGCGATGTGCTGCACGCTGAGCTCGGGATTTGCAAACTGTTCGCGGACCAGGCATTTGGCCCTGAAGACCTTGCCGATGTCGCTGTTGAGCTGCCCGGTGCCCGTCTCGACGATGTTACGGAAGAGCCCGAGCAGCGCGAGGGTGAGCCCCTTGAGCACCGCCGCGCGGGCGGGGCCCTGCGAGTGGAAGGTCTGGGTGAGGCTGTTGGCGAGCGTCAGGAACACGTCGAGATTGGGGGCGTCGAAGAACTCGATGACGTCGATGTCGGGGTGGTGCGGCCGGGCCTCATAGGCGAAATGCAGGCTCAGGGTGTTGTTGTAGAAGCCCGCGACCAGGTTGCGGAACGGCTTCCCCTCCTCGGCCTCCACGCGCTCGCCGTGGGGCACGCCGGCGGGAATGATGCAGACCTCGTCCGGGCTGAGCGTGAAGGCGTCCTTCGGGAACTGGAAATGAGTCCGGCCCTGCAGCTGCAGGAAGAACTCCGGCCGGTAGTGGTAGTGCATGCCCCTGAGGTTCAGCACCTGCTTCACCTCGTTGGGGACGCGCAGGCGCAGGCGGTCCTGCTCCGCGAGCTTGATCGCGCGTTCAAGGATGTCCCGCATCTCGGCGCGGTTATGGCTGCTCAACCGTTTGGCGGAGAAGAGGCCCGAGGTGTCCTCCCTCTCCTGCGCCGAGCGTTCGGGATGAACTAGGGGCGGTGGGGCTGGGGTGGCTATGCCGCACAGATTGTTTTGACCGCCCGGAAATACAAATGAAAACCCGGTCGGCGGCCCCCTCGCGCCCTGCGGCACGCGCGTGCCGGCAGGGGCGCCGGCTGCGCCAAAGAATGCCCAGCTTTCCGCAAAGGATGCGCATCAAAGGGTGTTGGCCCGACCCGGGGCGGGCCCCAGGCTGTTCCCATGAAGAATCGGTCCACAGCTTGCCCGGCAAGGAGGGCCTCACCGCCCCCTGCGGGCGCCCGATCGTGAGCCGCCCCAGGGACCCCTGAACTGACACAACGCCATGACGTGCAACGAGCCGCCGACCCCCGTGCTCCGCAGGATGCCACTCACCGAGCTGCCCGCAGGGACCTCGGGCCGGGTGTGCGAGCTGGCGGGCGAGCCCTCGTTCTGCGTGCGGCTCCGGGAGATGGGCTTCTGCGAATCCGCGGTCATCGACAAGATCGCCGGGACGAGGATGCTCATCTGCGTGTTGTGCGAGACGCGCATCGCCCTGAGCGACGCGGCCGCAAGCCACATCCTGGTCGAGCCCCTCTGAAGGAGCGCCGCGGGCGGCGTCCGGGGCCCGTCCACTATGGCTTTGAACGCCGGGGGCATACGTGCCACTCATCGGGGAAGCCCCGCACCGGGGTTTCCCCGATCATGTACGAGAGAAAAGGAGAGAAGCTGCTGTCGTGGCCCAGATTCGCGCGCCGGATGGCGCTGTCGCTCGGGCTGACGATGGCCATCGTTGCCGTTTCGCTCGCGGCCGGGGCGCTCGGCTACCACGTCGTTGCCGGGCTCGCGTGGATTGACTCGCTGCTCAACGCCTCGATGATCCTGGCCGGGATGGGCCCCGTGGACCCGATGAAGGACACGGCGTCCAAGCTCTTCGCCTCAGCCTACGCCCTTTTCAGCGGCGTCGTCTTCTTGTCCGCTGTGGCGATCGTCGTCTCGCCCGTCCTTCACCGGATTGTCCACTCGTTTCACGTCGGCGAGGACAAACCCAAGCCGTGACCCCCATGAAGAAGATCAACCTGCGGGATATTCCGGAGGAGTCGTGGAGCTCCCCAAAGGGAAAGTACGAGATGGCCGACAGGAACATCTCGATCGCGCTCGGCCGCGACCCGAATTCGACCGACCTGATGAAGCGCCACCCCTTCGACGTCGAGATGTGCAGGATCCCCCCTGGGAAATACGCCTGCCCCTTCCACTCGCACAGCGCCCAGTGGGAGTTCTACCATGTCGTCTCCGGAACGGGCGCGGTGCGCGACAAGGACGGCACCACGCCCGTCGAGGCCGGCGACGCGTTCATCTTCGAGCCAGGCAGCCCGCACCAGGTCGTCAATGACGGCAAGGTCGACCTGATCCTTTACATCGTCGCGGACAACCCCATGGGCGAGACCGCTTACTACCCCGACAGCAACAAGTGGCTCGTCCGCTCCCCGGAGCGGAGCATCATCCGCTCGGGGCCGGTCGACTACCACGACGGGGAGGAGTAGGCGCCCGCAGGTGGCCGGCGGCTCCTGCGAGGTTACGCAAAGTTGCGCGGTTGACAGGCTTTACGTCCGCGGGTTTCCTCCCAATTGACAGGATCCGTCCGAATAAAGGAGTGGTGCCGGCCCAAGGATCCGGGGCTGGCCCTTGGAACCCAATCCCCGGTGCTTTTCGCCCTTCTCACTGCTTCGACCGCGACGCTGGGGCCGTTCGGGCTGGCGGCAGCCGTCGGCTCGGTTTTCGGCCGGGGACATCCGGCGAAGGCCGTCCCGCCTGCCGTCCCCGGCGAGTCCGAGGCCGAGGGGCGGGCGCGGCTCGAGAACTACCAGCTGATCCTGGACACGCTCGACAGGTCCAACATCCTCCTGTGGTGGGGCCGTGTGGTGAGGGAGGGATCCGTGATGAGATGGACGATCCGGACCCCGCCGCAGCTCACCGTCAACCCCATCTTCCGGCTGGCCTCCCTGAAGGACAAGGACTGGCTCTGGAATGACGATCAGTCCCCCGACCATGAGCGCATGGGCCGGACCGCCGAGCGTGCCATCGTCGAAGGGGCGAGCGGCTACCAGCATGAGTTCCGCATCATCGGCACCGACGGCCTGCACTGGCTGAGCGAGGAGGTCATCATCCGCGCCGTGGGCCCCGACGAATGGAACCTGGCGGGCGTGATCGTCGACGTCACCAAGAGGCACGAGGCCGAGGAGGCGAGAAGGACCACCGAAAGGCAGCTGGAGCAGATCCTGAAGGGGGCCGACTGCCTGCTGTGGCAGGCCATCACCCAAGGAGACCCGGACGTCCGCCTGCAGTGGCGCATGTTCATTCCGCCCTCCATGCTCTACAAGCGGATCTTTGGCGACGATGCGGTCCCCGAGGAGAACAGGCTCTGGACCGAGGAGATGGTGGAGGAGTGGAGGGATATCCAGAAGGTCTCCCGGCGGGCGCTGCGCGAGGACCGGCCGGACTACGAGCAGGAATTCCACGTGAAGGGGAAGGCCGGCACTTTCCTCCTCCACGAGCATGTCAAGGTCACGCGCCTCGGCCCCGACATGTGGAACCTGGTGGGGGTCATCGTCGACATCACGGCCCGGCGCGAGGCAGAGCTGGCGCTGGCGGCCGAGAAGGAGCGGCTTGCGGTGACGCTGGGCAGCATGGGCGAAGGCGTGATCACGATCGACCACCGGGGGAACGTCCTGTTCATGAACAAGGCGGCGGCCGACATGACGCAGTGGAGGGCCGAGGAGGCCGTGGGCCGCGCCGTGGCCGAGATCTGCCACCTTCAGGACGCCGCCAGCGGACGGGCGACGGCGCTTCCCGTGAGGGAGGTCCTCGAGGACGGCGTCCAGGCCGAGCTCCCCGCGCAGACCATGATGAAGGGCAGCGCGGACCGGTTGCGCCTGGTCGAGGGCAGGCTTGTCCCCGTCGCCGACGTCTCCAGCAAGAGGGTTGGCGCCGTTCTCGTCCTGCGCGACATCACGGAGCGCCAGCGCATGGAGGAGAAGCTCCAGAACGCGGCCAAGATGGAGTCCGTCGGGTTGCTCGCCGGCGGCATCGCCCACGACTTCAACAACATCCTGACGGCGATCCTGAGCAACCTGACGCTCCTGCAGCTCGACCTGAGCGGGATGCCGGAGCAGGCGAGCATGCTGGACGACGCGGTGCGCGCAACGAAGCGCGCCGCCGAGCTCACCCTGCAGCTGCTCACCTTCTCGAAAGGGGGCGACCCCGTCCGTTCCGCCGTGCAGCTTCCCGAGGTGATCCGCGAGGCAGCGACCTTCGCAAACCGGGGGTCCAGCGTGAGGAGCGAGTTCGACATGGCCGCAGGCCTCTGGGCCGCGGATGTCGACAAGGCCCAGATCAGCCAGGTCATCCAGAACCTCGTGATCAACGCGACGCAGGCGATGCCCCTTGGCGGGACCCTGCGGATCGCGGCGTCGAACGAGCGCATTGGCGCCGGCACGCACCTGGTCCTTCCGGAGGGCGCCTACGTGCGCATCGCGGTCGCGGACACCGGCTCGGGCATCACGCCCGAGCACCTCGGCAGGATCTTTGACCCCTACTTCACCACGAAGCTCCAGGGCCACGGCCTCGGGCTTGCGACCGTGTTCTCGATCATCAAGAGGCACCAGGGGCACATCGACGTGAGCTCGGTCCTCGGGAAGGGCACCACGTTCACCTTCTGGCTTCCCGCCGCGAGGGTGCCCGAGGCCCAGCAGGGCGCCTCCCCGGGCTTTATCGCCGCGGGGAGCGGAGGGCGGGTGCTCTTCATGGACGACGAGGAGCCCATCCTCAGGATGGCGGAGAAGCTCATGCAGCGGATGGGGCTCGAGTTCGAATCCGTCGCGGACGGCAGGGCGGCGATCGACCGCTATCGCAGCGCAAAGGAGGCAGGGCGCCCGTTCGACCTGGTCGTGATGGACCTGACCATCCCGGGCGGGATGGGGGGCAGGGAGGCCATCTCGGTTCTCCGCGAGTTTGATCCCGGCGTTAAGGCCATCGTCTCAAGCGGCTACTCGAGCGACCTGGCAATGGCCGACTTCCGGAAGCATGGCTTCCGCGGAATGGTCGCCAAGCCCTACGACATCTCCGAACTGGCCACCGTGATCCGCAACGTGCTCGCCGAGGCCTGACAGGGTCGCGGCGCGGTCCTCAGCGCCCGAGCGCCACGAGGCCCGGCGGCGCGTAGCCGCTCGCCACCTCGTCCAGCACGAGGACCCAGTCCGGCCCGTAGGACGGCGTCCTGAAACGCGCCGGCGAGCCGCCGGCCTGGTCGCCGATCAACGTCGCGACCCCGGTGCGGGGGTCATACCACCAGGCGCGCACGGTCCCGGAACGCAGGCGCCCGAGGTCGATGGTCGCCTCCTGGTCGATCTGCGGGAAGTAGACAAAGGCGTAGGTGCCGTCGTGGTCGCGGATCGCCTGCAGGTGGCGCCCGCCTTCGCCGGCGCCGCCGACGATCAGGAGCGGATCGGGGACCCGGGTGAACCACGGACGCGACTCGACCAGCAGGCGCAGGAACTGCATCTGTCGCGCGGCGGGCCTCCAGAGGGCATCGATCCAGTCGCGGTCCGCATGGTTGATCACCTCGCGCCGCGGCCCGGCGAACTGCCACACCGCATGGTGGCCGTACGTGACGCCGCAGGCGCCCGCGAAGACCGACCGGTAGGTCTGCCTGCGCACGTCGTTGTCGCGGAAGTACCCGGTAGACGGGTCCCATTTCGGCCAGGGATTGTACGGGTGGTCCTCGTAGTTGGGCTCCAGGTCGAGGGTGGGCTTCGGCGGCGTGAGCGCATAGTCGCGCGCGATCCAGTCCCAGACCGGCACGTCGTGCCCGCTTCCGTGGCTGCTCTGCATCCCGTTCACGCTGAGCCAGGGCTCGTTGTGCAGGAACTCGGACGACGACTCCTCGCCGCCCTGTGGATGATAGACGGCGAGGGGCTTGGCGCCGAGGCCGTCGGCGATGCCCGCGGCCAGCTCGCGCCATACGGGCGTCCAGTCCTGGTCGGCTGCGTATCCCGCGTCGAGGCCCATCTTCACGATGGCGTCATTGTGCATCCCGCGCAGGCGCGCGGGGCGGTCGCCCCCCAGCAGCCAGAGGACATTCGTCCGCTCCCGAAGCAGGGCGCCTAGGTAGCGGCCGTAGGCGTGGACGGCCGGCAGGTTGTCCGTCGTGAATATCCGCGGGCCGGTCCCCCACGGGGCCGTGAGTTTGTCGCCCCAGGTGGGGACCAGGGCGACATAGAGGCCGTCGGCCGCGGCCTCGTCGACGATCTCGGTCACCCTCTTGAAGTAGGCGGGATTGGGGCGGCCGGGATCGTTGTCGAAGAGAGGGCGGTCGCCCTGCTCGTCGGGCTGGTTCAGCCCGTCGCGCTCGGCCAGGACCACGGTCTGGATGACGGTGAAGCCCTGGCGGGCCCGCGTGCGCAGGTAGTACGAGCACTCCTCCCGCGTCGTGTCGTGGATCAGCTGCCAGGCGGTGTCTCCCAGCCAGAAGAAGGGCTTCCCGTCCTCCGTCGAGAGGAGATGACCGCCCTCGTGGACCCGGATCCGCGGAAGGCCCGCCTGGGGCGACGGCGCGGCGCCGAGCAGCGCCGCATTCAGGAGGATCGCTAGGGTGAAGGTTCGGGGCGACATGGGGAATGAGTCTAGACAGACGCGTTCAGAGGCGAGACAGAAGGCGCGGGGAGCGCCGCGCGCACGGTGGCGAGTCCGGCGGGCCGCCGGATCGGCGCACGAATCCAGAAGCGATTATAGGGAGCATTAGCGCGCTTACGGCGGTCGCCTTGCGCTTGTTGACGCCGCGGCGAAACCCCTCAGGAATGGGGCGCCCCGCCAACCCCGACCCCAATGGAAGCAACCCCAGCCGAAGTCCCCGCGCCGACACCCGCCCCGTCCGATCCCGCCGCCAAGGGGGACAAGGTTCCCGTTTCGCAGAAGGTCGGCTACGGGATAGGCATCTGGATAGACATGTGGGGGCACTGGCACTACCCCAACTTCGCCGGATTGGTCTTTAACATCTTCCTCGGGGTGAACCCGGTCCTGGTGGGCATCGCCGTCGTGCTGAACCGGGTCTTCGACGCGGTGTCGGACCCGTTGTTCGGCTGGCTCTCCGACAACACGCGCACGCGCTTCGGCCGGCGCCGGCCGTACATGCTCGTCGGCTCCGTGCTCGCGGGCCTGGGCCTGCCGCTCGTCGTGGCCGTCGGCCCGGGATGGGGCTACACGCATCTCCTCGGGCACAACATCTCGAATTACTTCTGGTTCATGCTGGCGTCCTCCGCGGTCTACCTGCCGCTGGTGAGCTGCTTCAACATGCCGTACCAGAGCCTTGGATACGAGCTTACGCCGGACTACCACGAGCGCACCAGCGTGTTCTCGTACGTCAACGTCATCAAGACGCTGCCCCAGGTCGGGCTCTTCTTCGGCGGGCAGTTTCTCACAATGTCGGTCTGGGTAGGGGCCGACCGCTCCAACCTTGGCGAGCGCCTGAGGCTGCTCTTCACGACCTGGGGGGCCTGGGGCAAGGCGCCGGCCGGCGCGTCGCCCAACATCCTGCTCGGAGCCCAGGTCTTCTGCGTGATCTGCGGCGTCATCATGATGGTGGCCGGGCTGACCTCGTTCGCGCTGGTGCGCGAGCGCTACTACGGGAAGGTCGTCGCCAACAAACAGGCCAAGATATCGATCCTGGAGACGCTGTGGCAGACGCTCCGGTGCCGCCCATTCCGCATCCAGGTGCTCATGAACCTGGCCTACGGCCTCGGCCTGAGCATGGTCGGCACCCTGGGCTTCTACGACACCATCTACTACGTGTGCAAAGGGGATGTCTCGGTCGGCGCACGGTGGAACCTCTGGATGGGGATCGGCGGCATGGTCCTGGGGGCGGTCGGGGTTCCCGTGTTCGCCGCGGTGGCGCACTGGCTGGGCAAGCGCCGGGCCCTGATGGTGGTCTTTGTGAGCGCCATCTGCGGGTTCGTGGCGAGCTGGTGGCTCTACACCCCCGCCCTCCCGTGGCTGCAGATCATGTCCTCGGGGATTACGGCCTTCATCGGGTCGGGCTTCTGGACGATCTGGGCGTCGATGGTGGCCGACGCGGTCGACTATGATGAGCTGCAGAACGGCCGGCGGCGCGAGGGTTCGTTCGCCGCCTGCAACTCCTGGATCAACAAGGTCGGCATGGCGCTCGGCGCCGGGGCCTCGTTCGGCCTGCTGGGCTGGGTCGGCTTCAACTCAAAGCTCCAGGGCATGCAGTCCGAGCACACGCTGTTCATGATCCGCTTCCTCTTTGCCGCGATCCCGATCGTCGGGCTGATCCTGGCGCTGCTGGCCCTGCTGCGCTACCCGCTGACGCAGGAAAAGATGGCCGAGATCCGCACTCAGCTCGAGGCGAAGCGGGGCAGGGTCTGACCCGCGCCGCCCGGCCTGCCCCGGGTCACGGGAACAGGACATCGTCGGGCGTCACGTCGTATTTCCCGGAGCCGTTTGAATGGAGAAGGAAGGGCGTGCCCTTGCCCGGGATGAATTTCAGCGCCTCGGACTGGGCGTCGAGCCTCTTCCTGGCCGCCGCCAGGTTCTCGGTGAAATGGGGGAAGAGCACGCCGAGTCGGGCGCGAAGCTCCTTTGAGTCGCGGGTGAGCAGGGGGTCGAACAACATGCCCAGCTGGCTGAACACGGCGGTGAACTGCTGCTGGGGCGTGCCGGGCTCCGAGAGAATCGCCGCGAGCACCGCAGTCGAGTCGGCGGCGTTCTCGGAACTCGAGAAGAGGAGAATCTTGGGTCCCTTCAGGGAGCCGAACCGCGGGTGCTTGAGGCACTGCCCGAGCAGGTCGAGGCAGTGCGGGCACTGGAAGCTGATGACCAAGATGGGGGACCGCTCGGCATCGACGGGTCCCAGCCAGTCGAAGGCGGCCTGGTCGACGGTCGAATCAAGGGACTGCATCGACGAGTCGGAAACGTTCACGGGCTTCTTAGTCTTGGCGTCCTTCGACGCCTTCGGGATTATCACCGAGGCGTAGCCCGGGGCATCCCAGGAATGAACCTGAGCCAGGGCCAGTCCCTTGGCCGCAAGGACCAGGGGAAGGGTGAGCACCAGCACGAGCGACGGCAGCCAGGAATGTGCACGGCCCCTGAAGGGAAGGACGAAGGCCACCGCAAGGGCCGCCGCCGCGTGGAGCGTGCAGAAGGGGCAGAATCCCCGGAGGACAATGAACTGGACGCCCATGAGGATCAGGCCGCCCAGCGCCAGAAGCACGGCCGATGCGAGCTGCGCGCGGCTCTGCCAGGCCTGAGTGGTCGGAAGGGCGAGGATCACCCAAAGGGGCACGGCAAAGAAAGGCAGCGGGACACCCAGGATCGCCCCGTACCGGCTGTTGATGATCTCCCCGCAGCCCGTCAGGGGACAGGGCACGTTGAGCAGCTTCAGGGCGGACAGGTAGATGCAGGTCAGCAGGCCGAGGCCCACGAGGACCGTTGCAAGGACGGAGGTACGCGAGGGGAGGGTGGGAGTCGCCGCGATCACGTCTGCAGGATGAAGGCCGGACTCGGGCAATACAAGACGGCGACACCCTCCCTCGCCCCGCGGGACTCGCCGGTCGGCTTCCCTCCGCCGGGCCGATGCTGCCTCAACCTAGCCATTCGTCCCAATTCCGGGAAGAGCGCGTTCCAATGGCGGGCTTCTTGGCCGTGTCTCCAGGTATTCAGGTTACATAAGTAAATAACCATGAGCATCATGTATCTAAGCGAAATCCTTGGCACACCGCATGCAACCGCAGAACCCAATCTCAACGAGATCCGCCCCGAATGCTCTCCGACCTTAGACACTCACTGCGCCAGCTTACCAAGTCGCCAGGGTTCACGGCCGTCGTCGTGCTCTCGATGGCGATCGGCATCGGTGCCAACGCAACCGTGATGTGCTGGCTTCAGAACCTCGTGCTGCACCCCCTGCCTGGTGTTGAGGACGAGGGCCGCATCGTCGTTCTCGTCTCGAATCAGGGCGGCGGGTGTGCCTCGCTGCCCGACTTGCGCGATTTCGGGCGGTTCCACCAGGTATTCGTCGGCACGGAGGCGTCGATGCCAACGAACTCCTGCCTCACGGTGCAGAAGCAGCAGCAGTGGATACAGAGCGAGATCGTCTCGGCCAATTTCTTCGAGTTGCTCGGCGTCAGGCCCCTCCTCGGCCGCACGTTTCTGCCGGACGAGGACAGGAAGCCGGGTGGCAACCCCGTGCTGGTGATCAGCGAGCGCCTCTGGCGCGGAAGGTTTGGCGCCGATCCGGGCATCGTGGGTCGTGTGGTCGACCTGAACCGCCACAGCTTCACGATCGTCGGCGTCGTGCCGGCCTCGTTTCGTGGCTCGGTCAGCCCGATGATCTTTGATGCGTGGGCGCCGCTATCCATGATCTGGGAGGTCAGGAACCAGGGCACTTATTTTCTGACGGCGCGCAGCGCGCGCGGATGGCTTGATCTCGCCCGGCTGCAGCCCGGCGTGAGCATCGAGCAGGCGCAGGCGGCCGTGACCACGATGGATGCGCAGCTGGCCAAGGCATATCCAAACAACAACCTGGAGGCGCACCACCGCGTGGTGCCCCTCTCGCGGTGCCCCTGGGGAGGCCAAACCGCGATGGGTCCCGCGCTTCGCCTGCTCCTTGCGGTAAGCCTCGGCGTGCAGCTGATCGTGGCCGCGAACGTCGGCAACCTCCTGCTGGCCCGGGCGACCAGCCGCCAGAAGGAGGTTGCGATCCGCATTGCCGCCGGTGCGAACCGCTGGCAGCTGGTCCGCCTGTTCCTGACCGAGAGCCTCGTACTGGCGCTCCTTGGCGGAGGCGCGGGAACGCTTCTCGCGGCCTGGGCTGTGGACTCGGTCCCCTTCTTCCTGCCGCCTGAGATCGCCGCGAACACGCAGCTCGACTTCCACCTGGGCGGCTTGTCGTTGGGCTTCACGCTGCTGCTTTCGATGGCGACCGGGATCGCCTTTGGGCTGGTCCCCGCGCTTCAGGCCCCCCACCTCAACCTGCAGGCCGTCCTGAAGGAGGGAGGGAGGTTGTCCTCGCAGGGAGGCGCATCGCAGCACCGGCTTCGCGACGGGCTCGTGGTGGCGGAGATCGCCATCGCGCTCGCGTTGCTTGTCGGGGCGGGACTCTGCATCAAGGGCCTGCGCCAAGCCCGCCAGATCGACTTCGGCTTCAATCCGGATCACGTGCTGATCGCCGGAATGCAGATTGGCATGAACGGCTACGACGTGACGACCGGCAGGACGTTCTACCGGCAGGCCCAGCACCGCCTCGCCTCGTTGCCCGGCGTCGAGGACGCCGCGCTTGCCAGCTGGTTCCCCCTTGGGCTCTCCGGCTGCAAGGGCTGGGACGTGGACGTGGACGGCTACCAGCGCCCGGTTGGGGAGGACACAACCTACACCTTCGCCATCATCTCGCCGCGGTATTTCAGCACGCTGCGCCTGCCGCTGGTCGCGGGGCGCGATTTCACCGAGGCCGACGACTCGAATTCGTCGAAGGTCGCGATCGTGAACGAGACTTTTGCGAGGCGCTTTTGGCCAGGAAAGGATCCGATCGGCCGCCAGTTCCGCACGGGTGGCGTCTCGCGCACGATCGTGGGAGTCGCCAAGGCGGGAAAGTACAACCAGTTGAACGAGAGCCCGTGGTGCTTCTTCTACCTGCCCTACCTCCAGGAAGTGCCGGACCTGGACCTGAGCCTTTGCGTGCGCACCTCGGGCGATCCGTCCGCGTTCTCGGGAATGATGCGCCAAGCGATCCACGAGATCGACCCGGGAGTGGAGCTGCTCAGGCCGGTGCCGCTTTCCGCGCATTCCGGAATGGTACTCTTCCCGCAGCGCATGGCGTCGAGCCTCCTGCTCCTGCTAGGATCCGTCGCCCTCATGCTTGCGGCCATGGGCGTCTACGCTGTGCTCGCCTACGCGGTGGGCCAGCGCACGCAGGAGTTTGGCGTGCGGATCGCCATGGGGGCCAGCTCGTCGGACGTCCTTCGCCTCGTCATAGGCCGGGGCATGCTGCTGGCCGCAGTCGGCGCGGCGGTTGGGATCGCGGTATCGCTTGGGGCGACTCGCCTGATGTCGGGCTTTCTCTACGGCGTGAGCCCGGTCGATCCGGTGACCCTGGTCGGTGTTCCTCTCGTGCTGGGCCTCGTCGCCCTGCTGGCATGCTATCTGCCCGCCCGCCGCGCAACCAAGGTCGATCCGATTGTAGTGCTGCGCGCTCAGTGATATCGGCGCGGCGACGCTGGGTCCGCCGGGGCCAATAGGACTTGACTCCCGCGACGCCCTCGGTCCATTCGGGCCAGCATCAATGGTTCCGCTTTCCCATCGCCGCTCGGGCTATGCATTTGTCAGCGGACACGGGCTGGAGATCGGGGCGCTGCACGAGCCTGCGGACCTCCCGAAGGGCGTGAGGGTCGAATACTTCGACGCCGTGAGCGAGGCGCAGGCCGCGGCGCTCTTCCCGGAGATTCCGCGCGAAAAGCTCGTCAAGGTCGACCATGTCGGCGACCTGGACCATGACGGGCTGGGTCGGTTTCGCGACGGCGCCTTCGATTTTGTTGTGGTGAACCACGTGCTCGAGCACGTGGCCAACCCGGTCAAGGCGGTCCGCGAGATCTTCCGGATCTGCAGGAAGGGCGGGATCGTGATCCTCGCGATCCCCGACAAGGACTACACGTTTGACCGGGGCAGGGAGCTGACGCCCTGGGCGCATCTTTGGTCCGACTACGTCGGGGAGGTCAGGGAGAGCAGCGACGACCACTATGAGAGCTTCCTCAGGAGCGCGGCGCCCCACGTGTTCAGGGAGCCGCCGGAGAACCTGAAGATCCACATCCAGCTCTCGCGAAACCGCCGCGAGCACGCCCATGTGTGGACCTCGGAGACGTTCGAGGAGTTCCTCCGCGCCAGCTTCGACAATCTCGGGATAGACGCCTCCTGCCGGTTCAAGTCGGCGGCCTCGGAGAACCAGATCGAGTACTTCGGCGCGTGGCAGAAGCGCTGAACCGCCGACCGGCGGGGCGATTCCCGGGCAGGGCGCCGGTCACGCGGCCGCAGTCCGGGAGGACCGGTCGGCGAGGGCGAGGCCAATAAGGGCGGCGGCGAACAGGAGGGCGGAGATCGCCGTGATGAGGCCCGAGCGGCGCAGGAGCCAGTGGGTCGCCCAGGATCCGCGGCCCAGCTCGACCGGTTCGGCGAACGCGAACCAGTGGTCTCCCGCGGGTACGTCCACGACGAGGTGCGCCGCCGCGCCCTCTGGAACCGCCACGTCTGCAGAGTGGGGAAGCCCCTCCGTTAGGGCGAATGGCGGCATGGTAACGCCCGCGGCCGCCGTCTCGACGCGCAGCGCCGCCGCATCCATGCCCCGGCTCCCGGCAACATCCAAATGAACGAAGGGAAGGATATCCTGCGGGAGCGGCTGGCTCACGAACCGCGCCGGGCCCTTCCTCGCGATCCATATCCGCGCACCCGAGTCCTGGAAGATTCCGGCCGGCTCTTGCAGCTCGAATCCGGCGGATCCGGCGCTCGGGGCCAAATGGAGGGGCGTGCGGATTCCCATCGGTAACATGGAGACAATGCCGGGCGCCCGGAGCATCACCTCCAGGCCCGCCGGCGACGGATAGGGCAGCTCGTCTTTTCCCGCCGCCCGCAGGATCGACGCGTCCCCCGTGGCCAGGAACGCCCGCACGTTGCGCCGCTCACTCGCCTTCAGCCTCGGAGTGTTGCGCAGATAGACGCTATGCACGTCCCGCGTTCGCATCCAAAGGCCGGATGCAAAGAGCGCGACCCAGCCGGCGGCCAGCAGCCCCAAGGCCCGGCCGCGGGCGCCGCTTCTCCACAAAAGGGCGAGCGCGACGACGTTGCAGAACGAGCCGACGGCATAGAGGTCCATGTAGCGCGGGCTCCTGAAGACTCCCTCGTTGGCTCTACCCAGGGCGATGACCGCCGCTTGCATCCACAGCCACACCGCCAGGGCGATGAGGACGGACTCGCCGGGCCCCATCGAGCGCGCGCGGGAGCATCGTGCGGCGACGAGGGCGATAGGAAGCTGCATGACCAGAAAGAGGGGCGGCCAGTCCCATGCGGGCCAGGCGAGCGCCGAGGTGGCGGCCACGGTCCACGCCCAGATTGAGTGCGCCCTCAGCCGCTCGTGGCCGGGCACATGCGCGACGGTCAGATAGCCCGCGATGCAGAATAGCGCGAGCACCACGGCTCCGCCGACTCCGCGCGCGGTGACGTGCCGCCCGATGGCGGCTCCCACCCCGAGGAGGGCCAAGGCCGCGGCTCCCGCGATGAAGCCCGATGCCATCGTTCCCAGGCTTGCCGCGCCGACCAGGATCCCGGCCCACCACCTGGCAGAGAGGGGCGGAGACGGGACGCAGAGGACGAGCATGCCCAGTGCGCCCCATTCGAGGAGATAGAACTGGGACTGGATCCCCTGGAGCGTGTTCTCCCAGTCGAAAGGCGGCACGAAGAGCACCGCGGTTACGAGCGCCACGCCGAGGAACCGAAAGCCGCTGACGAGTGTGCGCGCGAATATGAGCAGCGCCGCGCAGAAGCCGGCGTGGATCGCCGCCCCAACGGTCATCTCGAGAAGGGCATCCCACTGTCGGTTTGAGACCGCGAGGAGATAGCTGATGACGCGGGAGAGCACGATTCGGTGCTCGTTCTGCGGCACCAGGAAGTCGCCGGCGTGAAGGGTGCCGAGCGACCGCGGGATGAGGAGGACGCGCCCCACCGCGTCCCATTCGTCCATATACGGGACGTCGCTTCCGTAGGCGCGAATGAGCTGCAGCTTCGAACCGAAGGCGAGGCCGGTGGCGGCGAGGGCGAGTCCAACCAGGAGCCAGCGTCGATTCGCGGACATTGAGCGAAACGTGAAGAGCCGACCACGTACGGTCAAGAAGACCGGAACGTGCGCGGGAGCCGAATCCCCTGGTCGCTCGGTTTCAAACGGGCAACCGCGGAGGCCTGCGAAATTGCTTGTCACTCCGTTTGATAGAGGCGTAATACCCGCCACCCGTCTTCAGTCGGCAAGGTAGCTCAGTTGGTAGAGCAGAGGACTGAAAATCCTTGTGTCCCCGGTTCGATTCCGGGCCTTGCCACCACTTTCAAGACTAGCCCACGCCAGTAGAACTGCAGGTGAAATCGGCTGCTTGCACGCAACTGTTAATCACTTGGTCGCTCGTTCCATCCAAGCCCGGGCAGCCGTTTGATTTCGAATTTCTTAAGAGACTTGTGTCGCCTCACCGGCGCCTGCTTTGCATGGCTGGCCGAGAAGAGAGGATAGCCTAAACCTGAGCCAATCGCTCCTCTGCGACCTCCGATAGCGTCCGACGCTTTCGTGCGGCTTCCTTTCGCAAACCCGAAATCAATTTGGGGCTAAGGCGCAACAGAATGGGCTTGCGACCCGAGGGCTTGCGACCAGCGCCAGCCCGCGCTCCGCCATGCTTGAACGGTCGAAAATCCAGCGCTTTGAGATGGGGCAGTGGCTCACCGTTCAGGTCGTGCATGTTGACCTGATAACCCGCCCTGTTGAACAAGGGCGTTTCAATCGGTGCCGTTTTCTTTTTCATAAATCTGAGCTCCAATTTCCCAGTGTCCCGCTCCTATGATTCTAATCAAGCCGTTCGGCCGGTGAGTGTACCGAACAAGCATGATGCGCCCATGCACTTTCCCAAGAAGCCACCAACGGAGTTCGTGAATGCCACGAGGACTGTGCGCTTCGTCGAAAGCAACGATGGCAAGCGGATCGACAAAGGCCCGTTGAGCCTCGGAAAAAGATACTCCGTGTTTAGCAAGATTCGTCGCTTCCTTTCTTAGGTCCCAAGTGAACCTCATTTGAGAACGATTGGGGGCATATCTTGAAAAGCAATATCTTTTTCATATTTCCCGATATTCTTTTTGCGAACAACGCGGCTCAGGACTCGAGCATAAGATCCTTCAAGAAATCGATAGACGCCGAAGGTCCGGGGTAAGTTGTGGTTGCTGTGTCTGGGTGCACTGAAGACTAACCCTCGGGAACTGAAGTCGGCATTCGAAGCGACGCTGGTAACTTAAATTCCGGCAAGAAAACGACCGGCGTTTGGGCGGGCGCAGGCGCTGGAGCGGCTCATTTTGGCTATGCAGCAGAGTGCAGCACGGTTTACACGGGAACGCTGTGCACTCCTCTAAAAAGCTCTAGATTGCTCCTGATTATCTCCTGAAGGTGGTGTCCCCGGATCGATCCCGGGCCTTGCCACCACTTCTGATCAACGCCGAAACCCGCTCCAGCGCGGGCGCCCACGGCGGCCGCAAGACCGACTTCCGGGCCCGAGCCGAGTCCGCGCGCGCCGCCCACACCTACCCAGAGGACTGAGACGGACATGGTCCGAGGGCGTTACGCCCTAAGGCACTCCTCATCCCATGAACAACCTGCGTTTCGTCGCTCGCGCGGACCGCAGGAACCAGGACCTCACCGACCTGCCTCGGCGCAGGTGCGGATTTGGCACCCGCTCGTACGCACTTCAAGCACGGACATGCCGCACAATCTTCAGTTATAGTGTTGATGGCAGTGTCTAATACGTGGGTTCAAGAAAGACAAATGTATGCACGTTATCACAGAAGGTGTTAATAGAATATGGAGCCAGCAAAAGGAACCGTGTCAGCTAACCCAATATTAGCCATGCTGCTCAAGACTCCAACAATCACGAGCTCGCGGCGCAGTGCGAGCCGGGCGTACATCATTAGCGTTCTGTTCTTTGCCGCAGCGAGTGCGACTTCGGCGCAGACGGTATGGGATGGGTTGGTATCCTTCTATCCGTTCGATGACGGCTCGGGCACGACCGTGACTGATATCATTGGCGGCGCGGATGGCACGTTGGTCAACTTTTCAGGCTCGCCTTGGACGACGGCCAATCTTGGCGGGGCGCTGACCTTCAACGGATCGGCCGGGCAATACGTGCAGGTCTTGGACCCGATTGCGCCCCTAGGCGACAGCCCGCGCACCATCGCGGGCTGGGTTTACTTCAGCGCTGGAGGCGATCAGGCAATCGTGACCTACGGCCAGCGGATTGGCGGCCAACTGACGGCCCTCACCGATTACTCGGGCAATCACTTCTTTTTCGCCAGCCACGGAAATGACATCTACACGGGCGTCTGGATTTCCCCAGGGCAGTGGTATTTCTACGCGATGACCTATGATGGCGGCTCGAACGTGAATATCTATTTGAATGATGCCTCGTTGATCGGCTCATCAAATTCCATCACGCTGAACACAACGGCGAACACTTCAGGGCTCCTCTTTGGTGCCCATGTTCAAACTTCAGGCGACACCGGTTACATGATGTTTCTGTCAGGAAGCCTGCAGGATTGGGGAATCTGGAATCGGGCGCTTAGCTCGAGCGAGATTTCCGAACTGTACAATAATGGCGCAGGCCTGCTGCCTCCCACGCCCACGCCCTCGCCAACACCCACCCCTTCGCCGACCCCAACCCCGACGCCGAGCCCAACCCTGACCCCATCTCCGACCCCGACCCCAAGTCCGACGCCCACACCCACTCGGGTGCCTTCGCCAACCCCGAGACCGACCCCGACCCCAAAGCCAAGTCCAACTCCGTCGGTAACACCGACGCCGACGCCTACGCGGGCACCTACGCCGAACCCAAGACCGAGCCCAACGCCAGGGCTGAGTCCGACCCCGCAGGTGACGCCGACACCGACGCCCACGCGGCCGCCCAAGCCGACTCCGAGGCCGAGCCCGACCGCGTCACCCACCTAGGCATATTGGGGGCCTACACCGCCCAGATTAGATGCCAGCGGGGCTTCTGGCATCGCCCCGGAAATGTAATGGTAGGTACGAGTGGGACCTCGCAGCGCCTTGGCTAGGCCAGGGCCCGGGCCTCACGACCCGACTTCCGGCGCATCGGGACCGTCGCCGCAGGCCATCAGACGATTCCTAAGTCTTCATGGGCTGCCTGCCCCACGATCCCGCAATGCCCTGAGCCTCTTCCCTGCCATCCCACAGGTCTGGCAGTAGACGAGATCTCGCCGATTCGCGCCGTCTCAGGAACCCGCTGCGGCCTGATGCTCATGCTCCTCGCGGGAGAGCCAGAGCAAAAGGAAGGCGGCAGCGCACACTCCCGTGCACATAAGGAAGACCGCCCGGTGACCCAGGCCGGTGGCCAGAGACCCGTAGCACAGATAGCCGATGGTCGATCCAACACGGTTCGCGTTCGTATAGAGGTTGGTCGCCGTGCCGGGCTGGTTGGGTATGTAACTCTGGAAGAAGGTGATGGCGATTCCGGACAGTATGGCGATCATTGCGGCACTTAGGATCTGTATGGGATAGATCTGCCACGGCGCCTGCACTTGGGACAGGAGCGCGTAATAGGCGACGGCAATGATCACTCCAAGGCGGATCAGCGGCCCCGGCTTTCCACCCTTGGAGGCGGCCAACCCAAACAGCAGAAGGAACGGAAGCTCAAAGAATGGAGCAACGCTGTAGGTGATGCCCACCTGCTCCTGGGTCCCTCCGAGCGTCTGAAGAATCATGAGGGGAAGGTTCATGATCCCCATGGTCATGCAGACGAATACCAGCACGAAGGCGCAGAAATAGCACAGGAGGTCGGGCCTCCTGAGCAGGCGAAGGAGAGGGATCCGGTAAGCCGATGCGGCGACGGGCGGCGGCCTTGCGGGGACATATAACCAAACGATCGTCATCAGCAGGAGGAAGAAGCCGGCGCATACGAGAAACGTGCCCTTGTACGAATAGCGGATCATCACCCAGGCGGCGGCCCCCGGCCCGATGGTCCAGGCCAGCGACAGGGTCAGCCGGTAGATGTTCATGTACAGGGGCGCCTCGTCGTCCGGAATGCCATGCCTCTCGATGGCCTCCCTCGCGTAGGCAAACAGCTGCGAAAACGTGATCGAGGCGATGCCTAGCCCAATAGAGCCTATCACCGTCAGCCAAAGGACGCTGCGGACGTAAGCGTAGCCCGCGTAGCCCGCCACGCCGAACCCGCAGCCCAGAAGAAGTATGGCGCGGCGGCTGTACCTGGTGTCGGACCACCTCGCGAGCACCGTGCTCAGGACGATGCCGGCGACCGAGGTGATCGTCATGAACACGCCGAAGGTCCAATTCGACATCCCGACCTCGATGGTGCCGAACATCGAGTAGAACGGGCCGACGAAGGAGAAGGCGAGTCCAAGCACCAGGTTGCAAACCAGCACGATTATAAGGTCGCGGTGGGCGAGCAGGGTTCGAACTGGTATGATGACGCGTTGCATCTGGCGGTAGAGTGATCTCGGAACGGCGGCTCATGGCGAGCGCGCAGAAGAATGGCAATGCCGCATCAAGCGACAAACCTCCAGTCAACCCGCGCCTCATGGAAACAGAGCGGCGGGATGGGGGCCGTTTTGGGGGGTGCTTCCGAGGTAGAGCCCCGCGGGCGGATCCCTCGCAACCGGAAACCTGTCCCTATCGGCTGATTTGCGACAGGATCCTCCGGGCCTGCGCGTCGTCGGGCGATATCCGCAGGCCCTCCTCGAGCTGCTCCTTGGCCTCTTCCGCGCGGCCGGGAAGGTTGAGCAGCGCGACCGCCAGGCTGAAATGGGCCGGTGCGAGGTCCGGCTTGAGGCGCAAGGCCTCCTTGTACTGCGCGATGGCGTCATCCAGCCGCCCGGGCACCCTTGCCAGGGTGTTTCCAAGGTCGAAATGCCCCACGGCAAATCCCGGCGCCAGGCGCACCGCATCCTCGAACTGAGCCACGGCGTCATTCAGGCGCCCGGGCATCCGTGCCAGGGCGTTTCCCATGCCGATGTGCGCGCCGACGATGTCGGGACTCAGGCGCAGCGCCTCCCGGTAGTGCCCGACCGCGTCCTCCAACCGGCCGGGCGCGTTCGACAGGGCGTTGCCCAGGTCGACATGGCCCTCGGCGGAGTCCGGCCTGAGGCGCAGCCCCTCCTCGAGCTGCGCGACCGCGTCGTCCCGCCGGCCGGGAACGCTCGAAAGTATGACGCCCAGGTTGAAGTGCGCGAAGGAGTTCCCGGGGCACTTGGCGACCGTATCGCTCCAAATCGCCTGCTCGCTGGAGTAGTCCTGGTTGCGCCGCGCAGCGACCAGGCCGAGGGCCCCGGCCAGGACGAGGCTCACCGGAAGCGCCGACCGCCCCAGCCTTCGTTCGGCCCCCAGCGCCGCGAGCAGGGCAACCGGGGCCAGTGCAAGGTACATTCGGTGGTCGGCCGCCGTCTGCCTGTCGCCGGGGATCATGCTTGTGGGAGCCAGGACCGCGAAGAAGCAGAAGCCCAGCACACCAATGGCCGTGTTGCGGCGCAGGCCGCGCAGCGTTACGGCCAGGGCGACCGCAACGACGGCTGCGGGTGCCAGCAGCCGCCCAAGGAGGGTGCCAGGCGTAGCGGGATCTCCGGGCGCCGAGAGCCACTGCACGCCGTAGTCGAAGACCAGGGGATGCGGCCAGAGTGCAAGGCGCAGGTACCGGGCGATCGCCTCGGGCTGCGTGGCCCAGTATTGCAAGGCTGACGCCCCCGGGCCGTATCCGGAGATCTCGCTCCGGGCTCCGGTGGGCGAGAGGAGGTCCCTGAAGATCCCGCCGTGCCAGACGAGCGCGGCCAGCGGCACCCACGTGGCGGCGAGGGCAAGGTAATAGGGCCTGCGGCGCCGCCATGCTTCGCCAAGGGATCCCGCAAAGCACAGGCGGTCGATCAGCAGGACAGCCAGGGGTGCGGTGACCATGACCTCCTTTGTAGCCATGCCGATGCCGCAGAACACGACGCTGAGTGCGGCCCACGGGATTCCGGCGCGGGAGGATTCCCCGGCCCGTTGTCGCCACCGGACAAACGAGTAGATCGTCAGAAGGTACAGGAGCCCCATCAGGGACTCCGCCCGCTGGACGATGTAGGTCACCGATTCGGTCTGGAGCGGGTGCACGGTCCAGAGCGCCGCCGCGCTGAATGCGACCGGCAGGGCCCTGGCCCCCAGCGCCCGCGCGAGCAGCCGCCGGAGCAAGCCGAAGAGCGTGAGCCCGGCCAGGACATGGATCGCCAGGTTCACGGCGTGGTAGCCCCACACGCGGGTTCCCCCGAGGGCGTAGTTGATCGCCAGCGACAGGTTGACGACGGGCCTGCCGGTCGCGGTCGTGTTCGCCGGAGGCGCGAGCGCCGTGGCCCAATGCCGGAGCGTCGGGTTGCCCGGGATCGTGGGAAGGTCGTCGAACAGGAACGGGACCGAGAACGTCCGAGCATACACCGCGAAGGCCCCCGCGGCGAGAAGGGCGCAGCACGCCCAGCCCGGCCAGTCCGTGCATCGAATGCCGGCGCCTCCAGGTGCCAATTGATTGTGTGGATCCCGCAGTCGCATGTTCGGCGAGGACGCCGGCGGGGCCCCGAGCGTCCCCCAAGGGGGAATGCTGGGCGCAACGCCTCATTAGTCTACAGGGAAAACGATGGGCTTCGGCTGGGGCTCCCTTCGGAGCGAGGATCCCCGTCCGGGCCGTCCCGGGACTTCCCCGGGGCGAAGCGGCGTTCCAGGTCTGCGGAGGGTCGTGAGACCAAACGACTAGGATAGACAATTCACCGCCAAACGGTCATCTAGGAGGTTCCCAGAGACCGCACCCCCGAACCCGCCCCGCCGCGATGAGTCCTTCCCTGCTCAGTGATTATCTTCGCCGAATTGAAGGCGACCTTCGCGGGAACATCCTTCCCTTCTGGATGGACAAGGTCGTCAACAGGGACGCCGGCTGCTATTTCGGCTCGCTGACGAACGACCTTGCCGTCGACCCGGGCGCGGAAAGGGGCGCACTCCTCACGACAAGGATCCTCTGGACCTATTCGGCCGCCTTTGCGCGGTACCGCGACCCTGCCCACCTGGCGATGGCCGACCTCGCCTGCGGCGACCTGCAGGCCCATTTCCACGATCCGAAATTCGGCGGCTACTGGTGGTCGGTCGCCGCGGACGGCACGGTCCTTCGCGACCGCAAGCAGGTCTACGGGCAGGCCTTTGCCGTCTACGCCCTCGCCGAATACCACGCGGCCACGGGGCGCCGCGAGCCCCTCGACCTTGCCGTCGCCGCATTCCGCCTCATCGAGGGCCATGCCCGCGCGCGCCACGGCGGATACCTCGAGGCGTTCGGCCGGGCCTGGGAGCCGATTGCCGACATGCGCCTGAGCGAGGTCGACCTGAACGAGCCCAAGTCCCAGAACACCCACCTGCACGTCATGGAGGCCTACACGCGCCTCCTCTCGGTCTGGCCGGACCCGGCGGTGCGCTCCGCGCTCGCGGAGCTCGTGAAGCTCATGCTCGACCGCATCGTCAACCCGATGAGCGGGCACCTGGGCCTGTTCTTCGCCGAGGACTGGGCGCTGCGCTCGCCGCTGATCTCGTACGGCCACGACATCGAGGCCGCCTGGCTCCTCACCTGGGCGGCCGAGGCGCTCGGGGACCCGGAGCTCATCGCGCGCATCCGGCCCCTGGCCGTCAAGATCGCCGCGGTGACGCTGGCCGAGGGAGTCGACGCCGACGGCGGGGTGTACAACCAGGGGGGGCCTGGCGGTCTGACCGACACCAACAAGGAGTGGTGGCCGCAGGCCGAGGCGGTCGTCGGCTTCCTGAACGCCTATCAGATCTCCCGGGACGAGCGCTTCCTGTCCGCGGCCCTGAGGACATGGGATTTCATCGAGAAGCGCCTCATCGACCGCCGGCGCGGCGAATGGCTTCGCGGCGTCACGCGGGACGGTCGGGTTCTTGAGAAGGAGCTCAAGGTGAGCTTCTGGAAATGCCCCTACCACAACGGCAGGACGGGCCTCGAGGCGACCCGGCGCCTGGGTGAGATCATGGACGGGGCCAACGGGACGTCCGCACAATCATGACGACTAAGCCAAAGACCTCATTGCGGCCGAAGGCCGCGTCCGGCCCGCAAAGGAAGAGCCCCGGCGTCCCCTCGGGCGCGCCCAAGCCCTGGGCGGCTCGCCTCCGCAAGCTGCGCAGCGATCACGAGGAGTTCCTCTCGCGCAGGAATCCCGTCGACCGCAACTGGGACAACGGCGTGTTCGAGCGCTTCGAGCACCCGGTGATCACCTACCGCCACGCCCCGATCGAGTGGCGCTTCGACCTGAACCCCGCGACCAACCCCTTCCTCATGGAGCGGCTGGGCGTCAACGCGACGCTCAACCCGGGCGCCTTCATGTGGGGCGGCAAGGTCCACATGGTCGTTCGATTCGAGGGCTACGACCGCAAGAGCCTCTTCGCGATCGCCGAGAGCCCCAATGGGATCGACAACTGGCGCTTCTGGGACGAGCCGGTCGACCTGCCCGAGATCAAGCCCGAGACGAACGTCTACGACATGCGCGTCACGTTCCACCAGGACGGCTGGATCTACGGGGTGTTCTGCTCGGAGGCGAAGGACCCGGACGCAAAGCCCGGGGACCTTTCCAGCGCCGTCGCGGTTGCGGGAATCGTGCGCACGCGGGACTTTTTGAAGTGGGAGCGCCTTCCGAACCTGCGGACGCCCGCGTCGCAGCAGAGGAACGTGGTGCTCCACCCGGAATTCGTCGGGGGCAAGTACGCGTTCTACACCCGCCCGATGGACGGGTTCATTGACGTCGGCTCGGGCGGCGGCATCGGCTGGACGCTCTGCGCCGACATCACGACGGGCGTCACCGGCCCCGAGGCGATCATCGACGTACGCGCCTACCACACGATCAAGGAGGTGAAGAACGGCCAGGGCCCGGCCCCGATCA
>CAYQOH010000004.1:0-48195 GCA_964419075.1 uncultured Opitutaceae bacterium | reverse complement strand
TTCGTGTCAGCCATTCTCCCCGACCTCGACCTGGACCATGTCCTGGCCTTCGCCCACGAGTCCGGGTTCGCGACGGTCGAGGCCATGTGCTGGCCCGTCGGCCGGGCCGAGCGCCGCTACGCGGGTGTGACGCACGTCGACGCGTCGCAGTTCGGCCGCCCGGAGGCCGACAAGGTCCTCGCGCTCTGCGCCCGCCACGGCGTGCCGCTCTCCGGCCTCGGCTACTACCCCAACCCGTTGACGTCCGACGAGCGGGAGGCCGAGGTCTGCATCGGCCACCTTAAGAAGGTGATCTCCGCCGCGGCCCTCCTCGGCGTCAACCAGGTGAACACGTTCGTCGGCCGCGACCCCGCGCGCACGCCGGAGGACAACTGGAAAGTGTTCGACGAGCGCTGGCCCGGGATCGTCAGGCACGCGGAGGAGGCGGGCGTGCGGATCGGCATCGAGAACTGCCCGATGTTCTTCACGAAGGACGAGTGGCCCGGCGGCAAGAACCTCGCGGTGTCGCCGCGGGCCTGGCGCGAGATGTTCCGGCGCATCCCGAGCCGCGCGCTCGGCCTCAACTATGACCCGTCGCACATGGTCTGGCAGCAGATGGACCCCGTCGCACCCCTGAGTGAGTTCGCGGACCGCATCTTCCACGTCCACGCCAAGGACGTGAAGGTGGACCGCGCGAGGCTTAACGACGTTGGCATCCTGGCCCCGCCACTCGATTTCCATGCCCCGAAGCTGCCGGGCCTGGGCGACATCGACTGGGGGGTCTTCCTTTCCGCGCTTCGGAACGCCGGATACGACGGGCCCGTGTGCATCGAGGTCGAGGACCGGGACTTCGAGGCGACCCTGGAGCGGCGCGAGGAGGCCCTGCGCCAAAGCGGAAGCTTCCTTCGGAAGCTCCTTTCGGCCTGATCCCCCGAGATCCTAATTGTCAGGGGTGCCAGGCCCGGGAAGGATCATCTTAAGACACGGTATCACTAAGCTCTCTCGCCTGCGGTAAACCCGCGCCGCATCCGCGCCGATAGAAGGAGATGGCAGTGTCCGACAAGTCCCCTAAGATATTAGGCACTAACGTGCCCCGCCCTTGCCGCGTACCCCAGGGCTATTTCCAATCGCTGTTCACGGCGGTGGCAGGAAATCGCAATTGCCTTCGCATGGGCGTCTTGCGCCTGCTCCGTGCGGGACTTGCAGGAATCGGCCTCACACTTCTCGGCGACGTTCATGCCGGGACTACCGAGGCAAAATGGCCCACCATCACCGATCCCGAGACGGTGTTTGCGATGCCTACCGACGAGAAATCCCAGGTCCACCCCATCCGGATCCAGGGACGCATCAGTTATTACGATCCGCACTACGGGCTATTCTGGATCGAGCGCGACGATCATTTGAGTGTCTATATCCAGGTTTCCGCCAACCCCCCGGCCATGCGCACGGGGCAGTTCGTGGTGATCGAGGGAACGATCACGCCGAACAGGGGACTTAGCGCCGACGACGTGACCGTGCGGGTCGTCGAGGAGAACGCCCCCGCGACGCCGCTCGAGACCGGCGGCCGGATCAACGACCTGAACACCCTCGCCAACCGCCTGGTGAACGTGGACGGCTTCGTCTGTAGCCAGCAGGTGATCGACCCCGACCACGTCCGCATGATCCTGATCGTCGAGAACCGACCGGTCGTCTGCTGGCTGAAGCCCGACGACCCGGACCATGTGCCCGACTGGCGAGACCACTTCGTGCGGGTGACGGGGCTTTACTCGCGCCGCTTCGACCCCTCGAACACGAACGCCTTCGTCGAGATCTGGATGCCCGGACAGGCCGCCCTCAGGGTCATGGGAACCCTGGCGGACAGCCCGCGGTTCGGCGTTCCCGTCACGGCCATCAATGAGCTCTACCGCCTGGCGCCCGGCACCGAGGTCCGAGTGTTGGGCGCGGTCAAGAGTCACCAGGTCGGGACGGCGCTCACGCTGGGCGACGGCACGGGCCAGGTGGAGGTTCGCTCGATCCAGACGAGGCACGTTCTCCCGGGGTCCGAGGTGGAGGCCGTCGGGCAGGTCGAGCTCTCCGGCTCCAGATGGGTGATCGACAAGGCGCTCTACAGGCCTGCCGCGGAGTCCGTCCCGGCACAGCACGCCGCTCCGGATGTCCTCACGACCGTGGCCCAGGTGAAGGCGGTCGGCAACGAGGCCGCCGCGCACGGCTTGCCGGTCGACCTACAAGGGACGGTCACGTGGTCGCAGCTGGAGTCGGACTTCTTTTACCTGCAGGACCTGACCGGCGGCGTACGCGTCCACTACGACCGGTCGAAGACGGGCTTCTTCCAGTTCGTCAAGCACCTCGAGGTCAAGGGCGAGACGCGCGCCGGCAGGGTCACCCCCACCATCGAGCTGCGCGACTTCACGGACCTCGGCTCGATGAACTATCCTCCGCCCAGGCCCCTCACGGTCGAGGAGGCCCAGACCGGCAACGAGGATGGCGGATGGGTCGAGATGCGCGGCTTTGTCCGCAGCGTCGTCTCCGAGGGCGACTGGCGCTGGATCTTCGTCACGACCCCCTCGGGGGACTTCGCGGGGCACCTTCAGAACCCGGTCACCTTCACGGCGAACCCGGGCTCCCTCATCCGCGTGCACGGCGTCTGCGAGACGCAGGTGGACTCCGGCGGCCGCGCGGCCGCAATCACGCTGCTGATCCCGTTCCTCCACGACATCACGGTGGAGGAGGACGCACCGGCCGACCTGTTCGACCTCCCGCTGCGCCACGCCGCGGACCTGGAGGAGATGAGCGCGGGCCAGAACATGCTCCGCGTGCGGGTCATCGGCACGGTGCTCTTCGCCGTCGCCGGCCAGCGCATCTACCTGGACGACGCGGGCAAGGGGCTGCTGCTCCTTAGCCGGGAGAACCTGCGCCTCGTGCCGGGCGACCGGATCGAGGCCGTGGGGATCCTCGGGCGCGAGGGCGCGCGCACCATCCTGCGCGAGGCCGCCTGCAGGCGGCTCGGCTCAGGCCCGCGTCCGGAGCCCGTCGTGCTGCAGGAGGCCCGGCCCCTCGTGCCCGCCGACGACTACCGGCTGGTGCGCCTGCGCGGCACGCTGATCGACCGGGTCCGCAGCGCCGGGCACACCCGCCTCACCCTGCACCAGGGCGACGCCTACTTCGACGTCGCCTTCGACCACCTGGCCGGCGCCGGCGACCTGGACCTTCCCATCGGGGCGGGCCTCGAGGTCACGGGCATCTACCAGCTGGTCTTCGACGATTTCCACCAGCCCCGCGGCTTCTCGCTGCTGTCGCGCGCGCCGGCGGACATGGCGGTCACCACCCGCCCGCGGTTCTGGACGGTCCAGCGCTCGCTCTCGGTCGCTGCCGTGCTTGGGGGGTGCGTGCTTCTCGGGCTCGCGTGGATCGGCGCGCTGCGCCGGCGGGTGCGCCAGCAGACGGCGCAGATCCGCGCCCAGATGGAGCAGCACGCACGCCTCGAGGCCGAGGTGCAGCGCGCGGCGAGGCTCGAGTCGCTCGGCCGGCTGGCCGGGGGAATCGCCCACGACTACAACAACCTGCTCACGGTGATCATGGGGAACCTCTCGCTCATGAAGCTCAACCCCCAGGTCATGGGCTCCGAGGAGGAGCAGGTGCGCGAGATCGAGAAGGGGACCCTGAGGGCCCGCGAGCTCACGCGGCGGCTCCTCACCTTCTCGGAGGGCGGGGAGCCGATGCGGACGCCCGTCGACCTTGCCGCCCTTGTGCGCGAGGCCGCGATTCGCGCCTCCGACGGGAGGTCGGACAAATGCGCGTGCGAGATCGCTGCGGACCTGAGGCCTGCGAAGGTGGACCCGGAGCAGATCAGCCAGGCGCTGCAGATCCTCGTGCGCAACGCGGTGAGGGCGATGCCCGGCCCGGGAACCGTGCGGATCACGCTCACGAACGCGGACGTCGAGAAGGGGTCCCACATGCTCGCGCCGGGCGCGTACCTGAAGCTCACGGTCGCCGACACCGGCGAGGCCATCCCGGCGAACGAATTGCCGCGGATCTTCGAGCCGTTCTTCGCCACCAAGAGGTCCGGGGACGGCCTGGAGCTGCCCACGGCCTTCTCGATCGTCCGCAAGCACCAGGGGCACATCGAGGTTCAGTCGGTCGCGGGGCTCGGCACGGCCTTCACGGTCTGGCTCCCCGCCTGCGTCGCCGGCGGGGACGAGGCGCCGAGGCCGCGGGCGGCGCCCGCCGACCCCGCCCCGGCGCCCTCGCCCGCGACGGCCCCCCGCATCCTCCTCATGGACGACGAGGAGAGCATCCGGCGGATCGGCTCGGTCGTCCTGCGGAAGATGGGCCTCGAGCCCACCGCCGTGCCGGACGGCGAGTGCGCCCTTCGGGAGTTCGAGGCGGCGCAGAGCGCGGGCCGGCCCTTCGACCTTGTGATCCTTGATCTCACGGTCCCCAACGGCATCGGGGGCCAGGCGACGATCGAGGCGATCCGGAAGTCCGGCTCGAAGGTCCCGGCCATCGTCTGCAGCGGCTACTCGGGCGACCCGGTGATGGCCAACTTCAGCGACTACGGGTTCCAGGCCGTCGTGCCGAAGCCCTACGACATCGCCGCCCTGATGGAGACGATCAAGAGGCTCCTGCCGGGGCCTCGGAGCCTCTGAGCCGCGAGCCGGCCGGAATCGCGTTGTTTAGACGCCCGGTTCGGAGGATGATCTACAGGCGCGCAACCATGAATCCGAAGGCATTCAACGGACGGTGCACGGCATGGACGGGCAACCGGACGCCCTTGGGGGCGGCCGCGGCGCTCGGCCTCGCCTCGCTGCTCGCGGCGGCGCTCCTGCGCGCGGAGAACGCGGACCTGGTCGACCCCGCGATCGGGACGCAGAACGGGGGCAACACGATCATCGGCCCCTCCCTGCCCTTCGGGATGATCAAGCCCGGTCCGGACACGGGCGCCAACGACCAGAACTCGGGCTATGCGCCGGGGGACGACATCAACGGGTTCAGCCAGACCCACGTGAGCGGCACCGGCGGCGGCGCGAAATACGGCAACATCCTTATCCAGCCGACGGTCGGGCCCCTGGCGATCGACGCCATCGGCTCGCCGCCGGAGCACGAGGAGACGCGGCTCTGCTACTATGCCGTGACGCTCAAGCGCTACGGTGTTCGCGCCGAGGTGACGGCGGCCGACCGCGCCGCCCTCTACCGGTTCACCTACCCGGCCGGGGGCCAGGCCCACCTCCTGTTTGACTCCGGCCACTGCCTCAGCTCCGGAATCCCCTACCACGAGGGGCAGATGGTGACCGCCTCGACATCCCAGGTGCTCTCACCGACGGAGGTGGCGGGCTCGACCACGCTCGTCGGGGGATGGAACGAGCAGACCCGCCCGTTCACCGTCTTCTTCTACGCCGTCACCGACACCCCGGCTGCGGGATTCGGGACCTGGAACCGGCAGGACCCGCACCCGCTCCACCCGGGAGGAAGGCTCGAGTCGGGCGGGCAGATCCTGACCGGGGCCTGGCTGGACTTCGCCCCGGGAAGGGTCGTGCGGGTGAAGGTCGGGATCTCGTTCCTGAGCGTCGCCCAGGCCCGGGCCAACACGCGCGAGATCGAGCGGTTCGACTTCCCGAAGGCGCTGGCCGCCGGGGTCGAGGCCTGGAGGAGGGCGCTCGGCACGGTCCAGGTCGCCGGCGGGACGCCGGCGCAGCGCACGCTCTTCTACACCTCGCTCTATCACGCCATGCTCATGCCGGCCGACCGGACCGGGGAGAACCCGCTGTGGGCGTCTCCCGAGCCGTCCTACGACGATTTCTACACGCTCTGGGACACGTTCCGGGTCACCAACCCGCTCCTGACGCTGATCGCCCGGGACCGGGAGTCGGGGATCGTCCGGTCGCTCGTGGACATCTCCAGGCACGACGGATTCCTGCCGGACGGCCGCTCGGGCAACGCCAACGGCCGCACGCAGGGGGGAAGCGACGCCGACATCCTGATCGCCGACGCCTACGTGAAGCATGTCCCCGGCATCGACTGGCACGAGGCCTATGCCGCGGTGGTCCGGGACGCCGAGGTTCCGCCGGTCGACCCGATGAAGGAGGGCCGCGGCGGGCTCGCCGACTGGCGCACCCTGGGCTACTGCAGCATCGAGGGGGTCGACCGCCCGGCGTCGAAGACCATGGAGTACGCCTACGACGACTTCGGGGCCGCCGAGCTGGCCCGGGGCCTGGGCCGGCTGGAGGATGCCCAGAAGTACCTCGGCAGGGCGCGCCAGTGGGAGAACCTCTGGGACCCGGGCTTCGCGGCCGGCGGCTACTCGGGGTTCATACGGCCGAGGCACCGGGGTGGCGCGTGGAAGGAGCCCTTCACGGCGTCCGAAGGCTGCTCGTGGTACGGCGACTCGTTCTACGAGGGGAACTCGTGGACGTACTCCTTCTTCGTCCCGCAGGACGTCGCGGGGCTGATCACCCGGATGGGCGGCCCGGGAACGTTCGTCGGCCGGCTCGACGCCCTCTTCGACACGCCGGGCCTGTGCGACGTGGGGGACGAGCCCTTCTTCCTCACCCCGTACCTCTACATCTGGGCCGGCCGCCACGACAAGACCGCGGAGCGCGTCCACCACATCCTCGTGACGGCCTTCCGCGCCGCGCCGGGCGGCCTGCCGGGCAACGACGATTCAGGAGCGATGGCGGCCTGGTACGCCTTCGGCGCGATGGGGATCTTCCCGAACGCGGGCCAGGACTACTACCTGATCGGGAGCCCGCTGTTCCCTGTGGTGAGCCTGCGCCTGGCGAACGGCAGGACGTTCACGATCCGGGCCGAGAACCTGTCCGAGGCCAACATCTATGTCACCTCGGCCGAGCTTGACGGCCGCCCGTACGACCGGGCGTGGATCCGCCACGACGACCTTTTGGCCGGGGGCTCGCTCGTCCTGAGGATGGGCGGGCGGCCCTCGTCGTGGCCGGGCGGGTCCCTGCCGCCCTCGCCCCTCTCCGCGGCGCCGGCCGCACGCTAGGCGACGCCGAGCGCCTCGCCGATCACGCGGCTGAACTTCAGGGCGTCGTAGGGCTTCGAGGCCACGCCGCAGAAGCCGTAGTCGCGGTAGTTGGCGAGGATCGGGTCGCTCGAGTAGCCGCTCGAGACCACGGCCCTCACCCTCGGGTCGATCGCGCGCAAAAGCCCGATCGCCTCCCGCCCGCCCATGCCCCCGGGGACCGTCAGGTCCATGACGACGAGCGAGAAGGGCCTGCCCTCCTCCTTCGCGGCCTTGAACTGCTCGACGGCCTCGCGGCCGTCGCCGACCGTCACGATGTCGAGGCCGATCCGCCGCATGAGGCCCGCGGCCATGCTGCGGATGCTCGCCTCGTCGTCCATGAACAGGACCCGGCCCTTCAGGGCCTTCAGCCTGCCGGACTGGTCGGACTCGGCCGCCGGCCGGCCGCCGGGAAGCGCCGGCAGCCAGAAGTGGAACGTCGTGCCCCTGCCGCACTCGGACTCCACGTCGATGACCCCGCGGTGCTTCTTGACGATCGAGTAGACGGCCGCCAGCCCGAGCCCGCTGCCGGACTGCTTCGTCGTGAAGTAGGGGTCGAAGATGCGCGACAGGTACTCCTGCTTGATGCCGGTGCCGGTGTCCGCGATCGAGATGTGGACGTAGTCCCCGGGCGCCGCCGAGGGCCGCCCCATCCCCGTCACCTCCTCGTTCCGGGCGGAGATGCGCACCACGCCCCCGCTCGGCATCGCCTGGAAGGCGTTGATGACCAGGTTCTGCACGACCCGGCCGATCTGGCCCTTGTCGGCGTCGACGGGCCAGAGGTCGCCCGGAAGGTCGAAGACGCTCTTCACGATCGAGCCGTGCAGGGCGAAGTCGGAGACGTCGCGCACGATCGCCGCCAGGTCCACGGCCGCCCGCACGGGCTCGCCGCCCTTGGCGAAGGTCAGCAGCTGCTGCGTCAGGTCCCTGGCGCTCAGGGTCGCGCGCTGCGCCTCCTTCAGGCAGGCCGACATCTCGGAGTCGGCGGCGGCGTCGAGCATCGCCATGGAGAGGTTCCCCATGATGGCCGTCAGGATGTTGTTGTAGTCGTGCGCGATCCCCCCGGCGAGGATGCCGACCGACTCGAGCCTGGAGGCGCGGACGAGCTCCTGGCCCAGGCGCTCCCGCTCGGTCACGTCGCGGAACACGAGCACCGAGCCGATGACCTTGCTGTCGGCGGAGTGGATCGGGGCAAAGCAGCCCTCGACGATCCGGCGGGTGCCGGAGCGGGTGACGAGGAGGGTCTGGGCCGGGAGCTCGGCGACATGGTCCCCATGGACGGCCAGCTCCCCCGAGACCCCGGAAGGGACTCCGCTCTTCTCGTCCACGAGGACGCAGACCTCGGTGATGCTCCGACCGACCGCCTCCGACGCCCCGAAGCCGGTGAGCGCGGCCGCCGCGGGGTTCATGAACTGCACGCGGCCCGCGGTGTCGGTCGTGATCACGCCCTCGGCCATGGCGCGCAGCGTGACCGCGAGGCGCTCCTTCTCGGCCGCGAGCGCCAGCTCCGCCTCCCTCCGGTCGGAGATGTCGGTGATGACGCCCACGAACTCGTGGCGGTCCTCGGAGAGGCGCCTGATCGAGACCTGCTCGCGAAGCCAGTAGGTCCTCTTGTCGACCATGGCGCGGAAGTCGTGGGTGTAGCCCGGCAGGCCCCTCTTGATCGCGTCCTTGTACAGGGCCTCCATCTGCTTGAGCTCGGGCACCTCGCGGGCCCACCAGTCGAGGACGAGCCTCCCGTTGGTCGTGACCGCCGGGCTGTTGCCGAAGAGCTTCGTGTAGAGCACGGAACGCGGGGCGTAGACCTCCCAGTTGTAGTCGCCGGCCCCGTCCGGGGTCACGATGGCCTGCCAGATGAGGCAGTCCGCCACCGTCAGGATCTGCTGGAGCTGGGCCTCGCTCTTCCTGCAGGCCTCCTCGGCGGCCCTCCTCGCGCTCACGTCCGTGATGAAGCCGATCAGGTCCCACGCGCCGGGGCCGGCGGGCCGTATGCTCACCTGCTCGCGCAGCCACACCGGCTCCCCGCCTCCTTGCGGCACATGGAACTCCTGCTCGTAGCCGTGGGCGCCCGCGCGCAGCGCCGAGCGGCAGTGGCCCATCATCTCGCGGTACTCGGGGACCCTCAGCCGGTCCCAGTCGAGCGACGGCGTCTCGCCGGGGAACGGCTTGAACAGGCGCTCGTAGAGCTCCGACCAGGGCAGGTAGACGTTCCACTTCAGGTTGACAAAGTCCGGGTCGAGCAGCTCGACGCGCGCCTGCCAGATCATGCAGTCGGCCTGCGCCAGGATCTGCTGGATGCGCGCCTCGCTCTGGCGCCGCTCCTCCTCCGCGGTGCGGGCGGCCGTGACGTCCATCAGGATCCCCGTGAGCGACCACTCCCCGGGGGCCACCGCCTCGATCGAGACGTGCTCGTGCATGAACAGGACCTGCTCGCCGCGGATGACCCGGAACTCCTGCTCGTACTCCTTCTCGCCGCTCAGGAGCGCGGCGCTGCTGCGCGCGTTCATGGCGGACATCTCCGGCACCATCCGCGAATTCCAGAGCTCGACCGGGTGCTCGGGGGGATCCTTGCCGAAGAGCCTCGTGTAAAGGTTCGAGCGCGGGATGCTCAGCACCCAGTCGGCGTTGATCTCGTCCCGGCTCTGGAACACCTGGGCGCGCCAGAGCAGGCAGTCCGCAACGGTCAGGATCTGCTGGACCTCCACGTCGCTGGCGACCTGGAGGTTCTGGGTCTCCCGGTCCTCGCTGATGTCGGTGATGACCCCCTCAAGCTCCCAGGAATCGGGGCCGGTCGGCCGGATCGCGACCCGTTCGTGAAGCCAGAAGAGCCGGGGGCCGCGGACCACCCTGAACTCCTGCTCATAGCCCTTTCGCCCCGAAAGCAGGGCCTGCTGGCTTCGGGCGTTCATGACCGCCAGGTCGGGCGCGGTGACCTTGCTCCAGAGCTCTCCTGTCCCCACCGCCGACCGCAACCCGAAGACGCGCTCGGCGAGTTCCGAGTCGGGGACATCGAAGCTCTCCCAGCGCACCCGTCCCGCCTCCCGGACCACCCGGGCCTTCCAGTTCATGTATTTGTTCGCACCCTGCTGTCCATAAATGACTTCGGCATTCCCCTGTTCGGCGGGGCCGTTCGTGGGCTGAAGGGGAGGCATCATTCGACGGTGGGGGGTTCGGGTGCCGCTGGGAAGCCGCGCCCAACCGGACGGGCAATGCCCGTCCGATGCCTCATCATCGTAACAATCGGACCATTGTTTAGGGGTTTCGGTCCCCCCAAAGGCGAAGCCCGGGGGGAGCCGGCAGCCGGAACCCGCCCCCGTTAACCGCCAAGGGCGGCGGTCGCTCAAGGGCGGCCGCAGTTGCGCGCCAGCTCGCGCGACAGGTGCTCGATCATGGGCTCCCCGGAAAGATCGGTGTAGACGCCGAGGTTGTGCGTCACCTTGGCGTGCACCACGTAGGTGGTGCGGATTCCCAGCTCCCGCAGGCGGCTGATGAACGGGGCGTGCCGGGGGTAGAGGAAGTCGTCCTCCCCGATCACGAGGTACAGGTAGAGCCGGCCCCGGTCCTCCGGGCCGAGCGCCGACGCGTACCGGTAGCAGGTGTCCCCCCCGAAGTCCCCGGGGGCCTGTTCGAGCGCCGCGGCAAGCGACGCGGCCGTCCCGAAGAGCTCCGGGTGCTTGAGCGCCATGCGGATCGCGCCGACCCCTCCCATTGAGAACCCGCAGATGCCGCGCGCCCCAGGCCGGTCCATCGTGCGGTAGTGCCCGTCGATCCAGGGGAGCAGCTCGCGGGTCAGGAGCGTCTCCGCCATCACGGTGCCGTCCGGCCAGTCGCGGTAGTAGCTTTCCGCGCCCCCGTTCGGGAAGACGTAGATGACCGGGGCGATGCGGCCCTCGAGGATCTCAGCGTGCACGTGGCGCGCGAGCCCGGCGTCGGAGCTTTCCGTCCCGGTCGAGCCGTGCAGGAAATAGACGGCCGGGAACCGGCGGCCCGGCTCCTGCTCGTACTGGGGCGGGAGGTAGACGTTGAACCCCACCGTGCGCCTCATCGAGGCGCTCTCGATCGTCGCGTGGCGAAGGCCCGGGATCCCGAGGTCACGGGGATCGTTCCATTTCCAGGTGGCGGGGTCGGGCTTCTTCTCGGCGGCGCCGGCCGGCGCCGCGACCGCGAGCACCCCGAGGAGCGGGAGGAGGGCGGCCGCCGTGTGGAGTCGGGCGCGTGGGTTCATGGGGCTTCGGCGGGGGGCGAGGGAGAGCGGATCGCATTCAACGCGGCGACGCAAGGACCTCAAGTGCCCCGGCCCACCGGACCCACCATTCCATCCTGCCTTGCGTTGGGAGGGTGCAGGCTGCCGGCGCCGGCGATTGCCAAGGACCCGTTCCGGCCTCCACCATGGTCTTGCGGCGCCGCGAGAGCCCCTGGCCCGAGCGGTGCCCGGCCGACGGGCCCCAAGGCTCCCGGCGTCAACTCCTCCCCAGCCACCCCATGACGATCCCCCCCTCCGCGACCGCCCCCAAGCTCATCTTCTGGCGCGAGAAGCTCGGCTACGCCGTCGGCGACACCGCCTGCTGCCTGTTCTGGGTCATCGTCTCGAGCTTCCTGAACATCTTCTACACCGACGTGTTCGGCCTGGCCCCGGCGGCGCTGGCCGGGCTCCTCTTCATCACCCGCCTGTGGGACGCGGCCTTCGACCCGATCGTCGGCATGTTCGCCGACCGCACCTCGAGCCGCTGGGGCAAGTTCCGCCCGTGGATCCTCTGGGGCATCGTCCCGTTCATGGTGGCCGAGATCGCGCTCTTCTACACCCCGGGCCTCGGGCCCACGGGCAAGCTGGTCTACGCCTACGTCACCTACAGCCTGGTGATGCTGATCTACTCCGGGATCAACGTGCCCTACGGGGCGCTGCTCGGCGTGATCACGCCCAACTCCAACGAGCGCACGGCGCTCGCGTCGTACCGCTTTGTCGGGGCCTTCGCGGGGAACTTCATCGTCCAGGGGACGCTCCTCTGGATGGTGAGCCGCTTCGGGCGCGGCAACGACCGGGTCGGCTACACGCTTGCGGTCACCGCGCTGGCGTTCGCCTCGGGCGGCCTCTTCCTGTACCTGTTCGCGTCGACCAAGGAGCGGGTGCTCCCCCCGGTGGAGCGGAACTCGGTCCGGACGGACCTAAGGGACCTGATGCACAACCGGCCGTGGGTCACGCTCTTCATGATGGGGGCGACCACGCTCGTCTACATCACGTTCCGCCAGACCACGACCGTGTACTACTTCGCCTACTATGTCGGCGACAAGGCGATGGCCTCCTCGTTCCTGCTGGCCGGCACGGTCTTCTCGATCCTAGGCGCCATCTCGACGCCCTACCTGGTCCCGCTGTTCGGCAGCAAGAAGGCGACCTTCATCGGGCTGACCCTCATCGGTGCGGCCTGCAACGCGGCCACCTTCCTCGCGGGCCCCAGGGACCTCGGCCTCATCTTCGCCACGCACATGCTCGGCTCGATCCCGCAGGCCGCCATCTTTCCGCTCATGGGCTCGATGTACGCGGACACCGCCGACTACGGGGAATGGAAGTTCGGGCGCCGAGCGACGGGGCTCATCTTCGCGGGTTCCACGTTCTCGCAAAAGACGGGGGGCGCCATCGGCGCGGCGCTCGTCAACGTCGTGCTCACCGTCGTGGGCTACAGGGCCAACGTCGTCCAGTCGGCAGCCTCGATCGCGGGGCTGCGCCACCTGATGAGCACGCTTCCGGCCGCGTTCGGCCTGGCGGTCGTCGGCCTCTCGATGCTCTACCGCCTCTCGACCGAGGACGAGCGGCGGATTGCCCAGGAGCTGCGCGAGCGAAAGGGCCTCGGCGCGGCCCCGCAGGCCCAGGCCTCCGCCTAGCCGGCAAGGGGACGGAGCAAACCCAGCCGTGTGGAGCGCGCGTTCGATTACCTTGGCGGCGGGAGGGCCGACATCTCCCCCGGCAGGGAACGGACCAATCTCAACCCGCCCGACCTAATGGACCCTCCCCTGAACCCGCTCCCTTGCGGCGGAACCAAAGACGGGCCGTGGCGCAACCCCACCGTCGACGTGAGGGCGGCGGCCGCCATGAATCGACGTGACATGCTGAAGACGGCGGGCGCCGCCGCCCTCGGGTTCGGGCTCGGCCTGCGGTCTCTGGGAAGCGGCGGGCATGCATCCGGCGATGGCGCCTCTAGTCCCCTGGCACCGCGCCCGGAGAGGACGGCCGCCACGGGCTTCACCCACCGGCTTCTCCTTGGGTGGATCAACGACAATTCGAGCCGGCCGCTTTCGGGCAAACGCTGGCCCATCGTCGACATGGGGGAGGACACGGTGCTCGACTACCAGGCCTTCCTGCGGGTGGCCCGCGACCACGGGTACACGGGGATCACGCTGTGGGGCATCTTCGCAAGCCACGCCTGGTCGGTGCCGCTCAGGAACTCGGTGACGCCCGAGCGGCGGCGCCTCTTCGAACGGATCCGAGCGGAGGCCGACCGCCTGGGGATCAAGGTCCTGTACGGGCTCGGCGTCTACAGCTGGGGCTTCGAGGAGATCATCAGGCGCGACCCGACCGCGGCGCGAAGCGAGGGCCGGAGGGCCTGGGGCTCGTTCGAGCCCGACAACGGCGTCGCGATGTGCTACCAGAGCGCCTCCGCCCGGCAGTGGATGCGCGACATTGTGGACCTCTGCGTGGAGGAGGCCGGGACCCAGGGTTTCGGGCTTCAGTCCGGCGACCTCGGCAGGTGCTACTGCCACGAGTGCCGGAAGATGAGCGACAACGAGTACCACACCCGCGTCGTCAACGAGACGGCGACCTACATCCGCCAGCGCCATCCCGGGCAGCTCGTGGGCCTGAGCGCGTGGGGCGTCGATTTCGGCGGAGGCCCGAGAAGCCTAGACGAGATGGCGAGCCACCTCGACTTCATGACGGACGTGACCGACCAGGCGGCGCGCAGGGGCGGCGGCTACCGCCGCGCGATGGCCAGCCGGCTGCCCTGCGCCCTGGGCTCACTTGGCGGGGCCGTGATCGTGCCCCCGCAGCGATGGGCGCGCGACCGCTGGTTCCTGCCGCACGCCGACATGACGGCCCGCAGCATCCGCTCCCTGCATGACGATGGCGGCCGGGCGTTCGAGTTCTTCATGGGGCCGCTGGCGAACCCGCAGTACAACCTCATGACCCGCTTCGTCGGCCTCATGCTTTCCGATCCGACTCAAACCGCCGACCAGGCGCTCTCCCGCGTGATCGAGGAGGTCTGCGGTCCGCGCGACGCCGGAACGACGGAGAGGATCGTGCGCTGGATGCTGGACGTCGAGCGGGCCTACTTCGGGCGCGTCGGCGACGTGTCGTCGGGCGAGTTCGACTTCGAGCCGCTCAAGGGCGAGAACGCAGGGGGACCGGTTTACCTGACCCGGCTGCCGGCGGGGGCGCTTGCCGGTTACGGCGCCGACCTGGAACGCCTTGCCGGGATGCTGCCTGCGATGGCATCCGGCTGCCGCCATCCCGAGGTGCTCCTGCGGATTCAGCGTTGTCTCGCCAATGTCCTCGTGGACGTGCGGCAGGTACAGGGCGCGGCGAAGCCGTGAATGCCGCCGCGTCACCCGATGTGCCATGGCCGTCGGCTTCCCGCGCCGCCGGAGCTGGAACGGTCTCGTTCCCGGGCGGCATCCCCGTCCGGACGCGGATATCCCTGTTCCCAAGGAAATCGGGATGGGGCCCACGATTCCATTCCGGAAACGCACCCTGAGGCGGGGGTCAAATTCTGTATGATTTGAGTCATATCCTCGATTCCCCGCGCGAGGCTTATCTGTTATGGTCGGCGCTCCGCCCGCCCCGTCGCCCCGAAGCTCAAGAATCGTATGAAGACAGGACCCAAGATCCCGAATGACGTGAGTCTCCAGAATAGGCCCAAGGGAAGGTTCCCGATGACGCAATGGCCCATGAGGGCCTCCGCCCTCGCTTTCTTGCTGGCGCTCGCGTGCCTGCCGCTCGAGCTGACCGCGCAGCAGGACCGTGATTCCTTGGCGCAGGGGTTTTCCAATCCGCCCGAAAGCGCAAAGCCCCGTGTCTGGTGGCATTGGATGAATGGAAACATCACCAAGGAGGGCATCAGGCTCGACCTGGAGTGGATGCATCGGATCGGTCTCGGCGGTTTTCAGAATTTCGACGCCAGCCTGGACACGCCGCAGGTCGTCGAAAAAAGGCTGGCCTACATGACTCCGGAATGGAAGGAGGCCTTCACGTACGCGACCGAGCTCGCCGACCAGATGGGGATGGAAGAAGCCATCGCGAGCTCCCCGGGCTGGAGCGAAACGGGGGGGCCTTGGGTGCCACCGTCGCAGGCGATGAAGAAGTATGTCTGGAGTGAGACCGAGGTTGACGGGGGCAAGGCCTACACCGGCACCCTGGCGCATCCTCCTTCAAACACGGGTCCCTTCCAGAACCTGAGCGACCCTGGCGACTCGGATGCCGCCGCGGGGGCCGGTGGCCGCTGGAGGTTCTACGCGGACTGCGCCGTCGTTGCCTTTCGGAGGCCGGCGGCCGACGTGCCGGTCGGGTCGCTTCAGGTCAGGGTGACTTCGAGCGGCGCCGAGCCCGACGTGAAGGCGTTGAGCGGGGAGGACGCTTCGGTCGTCACCCGGCTTCCGATTCCGCCGAGCGGTGGAAGCGCGTGGGTCCAGTATGAGTTTCCAAAGCCCGAGTCCGTGCGGTCCCTGACCATCGCGACCCAGGAACTCGACGAGGTCAGCTCGGTGGGCTACGGCATCTCCAACCCATCGAAAACCTTGGAGAGCAGCGATGATGGAACGAGCTTCCGCGTCGTCGCCAGGGTCCCGGAGGACGGCGCCCCGGAGCACACGGTGTCGTTCCAGGCGTCGGCGGCGAGGTTCTTCAGGGTGGTTTTCAAGCGAGGTCCGGCCCCAGTCACTCCCTCGTGGATGGCGGGCATGGATCCCGCCGCGGTCGGGGCCCAGAAGGGCCCGCCTCCGACAAGCTACGTGATCAGGAAGCTCCAGCTGCACACCGGGGCGCGGGTCAACCGGTTCGAGGAGAAGGCCGCCTTCACGCCGCTTCCCGACCTCTACGAATTCGCGACCCCGCACGTCGGGGCCTCCGAGGCCATCCCGAAGTCCGACGTGGTCGACCTCACCGCCAAGATGCGCGCCGACGGATCACTTGACTGGCGCCCGCCGGATGGCGCATGGGTCGTCCTCAGGTTCGGGTATTCGCTGTTGGGGATTACGAACCACCCGGCGACCGCCGAGGCCACCGGACTTGAGGTCGACAAGCTCAACGGCGGATTCGTGCGGAATTATATGGACGGGTACCTTTCCAGCTACGAGGCCGCCGTCGGCAAGGGACTCATGGGCAAGCGGGGCATCAAATTCGTCGTGACCGACAGCTGGGAGGCGGGCTCGCAGAACTGGACCGACGACATGATCGCGCAGTTCAGGGCCCGCCGCGGCTACGATCCCATGCCCTGGCTGCCGGTGCTGGCGGGGCGCGTCGTCGACAGCGCGGAGGCCAGCGACCGCTTCTTGTGGGATTTCCGCAAGACGATAGCGGACCTGATTGCCGACGAGCATTACGGCCAGGTCCAGGCGTCGCTCAAGGAGCGCGGCATGGGCCATTATGGCGAATCCCACGAGGGCGGCCGCGCCTTCGTCGCCGACGGCATGGAGGTCAAGAAGTTGGATGACATCCCGATGAGCGCGATGTGGACGCAGCTTTTCGGCCAGAATGACGAGAGCTTCAACTACAATGCCGACGACCGGGAGTCCGCCTCGGTGGCCCATATCTACGGCCAGAACCTTGCCGCCGCCGAATCAATGACGGCCTCCGCCGCCCCCTGGGCCTGGTCGCCCGCCACCCTGAAGCCGACCGCGGACTCGGAGTTCCTGAATGGGATAAACCGCATCGTGATCCACGAATCGGCCCACCAGCCCCTGGTCGGCAGGGCGCCGGGACTCACGCTCGGTCCGTTCGGGCAGTGGTTCAACCGCAACGACACCTGGGCGGAACTGGCGGGCCCCTGGGTGAAATACCTGGCCCGTTGCAGCTACTTGCTGCAGCAGGGGAAGTTTGGCGCCGACCTGGTCTATTTCTACGGGGAAGACTCGAACCTCACGGCCATCTTCACGAGCAAGGCTCCCGCGATCCCTGCGGGCTACGGGTTTGACTACATCAACGCCGACGGCCTGATCCATGAGTTGAGCGCCCACGACGGCCGCCTGGGAACACGAAGCGGGATGAGCTACCGCGTGCTCGGACTCGACCCGTACAGCCGGCACATGTCCCTGCCCGTGCTGCGGGCCATCTACCGCCTGGTCGAGGACGGCGGGGTTGTGGCGGGCCCGAAGCCGACGGACGACCCCAGCCTCGCCGATGACCCGGCGGAGTTCGCGCGCCTTAGCAACCAGCTGTTCGGGGACGGAACGGGAGTTCACTCCCTCGGCAAGGGAAGGGTGTTCTCCGGACAGGCGCTCACGGATGTCTTCAACGCCCTGGGCGTGGTTCCGGACTTCGAGCACACAAAGGCAAAGGGCGACACGCGCATTGGTTTCGTGCACCGCAAGCTCGACGATGGGGAGATCTACTTCCTGGACAACCGGAACGATCGCGACGAGGACTTCGATGCATTCTTCAGGGTGACCGGGAAGGCCCCCGAGCTCTGGAAGGCCGAGACCGGCGCGGCAGAGCCGGTCTCCTACGAGATCCAGGGCGGCCGTACGAAGGTGCCGCTGCATCTCGGTCCCTGGGGCAGCGTCTTTGTCGTATTCCGCGCGCAGGCAGGACTGGCCTCGCTCACGCTGCCCCAGCCGTCGGAAAAGCGGGTTGAGACCTTGGACGGGCCGTGGAGCCTGAGCTTCCAGGCGGACAGGGGAGCCCCGTCGAGCATCACGATGGCCGCCCTGTCGTCATGGAGTGACAACCCGGAGGCCGGCGTAAGGTACTTTGCCGGAACCGGCACCTACACGAAGACCCTTGAGGTGCCGCCGCAATGGACGTCCGGAGGGGCGCGCGTTTGGATCGACCTGGGCGGCGTCAGGAACCTGGCCGAGGTGCTGCTCAACGGGAAATCGCTGGGGGTTGCCTGGCACACCCCGTACCGCGTGGACCTGACCGGAGCGCTGAGGCAGGGCCGAAACGAGCTGGAGATCAAGGTCACGAACGCCTGGGTCAACCGGCTGATCGGCGACGAGCAGCCCGGAGCGGCCACGAAGTACACCTTTGCGGACATAAGGCCCTACAAGGCCGATTCGCCGCTCCTGGAGTCGGGATTGCTTGGACCCGTGAGGATCCTCCGCATCGGGGCCCCGTGAGCCCCGAGTTTCGCCGGACGCGAAGGCGCTTCATCCCATGATTCCACGATCGCTAACGACTGCCGGACTCGCCCTCTTCATGGCCGCGGCCCTTGGCGCCGGGGCCGCGGAGTCCCCGCGCGTCGTGCAGGTAAGGGGAACGCAGTTCGTCCTGCCCTCCGGCTCCCCCCTGCTCCTCAAGGGCATCAACCTGGGCAACTGGCTCCTCCCCGAGGGCTACATGTTCAAGCTCGATGACGACCTGGGCCCCTGGCAGATCGACCAGGTGATCCGGGAGCTCGTCGGGGACTTCCGCGCCGCGGAATTCTGGGAGCGCTGGAGGCAGAGCTACATCACCCGGGAGGACATCCGCCTCATCCGGGACTCGGGCTTCAACTCGGTCCGGATTCCCTTCGATTGGCGGCTCTTCGTGGAGCAGCGCCCGCCCTACCGGATGGAGGGTCCGGGCTGGAGCGCGATGGCAGACGTCATCGGCTGGTGCCATAAGGAGGGCATCTATGCCATTCTGGACATGCACGCCGCGCCGGGCGGCCAGACCGGGATGAACATCGACGACAGCTACGGGCGCCCCTTCCTCTTTGACGATCCGGCCGCGCAGGAGCTGACCGTCAGGCTCTGGACGGAGATTGCGCGGCGGTTCGCCGGCGAGAGCGCGGTACTCGGGTACAACCTGCTCAACGAGCCGATGGCGGATTTCTTCGACGAGAAGGCCTATTTCCCGAGGCTCGAGCCGTTCTTCCGCAGGGTGATCGCAGGGATCCGGACCGTGGACCCCGACCACATCATCATCCTAGGGGGGGCACGCTGGGACAAGGACATCGACACCCTGCACCCGCCGCACGGTTCCAACGTGGCCTACACGTTCCACCTCTATGACAAGCCCCCCGTGACGGCCTCGCTCAAGCCCTACCTTGATTTCCGGTCACGGTACGGCGTGCCGGTCTGGCTCGGGGAGTCCGGCGAGGCGGACAACAGCTGGATCCGCGCGTTTAGGGAGCTCCTCGAGGCGAATTCCGTCGGCTGGTGCTTCTGGCCCTACAAGAAGATGGCGGCCACGACCTGCGTCGCCAGTGTCCCGGAGTCGACGGGCTGGAAGGCGGTCTCGGCGTTCAGCGTGGCCGTGCGCACCCACTACGCCGACATGCGCAAGGTGGCGCCGCCCCAAGCGGAGGCCCAGGCGGCCCTGGACGACCTTCTCGCCAATGTCCGCCTCGAGAAGTGCCGGATCAACGTGGAGTACCTGAGGGCCCTGGGCCTTGCCCCGCCCCCCGGCCGGTGAGCGGCATGAAGGAGTTGACATTGGACACCGCGCAGGCGATCGCGCTGATGGTGCGATCGCAAACCCCAACGGTACTATGAAGACGACCCAGGGCTTCGCATCCAAGGTGACACGGCATTCAACCGTTCTACTGGCCGTCTCGCTCCTTTCGCTGAACTCGGCCGCCTGGCCCGTGAGCAACAGGCTCCCGCCCATGGGCTGGGAGCCGTGGAACATCGACCACTGCGGCGAGCAATCGAACAGCAACGAGGCCCACTACAGCAACTATGACGAAGCCTATTACAGGAAACTGGCCGATTTCTTTGTCAGTTCCGGCCTGAGGGACCTGGGGTACACCTACATCACCCTTGAGTGCCACGCCCACTTCCGCGACAGCTACGGCGTGTTCCAGGCCAACCCGTCGAAATTCCCCAACGGGCTGAGGGCCATCAACGACTACCTTCACCGCAGGGGGCTGAAGACGAGGGCGTACACCGACGCCGGAAGGGGAAAATGCGGAGGCTGCTACGAAGGGGACGGCTCGTTCGGGCACTATGCCGAAGATGCGCGTCGCTGGGCCGAGTTCGGCTTCGACGGGGTCAAGATCGACTGGTGCGGCGGGGAGGCCGAGAAGCTGGACGCGAGGACGCAGTTCATGGAGTTCCACAGGGAAATGGCCGCGAACAACCCCGCCTTCTGCATCGAGATATGCACCTGGGGCGAGGGCAACCCCTGGGAATGGGGGCGGCAGGCGGGAACATTCTGGCGCACCGCGGGCGACATCGACGGTGAATTGATCTCCGGAAAATGGACCGTCGCCAGGGGCGGATCATGGAGGACGCTGGTGCGCAACATCGACGCGAACCGGCATCCCGACAGGAACCTCGTCGGCCCCGGCCTGGGCTGGAACCATCCGGATATGCTGGAGGTGGGCGTCGAAGGGGGGCTCGACAAGACCGAGGAACGGACGCAGTTCAGCCTGTGGTGCATCATGGCCTCGCCGCTCTTCCTTGGCAACGACGTGCTCAACATGCCGCCCTACGCCCGGGAGATCGTGATGAACCGGGAGATGATCGCGGTGGACCAGGACCCGCTCGGCATCCAGGGCGATGTCGTCAGGGACTACCACGGCGGACGCCTCCAGGTTTGGGCGAAGAATTTGAGCGACGGATCCAAGGCCGTGGCCCTGTTCAACCGGACGGACCAGACAGCGAGAATTGCCGCCTCATGGGCCGACCTGGGCATCCGGGGAAGGGCGAAGGTGCGCGACCTCTGGGAGCACGCCGACAAGGGGGAGTACCTCGACGGCTACTCGGCCGAGGTCGCGCCCCATGCCGCGGCGGTGGTTAAACTTTCTACACCATGACAACCATCAAAACACCCATCCACCCGGCAGACCCTTTCCGACGCTCAAGCCGGAGGCGGACCGCTCAGCCTGCCGCATCCATGAACGGCGCCAGACGCGCGATCCTGTGCGCGCTCCTCGTGGCTTCCCTTCCGCTACGGGCACAGGACGCCGGATCGTTCCCGTTGCACAACGGGGACCGGGTCGTCTTCTACGGAGACAGCATCACCCAGGACGGCGGATACGCCAACCTGGTCGAGACGTACACCCGCACGCGTTTTCCGGCCTGGGACATCCGCTTCTACTATTCGGGTGTGGGCGGCGACACCGTGGCGGGCGGCGCCAGAGGCGACATCGGCACCCGCCTGGAGCGCGACGTGGTCCCGCTTCACCCCACCGTGGTCACCCTCATGCTGGGGATGAACGACGGCCGATACCGGGCCCTTGAGACCCCGACCCTGGACCGCTTCACGGCCGGGTACAAAGCGATCATCGAGCGCCTGAGACGGGAGGCCCCGGAGGCCCGGCTCGTCCCGATCCTTCCCTCCCCCTTTGACGACATCACCCGCAGCCCGCAATTCGGCGAGGGGTACGACCGCGTGCTCCGCAGGCTTGGCCAGAGCGTGGAGGCGATCGCAGCCGAGAACCATCTCGCCACCGTCGACTTCGGCGCGCCGCTCAACACCGCGCTCGCGCGCCTCTTGAGGGCGAACCCGGAACTGGCCCGCACGCTTCTGCCGGATCGCGTCCACCCGAGCCCGTCCGGGCACCTGATCCTGGGGGCCGCCCTGCTGCATGCCTGGCACGCGCCCTCGCTCGTGACCCGTGTCGGCATCGACGCCAGGTCGGGCGCAGTCGACCCCTCCGAGAACACAAAGGTGAGCGGCTGGGCGGCCGGCCCCGGGAGCTTCACGTGGCGCCAGCTGGACGGTTCCCTGCCCCTGCCGATCAACGATGACGACGAGACGGTGGCGATCGCGGTTCAAGGGGGGGCGGACCTGGATTCGCTCAACGTCGAGCCGCTGACCGTCACCGGCCTGGCCGAGGGTTCCTACCAACTGGCCATCGACGGGCTGACGATCGGGGTCTTTACCGCGAGCCAGCTCGCCTCGGGCATCAACCTCGCGCGCTACAGCACCCCGATGCGCTGGCAGGCCTACTCCGTGGTCTGGGGTGCCAACGGAAGCGCCGAGACCCAGCGGGCGAGGCGAAACCTCATCTTCGGCGGTTCCGCGGACCCGGGGTCGGGCGCCGCCGCGCAGGTCCTCGCCGCTCTCGACGAGAAGGACCAGGCGGACCGGAGGGCCGCTGCCGCGCCCAAGGAGCGCACCTACGTCCTTTCCCTGGTTGCGCCGGGCAATCCGTCCGGCAAATGAGGCACGCGCCCCGAAGCCTTCAGTTCTTGATGGGACTTCAGGCGCAGGTGCACGGCTTCGGTCTCGCGGCTGTCCGGGCGGAGGACGCATGCCGTCCTTAGGCCTCAGCGGGACCCTTGGCGAATGGTGCGCCAACGGGTCTGACCGCGCCTATCTTCTCCGGGACGCGCGGGCATGGGGGCCACGTGCGCCGGACCGGCTACTCAACGCGGAGTGAGGCCTTCTGGACCTCCACCGAGGACTTCCCGACGAGAATGTCGAAATCGCCCGGTTGGACCGTGCGGTGCATATTGAGGTCGAAGGCCTCGAGCTTGTCCGGACCCAGGGCGAACGTCACGGTGCGGGTCTCCCCCGGGGCCAGCGAAATCCTCTGGAAGTCCTTGAGCTCCTCGATCGGGCGGACGGGCAGGCTGATGACCGCGTGAATGTAGAGCTGCACGATCTCGTCGGCCTTGACCGTCCCCGTGTTTGTGACGTCGACCGAAACCGTCGCCGTCCCGCCCGGCTTGATCGCCGCAGGCGCCACCTTGAGGTTCCTGTAGTCGAAGCTCGCGTAGCTCAGGCCGAAGCCGAAGGGAAAGAGGGGCGTCGAGTCCGAGAGGACGTATTCGCGCATCCGCGAGGGCTTGCGGTCGTAATAGTCGGGGACCTGGCCGGCCGACCGCGGGAAGGTGACCGACAGCTTGCCGCTCGGGCTCACCCTGCCAAACAGGACGTCGGCCGCCGCCTGGCCGGTCTGCTGCCCCAGGTACCAGCACTCGACAAGGGCCGGCGCGCGCGCCTGGAGCTCGTTGACCGTGAGCGGGCCCCCGTTGATGAGGAGCACGGCGACGGGGTTGCCGGTGGCAATGACCGCCTTGGCGAGCTCAAGCTGGCGTCCCACGAGGTCAAGGGTGTCCCGGTCTCCCAGGTGCCCCACCCACGCCTCGTGCCGCAGCAGCTCGTTCTCGCCGAGCACGAGGACGACGGCGTCGCTCTTGCGCGCGATGCTCACCGCCTCGTCCATCAGGCGGGCGTCGTCGGCCGGGTCGTTGAGTAGCGGCACCACCTCCACGTTCCAGCCGGAGGCGTGGTTGACCGTGAGCTTGCAGCCCTCGGCGTAGAGCACATTGAACTTGCCGTCGGCAAACTCCCTTATGCCCTGCAGCACGCTCACCCCCTGCATCGGGAGCGAGGAGTAGGCGCCGAGGTGGATGTCGGCCGCGTCCGGCCCGATCACCGCCAGGGTCTTGATCTTCGAGGCGTCCAGCGGGAGGACATGGTTGTCGTTCTTGAGAAGGACCATCGCCTCGTCGGCCGCCTCCCGGGCCAGCGCCTTGTGCTCCTCGGTGTTGGTCACCCGGTCGATCCCGTCCGGATCCGCATAGGGATGGTCGAACAGGCCGCAAAGGAACTTGACGCGCAGCACGCCGGCGGCCGCCCGGTCGATCGCGGCCATCGACACCTTTCCGCTCCGCTCCTCCGCCGCCAGCTCCGCAAAGCAGCGCCCCTCGAGGCCAAGGTCATAGTCCACGCCGGCCTCGATGCTCAGCATCCCCGCCTCGATGGGGCCCGCGGCGGCGTGGTGAATCTCGACGACCTGCTCGATGCCGCGCCAGTCGCTCACGACGTAGCCGTTGAAGCCCAGCTCCGTCCTCAGGATATCCGTCAAGAGCTTGTGGTTCACGTGGTTCGGCACCCCGTCCCACTCGTTGTAGGAGGCCATGACGGAATGCGCATGCGCCACCTTTATCGCCATCTCGAAGGGATAGAGGGGCTCCGCCCGGAACTCCCGGTCCGTGATGTTGAGGGGTGCGATGTTGCGCCCGCCCTCGGGCGCCCCGTGGCCGGCAAAATGCTTGAGCGTCACGGCAACATGCTCGGGGCCGATCAGGGTGTCGCGGCCCTGGAGTCCGTAGATGGCGGCCATGCCCATTCGGGAGACGAGATAGGGGTCCTCGCTATAGCATTCCTCAAATCGGCCCCACCGCGGATCGCGGGCGAGGTCGAGCACCGGGCTGAGCACCTGCCTGGAGCCATGCGCCGTCGCCTCCTGGGCCGCCACGGTGAAGACGCGCTCGACGAGGGCCGTGTCCCACGTGCAGCCGAGCGCGATCGGCACCGGAAAGCTGGTCGCACCCGGACCCATGTGTCCGTGCAACGCCTCGGAAAAGAGGAGCGCGGGGATCCCGAGCCGCGTCTTCTCCACCAGGTACCGCTGGATTGAATTGAACCGCACGAGCTGGTCGCGCGGGGTCATTTCGGGATGGTCCTCCTCGTTGGTGAACGTGCCGAGGCCGTTCTTCAAGACTGCCGCGGCCGCGGCGTTCCCGATGAAATTCCCCTTGGCATCAAAGGCTGCGGGGGCGGCGGGATCGTACCCCTGGAGCTGGGCGACCTTTTCCTCCACCGTCATGCGCCCCAGCAGATCGCGAAGGCGATCCTCCATCGGCTTGGAGGGATCGCGGTAGGGCAGCGTCTGCCCAACCAACGATGCCGCGAGGACGGTGAACAAGAGGACGTATCCGCGTGTGGCGTGAGGCATGGGTCTTCGGGGGGGTTGCAACCAGGCGTGGGGGCGGCCTTATGCCGCCCGCGCCCTTCCAGTCTAGTTTCGGACGCAGGGCAAGGGTCCGCAACAAGGAACCCCCCAAGTGAACCGATCAAAGGCAACCCCAGGCAGGGCCCGAAGTCTGAGCGGACGGACCTTCCGCCTGCAACCACCCCTCGTGGAATGCCGAGGCCTTGGCTTCCTTCGTTCGGTCGCAGGGCAACGCCTAGAACTTCTTCGAACCGACGGCCTCGAGCAGGAGCACCCAGTCGCCGTCACCGGCATAGTTGTTTCCGTCCGGGGTAAAGTTGCGGGCACCAACGTTGTCAAAAGGCGAGCCCGCTATCTTCGAGTAGGTGCCCGCAGTCGGGTCATACCATTTTGCGTCAACCGCCATCGCGAACTTCGTCATATCGATTGTGATGGTTCGGCGGGCGGGAATGTAGACGATGGCAAGGGATCCGTCTCCGGTGCGTGCGGCTGTCAGATAGTCACTGGCGCCAACCTTTCCTGTGGCGACGTAGGTGCCCTCGCCTGCCGTCACCAGGGAGTGCATGTCTGGAACGAGATCGTACCAGCGGTGCGATGAGAAAAGGGCCGCCATGATGCGCAGTTCGGAAACCGCCTGAGTATTGAGGCGGCCCTTCCAGTCACCCGAAAACGTTGAGATATTGTGATGCCCATAGAGCTTACCCGTGGCGCCGCAGGTCATCGTCCAATAATCCTGTTTGCGGCTGATCGGCGGCGTGCCCATCTCGGCATTGTTGTGCGCCGGCGGCCAGCCAACCTCCTCCATTTCGTAATGATCCTCCACTACGTAAACCGGCACCCTGGAACGTCTGTATTCAATGAGGACCTGATCATAAGTGGGGTCCCAGGTATAGGTCGCGTCCAGATCGACGACACCCGCCCAGTAAGGAGAGTCATAGGAGCCTCCCGGTGCGCCGAGCTCGATGGTATGAAGGTGATGCGAGTCGAATTCCTTGATTCCCAGCATCACCGAACGGACGAGCAAGTCATCGGCAGCAGTCTGCCAGTACGGGTGGTCGTAGTCGTTGCCGTGCTGCCACACAATATTGGGAAACCCTCGATAGCGTTTCCCAAGGAATTGGCCGTAGGCCCGGAGCCTGGCAGCGCCGTTGTCCTGCATGGTGGGCGTGCCCTCGGGACGCAGGTAGCCTCCCGTGTCGATCGGATCGAGAAAGATCGTCATCCCAAACCTGGCCGCAAGCGCGAGAATTCGGTCCACATGGGCAAAATACACCTCATTCGGTGTTGTGAGATCATATGTAGTCTGGCCTGCAATTGAGCCGGTGAATGGCAAGATCCCATCGTAGGTGCTGCTATCCGCACGTCCCCCAGTGTAGGTGTTGCATAGGAGATTAATCATCACGGTGTTGAAACCCGCAGCTTGCCGGCTGGAAAAATATACGGCCGCATCGGCTTCCGAGATGTTCACCATCAACGACCACGCCGTGTCCCCAATCATAAGGAAAGGGGTGTTGGCCTGATCGACAAGATAACGACCGTTTGCGCTCTTCCTCAGCGGATATTGCGGCAAAGCGGCAGCCGGCAGGGTATGGACAAGGGAAATGAGCAGCGAACCGACGAGCATCCATGCCAGAAGCCGGCAATTGCGGACGTCCCGACGGCATGTTGAGATACTGGGATCTCGAGGGTACTGGCGGATCATCTTGGGCAAGAGGTCGAAGGGTTGGGTGGGACTCGTAACCGTAAATCTCCCACCTGAAAACCTCGTTGAATCCTAGCGCCACTCCGACAAGGGAACAAGCTCGGGTGCGGGAAGCGTGGGCCAGCGGTCTCCGACGGGTGTCGGGAGGGTCGCGATCCGGATGTCCGAGGCTGCTGGCGGCGCAGGAACCTCCAGCACCCGCAGGGACGTCCCCGGTATTCGGGTTCTCAGCCTCCAGGGGCGGCGAGGGGGGTACGCGTGCGAACCCTCACCCTTTAGGAGGATCGAGGCCCGATTAAGCCTGCGCACCCGGCCCGCGGGAACATCCGGTTACTTGCAGCCGATTCTTATGCTTTACCCCAGATGGGCCATGCGCGACTATCCCCCTCCCAATCGGCGCCCGGCCGTTGCCTTTCGCCGCGGGCCCTTGGCACCCTGATCCTCCCATGACAAACAAGCGACCCCTGATCGTGCTCCTCATCGCAGCGCTGCTCCCCGCGGGGGCCGCATGGGCGGTCCCCCCGGTCACCTTGGACCTCTGGCCGGGGACGCCGCCGGGCGACCTTCCCACGCGGGGCGCCGAGAAGACCTTCCTGTCCGACGACACGAAGTACGGAAGCAACATCCTGATCACGAACGTCACCCATCCCACGATCACGGTCTACCAGCCCCCCGAAGGGAACAATGTCGGGACGGCCATGGTGATCTGCCCGGGGGGCGGCTACTGGAACCTCTTCTGGGACAAGGAGGGGGAACAGGTCGCCGCGTGGCTGACCGCCAACGGAATGACGGGGATCATCCTCAAGTACCGCGTCCCCCGGCCCCCCAACGTCCCCGAGGAGGCCCTTCCGCTCGGGCCCCAGATGGACGCCCAGCGCGCCATGAGCCTTGTCCGCAGCCGCGCGCAGCAGTGGGGCCTAAACCCGAACCGCATCGGCATGGTGGGCTTCTCGATGGGCGCCCACCTCACGATCGCGACGGCCACGAACTTCCACAAGCGGACCTATGCGCCGGTCGACGGCGTCGACGATGTCAGCTGCCGGCCGGACTTTGCCGTCGCCTGCTATCCGGACTGGCTGACGGGCGCCCGGTACGGGAAGAGCGTCGACGAGCCCTCCCCCGCAATCCGCATCCCGAAGGACACCCCGCCGGTCCTCCTCATCCACGCGACGGATGACTCGACGGCGCTGGCCGACAACAGCGCGGTCTTCTACCTCGCCCTGAAGCGGGCGGGGATCCCGGTCGAGGTGCACATCTTCGCGAGCGGCGAGCACGATTTCGGGGTCATCCAGAACGGGAAGCTTCCCGCCATCTGGCCCAAGCTCTGCACCAACTGGCTGCACAGCCTCGGCTTCCTCGAGGTCGGCCCATAGCCCCCTCGGGCACAAGGCCTCCTCCGCCTCCGGACCCCCCCCTTCCCGCATGAGCCACGACACGAACCTCGCGTCCCCTCCTCCCACCCAGCTCGACTACAGCCTGACCGGTGTGAACGCCACCCTCGCGGTGGAGAAGGGCCTCGCGGAGGCGGACTGGTACCAGTGCCCGGTGCCGCGCGAGACCATGCGCTCGCTCCTTGAGCGGCGCAACGGCCCCGCGATCCGGGACACGCTCCTCTGGGTGGCCCTCCTCCTCGGGAGCGCCTACGCGACCTACGCCCTCTGGGGCTCGTGGGTCGCCGTCCTCCCCTACCTCGTGTACTGCGCGCTCTACGCGGCGACCTCCGACTCGCGCTGGCACGAGTCCGGCCACGGCACCGCGTTCAGGACGGACTGGATGAACAACGCCCTCTACGAGGTTGCCTCGTTCATGGTGAAGCGGGAGGCCACGGTGTGGCGCTGGAGCCACACCCGCCATCACAGCGACACGACCATCATCGGCCGAGACCCCGAGATCCTGGCTCCCCGTCCTCCCAACATAAAGGGGTTCCTCCTGAGCCTCTTCTGCCTGCACCCGGACTATCCCCAGCGCCTCTTCCTGCACGTCTTCGGGCGGATGCGCGCCGACGAGAAGACCTACATCCCTCAGACGGAGTTCGGGAAGGTCTTCCTGCGGGCGCGGATCTACGTGCTGATCTATGCCGCGTCCATCGGCCTCTCGTTCTACCTTCACAACCCGCTGCCCTTCCTCTTCATCTGCCTGCCGAACCTCTTCGGCACCTGGCTCCTGTACCTCTACGCCGGCACGCAGCATGCCGGGCTCGCCGAGAACGTCCTCGACCACCGGCTCAACTGCCGGACGGTCTACATGAACCCGGTCAACCGGTACCTCTACTGGAACATGAACTACCATGTGGAGCACCACATGTTCCCGCTCGTCCCCTACCACGCGCTTCCGCGGCTGCACGCCGCCGTCAAGGACGACACGCCCCCGCCCTATCCCAGCATCTACGCCGCGTGGAGGGAGATCATCCCGGCGGTGCACCGCCAGATGACGGACTACGCGTACCACGTGAAGCGGAAGCTTCCCGAGCCCAAGGCCAGGACGGACGAGGGCCTGCCTATGTCCAACGCCAGGCCCGACGCCGACGGCTGGGTCGAGGTGTGCGCCGCGGCCGACCTCGGCCTGTCCGACGTCCTGCGCTTCGACCACGGCAAGAGGACGTTCGCCCTCTACCGGGACGCCGGGGGGCGCCTCTACGCGACGGACGGCGTGTGCACGCACGGCAACACCCACCTGGCCGACGGCCTCGTGGTCGGCGGGACGATCGAATGCGCGAAGCACAACGGGCGCTTCAACCTGAGCGACGGCTCGCCCGCGCGGGCGCCGGCCTGCCGCGGCCTCGCCACCTATCCGCTGGAGGAGCGCGGCGGCCGCCTGCGCCTGAACCTGGCGCGCGTCGGCGGCGCCGGCGCCCGGGACCAGAAGACCTACCGCCTGCGGGTCGTCAGCAACCGGAGCGTCGCCACCTTCATCAAGGAGCTCGTCCTCGAGCCGCTCGATTCCGCCCAACCGATCGAATTCACGCCGGGGGACTACCTCCAGTTCGACATCCCGGCCTACGGGGCGATCCCCTTCCGGGACTTCGACATCCCCGCGCCCTTCATGTCCATCTGGGAGAACCAGCACGTCTTCGACCTGGTCGCCCGCAATGCGCAGGAAGGGCGGCGCAACAACTATTCCCTCGCCTGCAACCGCCAAGAGGGGCGCACGCTGCGGCTGAATGTCCGGATCGCCACCCCGCCGCCCGGCCAGGAATGCCCGCCGGGCGCCGGCTCGAGCTACTTCTTCAACCTGAGGCCCGGCGACGTCGTCACCGCGATCGGGCCCTTCGGGGACTTTCACATCAAGCCCACCCAGCGCGAGATGGTCTACATCGGCGGGGGCGCCGGCATGGCCCCGCTCCGCGCGCACCTCTCGCACCTCCTCGAGACCGAGGGGACCGCCCGCAGGATCAGCTTCTGGTACGGCGCCCGCTCCCGCCAGGAGATCTTTTACGACACCTACTTCGAGGAGCTCGCACGGAAGCACCGAAACTTCACGTTCCACCTCGCCCTGTCCTCCCCGCTGCCCGAGGACGACTGGACGGGGCACAGGGGCTTCATCCACGACGTCGCGCTCGAGAACCACCTGCGCCACCACGCGAACCCCAAGGCCGTCGAGTACTACCTCTGCGGGCCGCCCCTCCTCATCAAGGCGGCTAACCGGATGCTCGCCGACCTGGGTGTGCCCCCGAACCACATCGCCTACGACGAGTTCTGAGTCCCCGCGAAACCCCTCCCGCGCACCCCGTGCCCCGCTTCCTCCTCCGCATTTTGGCCATCTTTGGCGCACTGTTCCCGCCTTGCGCCCGCGCCGAGCTGGAATCGGTCGACGTGGCCGCCCTCGGCCTGCTGAAGCCCGGGCGCACCACCATCGTGGCCCCGGGCCGGGACTACGACCTCGAAGGCTACGGGCTCATGTTCGGCCTGCACCAGGGTTCCGACGAGGGGCGTTTCGCATTCGCGCGGATCAAGGGCGACTTCGACATCTCGGTCCGGATCGAGGACATCCACAACGACGAGAAGGCGTTCACCGAGGCCGGGCTCATGGTCCGCAGAAGCCTGCATCCCTGCGACCTCATGCTCGGCCAGTCGGTCAGCTCCAACGAATACGCGGGCGAGGCCGACCAGTACACCTTCATGCGGCGCACGAAGTACGCCGGATTCCTCTACGATGCGACGCCCGCGCATTATGGCGACAACGGGTACGGCAACGAGACCTTCTCCTACAACGCGACGGGCTACCAGACGCACAACCTGAGGCATGGGAGGCCGTTTCCCCACGTCTGGCTGCGCCTGGTCCGCACGGGCAACACCTACACGAGCTACACGAAGGAGAATGACGCCGCATGGCACAGGATGGGCGAGGTCGCCCTCGACCTCGGCGGGGAGCCCCTGGTCGGCCTCTTCGTCTCGGCCAACCACCACTCGGCCACGGGTGTCGTCGGCAATCCGGCCGCCCGCGCCGTGGTCCGATTCCGCGACCTTACGGGATTCCCCGCGGCAGTCGCCTCGCGGTGACCGGCGGCCGGGCCCTCCCTTTGCCAGCGATGGACAACCAGCGAAAGGTGTATAAGCATTAACCCGTCCGGACCGACACGGAAGGCGGCGCTGAGCCGTGAATCCGGTCACGACATCACGGCGAACCTTACAGCCCAGGTCATCTAACATAAAATCCCCATGAGTGATCAACCTGCCCCATCCCTCTCGAACGCGCTAAGCCGCCGCGCGTTTCTGCGCAACACGGCCGCCGTCATCGGATCCGGCCTGATCGGCCGCGCCGTGACTGCGCCAGCCTGGGCGCAGCCCACGGGCGCCAACGGCGACGTACGCATTGCGGTCATCGGGCTCAACAACAAGGGCGCCGACCACGTCAAGCAGCTTGTCAAGACACCGGGCGCGCGTGTCGTCGCCCTGTGCGACGTCGACCCGAGGATCCTTGCCCGCGAGGTGGCCCTTCTCAAGGCGCAGAATATTGAGGTTTTTGCCACGACCGACGCGCGTCGGATACTCGACCGCCCGGACATTGATGCCGTTCTGATCGCGGTCGGCGACCATTGGCACGGATTGCTCGCGGTCTGGGCGTGCCAGGCCCGAAAGGATGTCTACATCGAGAAGCCGATAGGTCGGACCGTGTGGGAATCGAGGAAGATCGTGGAGGCGGCGGCCAAATACGGCGTCATCATGCAGACGGGAACTCAGTACAGGTCCGATCCGGGCGTCGCGGAAATCGTTCAATATATCAAGGAGGGGCACCTGGGTAAGGTGCAGTCGATACGCACGCTCTATCACGGTCTTCGCGAGAGCACCGGACGGCGGATGCCCTGGTACCCGGATTGGCTCGACTACGACATGTATTGCGGTCCGATGGCAATGGCGCCTCTGGAACGCAACCAACTTCACTACGACTGGCGTTTCATGTGGGGAGCCGGAACGGGTGACATGGCGAACTTCGGCGTCCACGTGCTCGACATTGCCCGCCGGTTCGGGAATTACGACGCGCCACCCCGGCGAGTCCTCTGTGTCGGCGGGCGGTACGTTAACACCGATACCGGCGAGACTCCGAACACCCTTGTCTCTGTCTTTGACTATCCGGATGCGCCCAGGCTGACCTTCGAGCACCGGGGCCTTCCGGCCAAGCCGGGCGTAAAGTACCAGGATTCGTACCGTGGACTTCGCATGGGAGTCTGCGTCCAGTGCGAGGGGGGCTACTATGCCGGCGCCACGGGCGGCACCGTCTACGACAACCAGAACAAGGTCATCAGGAAGATCACGGGCGACGGCGGAATGGGGCACATGGCAAACTTCATCTCCGCGGTGCACAGCCGCCGCGCCCAGGACCTTGCGGCGCCGATCGACGTCGGGTTCGCGTCGACGACGATCTGCCTCTTTGCAAACATCTCGTATCGGACGGGCCAGGCCGCCAGTCCGAGCCGAATCCGCGCGTCGCTCGACGGGAATGCTCCGGCGCTTGAGGCATTCGACAGCATGCTGAAGCATCTCGCCTCAAACGGCATCGACGCGGACAAGCAAGAACTTACTTTGGGGTCTTGGTTGACCCTCGATCCGAAGACGGACGGATTCACGAGCGTTGAGGGCGGGTCTGATGCTGCGATGGAACGCGCACGCTACCTGCTCAAAGAGGCCCAGCGTCCTCCGTACATTATACCGGAACAGGTCTAGGCAGCGCCCCCCGGCGGTGGGATAAGATCAGCACAATCTCGGCACCTCCAAAAAGGTTGTCGCCAGATTTGGTCAGGCTAGACCAGAAATGGGCCGGCCACGCAGCGTCCTTGCCAAAAGAGAAACCCGGCTTCGCCGCATTCTGCAACCCCACCCCCCCTCCGTGGACATAATGCCTCCTATGCTCGCAGATAAGAAGTTCCACACAGGAGAACCTGAGGCAGCGGATGCCCCGCTGAGCGGCCGGTGGGTGCACTGCCGTCTGGGCCTCTCTTACTGAGCTGCCTATGAAATACAGCGACCTGCCACGAGACGTTCGCAGCTTGATTCGACGCGGCACGGTGATTCCTGCCACGCCGCTTGCGCTCAATTCGAGCCGAAAATTCGACGAGCGCCGCCAGCGCGCGCTGATGCGGTATTATCTCGAAGCCGGCGTCGGCGGTATCGCCGTGGGCATGCACTTCACTCAATTCGAGATACGTGCTCCGGGAATCGGCCTCTTTGAGCCGGTACTGCGGGTGTGCTCAGAAGAGATCGACCGGTATGTCGCAAAGGCGGGCCGGCCGATTGTCAAGATAGCGGGCTTTGACGGCCGCACAGAGAGCGCGATGAAGCAGGCGGATGTCGCGCGCAGCCTCGGCTATCACTGCGGCATCGCCTCTATGGCGGCATTTCGCGGGGCCACGGAGCAGGAGATGGTGCGGCATATGCGCGAACTGTCGGGCGTCGTGCCAATGTTCGGATTCTACCTGCTTACCGGCGTAGGAGGCATACGGCTGCCGTATTCCTTTTGGCGCGCGGCGGCGGAGATTGACAATCTCATTGGCATAAAGATCGCACCGTTTGATCGCTACGGCACCCTGGATGTGGCGCGTGCCGTCGCAGAATCCGGACGGCAGGACGACATCACGCTCTACACGGGCAATGATGACAGCATTGTCGTCGACTTCATCACACCCTATCGCTTCGGATCTTCGGAGTCGGCCCGAACCGTTCGCATTCGGGGCGGATTGCTGGGTCAATGGGCATGCTGGACGCGCCGCGCGGTTGAGTTGCATGAACGTTTGCTGCGCATCGCCGAAGGGGAGGAATCGGTCACGCCGGAGTTGCTGACGCTAGCCGCGCAAATTACCGATGCAAATGGGGCGATATTTGATCCCACGCACGACTTCGCCGGAAGCATCCCGGGCGTAAACGAGATATTGCGCCGCCAGGGCCTCCTTGAGGGCAACTGGACGCTAAAGGCCAGCGAGGTGCTGTCGTCCGAACAATCCGCGGAAATTGACCGCGTGTGCGCGGCATATCCCCATCTCCAGGACGACGACTTTGTCCGGGCTAACCTGGCCCGCTGGCTTGCCGACTGAATTTCAGCCTACCATGACGAAGATAACTGTCCTCGACGACCAGCCGCTGCCCGCATCATTCCGCGACGAAGCCCATTTGGAGGAGCTGCTATCCACCCCGTCCCAGGCCTTGGTGGACGACTTTGCGCGCCTCGAGGGCGACATCCTTGTAATGGGCGTCGCGGGGAAGGTAGGCCCCACGCTGGCAATGATGGCAAAGCGTGCCGCTCCTCGAAAGCGGGTGATTGGCGTTGCCCGGTTCTCCGATGCCAATGTGAAGCGAAGGATGGAGGCGGTCGGAGTTGAAACGGTGCCCTGCGATCTTCTTGACCGAGAGGCCGTGGCTCGGTTGCCGCAGGCGCGGAATGTGATCTTCATGGCGGGAAGGAAGTTTGGCACGGCAGGCGATGAGCCGGCCACCTGGGCGATGAATGCGGTGGTCCCGGCATATGTCGGGGAGCGTTTCAAGGACACGCACTTCGTCGCCTTCTCGACGCTCTGCGTCTACCCGTTTTCCAACGTCTCAGGATCCGGCTCAAAACCCGACAGCAGTCCGCTAACCCCGCTGGGCGAATATGCCAACTCCTGCGTCGCACGTGAACGCGTATTCCAATACTTCTCCGAAAAGACCGGAAGTCCGGGCCGGCTCGCCCGGCTGAACTACGCGATCGACTGCCGTTACGGCGTTCTTCACGACGTCGCGGTGCGGGTGTACACTAACAAGCCCATCGACATCCGCACCGGCGTGGCCAATTGCATCTGGCAGGGCGACGCGATAACCCACATCTTGCGCTGTCTTCTTCACGGCCGATTGCCTGCCGCCGCCATCAATATCGGCGCGCCCCTAACCACGAATATCCGGAAGGTTGCGCTTCAATTCGGCGAGTTGTTCGGTCGGGAGCCGGTCTTTCTCGGCACCGAACAGCCAACCGCCTGGCACAACGACTGCTCCGAAGCCCAGCAGCTTTTTGGCGACCCATTGGTCAACCTTGAGACAATGGTCCGATGGAACGCCAACTGGCTAGATCGCCGGCTTCCAGTCCACAACAAACCCACCCATTATGAGGAGAGGGATGGGCTCTTTTGAATGCCGTAGGGTCCGAAATCCACGCCCTTGATTCCTATCGTGCCTACGAACACCGAGCCGGTCCCATACCGATTTGACGCACCCGCAACCCTTCTGCATGGAGGTGGGTCGCGTCGGCGCCTCCCCGAACTCGTTCGCGAATTGGGTGGGTCGCGGGTGTTGCTCGTGACCGACCCTGGAGTGGTTGGCCTCGGTGTCGCGGCAAACGTGATCCAGTCGCTTAGGGTGGCCGGCCTGCACGCCGAGGTGTTTGACCAAGTACAAGCGGACCCATCGGACCGAAACGTGGTCGCGGGCGTAGCCGCATTGGATTCGATGGGCGCCGATTTGGTCGTGGCGCTTGGCGGAGGGTCGCCGATTGACGTGGCAAAGGTCGTCTCGATTCGCCGCGCGAACCCGGCGCCACTTTCCGAGTTCATGGGACTGCACAAGATTCGGCACCCAGGTGTGCCTCTGATCGCCGTGCCGACAACCGCAGGCACCGGTAGCGAAGCCACAAAGGTGGCCGTCATCACGGATACCGTTCGAAACGTGAAGATGATGATGCTGAGCGCCCCCCTTCTGCCGCGAGCCGCTGTGGTGGATTACGAGCTTAGTCTTTCAATGCCGCCACGCCTTACGGCCGCGGTTGGGGTGGACACACTGACCCACGGAATCGAGGCCTTCGTGTCGCGGCGGTCCAACCCGCTCTCCGATCCCCTCGCCCTGCAATGCATCGGGCTAGCCGCTCGCAATCTTCGCGCCGCCTGGAAGAATCCGTTGGATCTTGTTGCGCGCGAGGGAATGATGCTGGCGGCCACCCTGGGTGGCATGGCGTTCTCAAACAGTAGTGTTTGCCTGGTGCACGGCATGAGCAGGCCCATCGGGGCTGTCTTTCACCTGCCGCACGGCTTGTCCAACGCCGTGCTGCTGCCCACCGTGACGCGCTACTCCGTCAGGTCTGCGCCCGTCCGGTACGCGACGGTCGCGCGAACAATCGGATGTGCAGATGCATCCACCCCGGATGAGGAGGCAGGCGGCGCGCTCATCTCGTGGCTAGAGGCCCTGAACCGCGACCTCGAAATCCCGCGCCTGTCGGCCTGTCGCGGCGTCACGGCCAAGCTTTTCGAGGAGAGCGTCGGAAGGATGGCGACGGACGCCCTGCTGTCAGGGAGCCCCGCGAACAATCCACTTGTACCCACTGCCGACGAGATCGTTCGCCTGTATCGCGAGGCGATGTGAGGGATGCGGCGTTGTCCTGGGCCATAGGTCGAATGCAATCGTCATTCAACCTTGCTGTCGCGCCAAGACACATTCTGTGGCAACCTTTGGGCAACCTTCCTCGCACCTGCTCAGGAGACGGTGGCCGTCTCAAAACCGGTGGCTTTCGATACACTCCGCCTTCCCGTTTGCCATGATAGGGGAAGCCCGCCCGGGCCGAGTCGGGGTTTCCCTTTCTCAGAAGGAGCCGGTTCTGGCGCACCGTTACTCCGAATTCGGTGCGCCGTGGATGTCTTCACTAACAGCAAAGCCGTTCACCGGGCCTACTCGAAGAATGCGCAAGTTACACCGCCGCCAATTGAGGATTACGACCGGCATGCCGTTTCATCGGCTGGCATTCAAATACCCTTGAATGCCGCCGTCTGATCCCCCTTTCCGCTCTAATAGACGTAAGCCTCGAAAAGAGCCGTGCCCGAATTCCCACCCGCAGAGGTGATAACCGCGGTGTAAGCACCAGGCCGAAGAGTGAGCAACATTGCAGAATCTTTGCTGCCAATCGGCAGCGCAAAAGCTCCCACTGCTAAGGCTGCAACCGACACCGAGGCGGATTCCGTTTGGCTCGACCAACCGGCATTCTGGAACACCACGTTCTGATGGCTATCATAGACCGTCAGAACTGGATCCGCCAAGGGAACCGATACCCCAAACGCACCGAGTGAAGGCCCATCGGCCCTCACTAATACTGTTCGAGGCCCATTCCCTTCGACGACAAATCCACCTATGAGGGTTTGCATACTGCTGACGCTCCCTCGCGTTGATACATTCGCAAGGACCGACTGCGGTGCATCGGAAATGAGTATCGCGCCACCCTTGCCCACAATCACGAAACGTTGAAGTGAGGGCGAGAAAGCCGCTGCCAACAAAGCCGCAGTGCTCATGTTCTGATAGCTGCTCCCTGGAAACTGTTGGGTCCAATCAATGCCGTCCGAAGATACAAGGATTGTGCCATTGTCCCCTGTTGCCACGAACGAAGCGTTGCCAAAAGTGATACTCCACAAGTTTGCGCTGCTCGGAGCTGCGGCGGTCACCCAGTTCTTCGGAGGTACAGCAACCATTCCAGACACTGTAAGAGGGCAATGAATAATGAGCCCGCTGCCGCCAACGGCGACGTAACTTGTTGCCGAGAGATCGGCGTCTGTTGACCCGAAAACCATCGCATTTAGGCCACTGGAGGCCCCCGTCTCAATAACCATCGGTGTTACTCCGACCGCTATGTTGTTGAGAACAATGCCGCCCTGCCCACACACCACGACGTCTCGGAAAAAAGGCGTAATACCCGTTAGCGAGTTGGTGACGCCAGATGGAATCGTCACCCAAGTCTTCGCGTCGGATGAACTAAGAATCGTCCCATTATCCCCCACCGCGAAGAATCGAGAATTGCTTATCACAGTTGGCTCGAAAACAACTGCGTTCAACTTATTGGTTGTACCCGAATTGGCCTTTACCCAGGTCTTCAGATCAGCGGATACTAGGATCATACCATTTGCTCCTGCGACTACCCACGAGCCGCCACCGTAGGCGATGGAAGTGAGCAAGGTACCCGCGCTGACAGTTTGGCTGCTCCATGCTACACCGTCTAACGAGCTCAGGATGTTTCCTTGCGCGGTAGTGGCCTCAAAAGTCCCATTGGCAAAAGTGACGGCCTCTATGTCTTCCGAAATCGCCGCGGTGGTTTCGTTCCGCCAGTAGGTCTGTGCCCGCAATGCTACGGGATCGAGTGCCAGCCCGATAAATAGAAGAAGTGCGCCACGCACGAAGTTGCTCATGGGGTTTGAACTATTAGGACAGTCGAATGTCGGATAGCCGCTACCCGAATCGGAGCTTAAATTGAAATAGTGCGCTTAGCGGCCAGTTGTTCCGCTGATTCGCCAGCTTCAATCGGCGCTCTAACCTGATTCCTCTGTTTCCAATAGCTACTAAACTATTCGCTCGCGAAACATGCGGAGCTATCCCTTGCAGTCGATGATCTTGCTAACGACCGCATCGATACAAGCCGCAGCGCCAATGGCGTTTTCTATGTTGGCTCGCCTCGCGTTGGCCACGGTGGATTACACCTCTCGTGGTGAGGTCGGAGCTAGAGCACCAAGTGTTTCTTATGGGGTTCTTTTGGGTACGGGGGCGGACAGTTCTTTGCCTGACAGCTCAACCGTTCTCATGCACCCTCTTTACCTCCCGAGAAGCCACTTGTCACAAGAGGCTCGACCTCAACTGGCGTGAACCATGGCAGCTATTGCTGCGGAACTGCCAAGTATCCTGGTGGCATCGTCTTCGTCTTAAGACTTGAATCGTTTCACTGACCAATCGCTGACGCAGTTCGGCAGGCAAGAAAGCAAAGGGTATTCTTGCTGTATTCCTCAGGGTACCCGGTAGAACCCGTTTCAGCGCGCTTCGCGCTCGTCAAGCAGGGTAAGGTTATACCCCATAGAGAATTCTCCTGGGCCGGCATAAAATTGCACCGTCTTTGAAGGAAGAAACAACCGGCGCGCCTCGTAGAGAAATGTGGGTCTGCACTGCAGCGGACAGGTAGCGCATTCCCGTCATGACCGAAGCAGAGATCATTCGAATGTTTCGGGCGTTCTATGAGGGGCTCTTCCCTAAGGTCTGCCCCAACTGCGGCCGCCGCTTTGAAACGCTCCGGGACTACATCGTTGCCAGCCAGCGCCTCTGGCCGAGTTTGAACTACGATATGGAATTGGGCGCTGACAAGGCGCCGCGCCCGATAGGTGGATTGGCGATGGCTAACTGCCTTTGCGGAAACACATTGGCGCTTTCCACGAGGAGTATGCCTGTCTCGCAGACCCACCTCATGGTCGCGTGGATCCGGACCGAGATGGAGCGCCGGGGCCTCAAGCAGGTGGAGATCCTGGATTACCTGCGCGACGAGGTCCGCAAGCAAGTCCTGGCCGAGTTAACTCCAGAAGTCGCGCCAGGAATTAGGGAAGACGCATGCGGGCAACCCCCGGATCCCGCGCCTTCGCCTGTCGCGCTGGCAGTTGGGCCGGCACACGGCGACCGGCCGCGCCCATCGCCACGGCCATAAGCTCGCGCAGCCTTCCGGGGTCGCCCATGACCGGAAAGGAGGCCATTGGGGGTCACGTCTTGGCCGGATTTTCAGACGCTGCCGCCTCGTCGAGAGTGCGGCGCACGATCGACAACAGGGCATTCGCTTCGAAAGGTTTGGACAGATACGACGTCCCAAACCTCTCTCGGACCCTGTCGCTCTCGGTTGTGGCGCCGCTCATGGCAATGACAGGAAGCGCCGGGTTCAGGATGTGGAGCGCATCAGCCAGCGCCGAACCATCCAGATTGGGCATCTGCAGGTCGGTGAGGACGAGGCGCAACTCTGAAGCGCGAGGAGTGAACACTGCGATTGCATTCGCCCCGTCAGTCGCCGTGATCGTCCGATAGCCGTGACGGGTGAGGATTCTGGCGCCCATATCGCACACGGACTCCTCATCATCAACCAACATGATCAGCTCGCCCGCTCCGCGATGGAACGGGTGGTCGCTTGTGGGGCGATCGCCACTTACCGTGCCCTCGACGACCGCCGGCAGGTAGATCGTGAAAAGCGTGCCCCGGTCGCTCCCGATCTTGGTGGAGCTCGCAATGGTCGCGAAGCCCTTGTGACCGGCCAGGATGCTTCGGACCGTGGAAAGTCCAAGGCCGGTGCCCTTGCCGGCACCCTTCGTGGTGAAGAACGGCTCCCATATCTTCTCGAGCAGTTCTGGCGGTATTCCCGTGCCGGTGTCGCGAACCTCAATCTTGGTGAACCTGCCGGGGCGTCCATCGGGGATCTTTGCGGCCTCGGTGGCATCGAGTGTGAGATTCGCCGTGGCGATCGTCAGTTCGCCACCCTCCGGCATCGCGTCGCGTGCATTAATGCAGAGGTTCAGGAAGATCTGATGGATCTGCGACGGGTCGCACATCACAGGCCAGAGTTCGCTCAGCAGCCGCGATTCGATCCGGATGGACTTCGGGAAGGTGGATTCGGCGAGGTCGATCACCTCGCGCAGTATGTGGCCGATCTGCACGAGCATTTTTTCGCCGAGATTCCCGCGCGCAAAGGAAAGCATCTGGCGGACAAGGGCCGCGCCGCGCGTTGACGACTTTTCCACAATATCGAGTATGTGCAGGCTCCGTGGATCGGTGATTTTTGCCCGGAGCAGAGACCCGGCCATGACGATCGGCGCGAGCACGTTGTTGAAATCATGCGCGATGCCGGCTGCAAGCTGGCCGATGGCCTCCATCTTCTGGGCCTGGAGAAACTCCATCTCCATTTTCTTGCGTTCGGTGATGTCGAGGGTGGTTCCCACCATCTGGATCGCCTTTTCTGTCGCGTCGCAGATTACCTCCCCCAGTTCATGCACAACCCGCTCGGAGCCGTCTGGCCGGACAATCCGATGCACGATGTCGTATGGTCCCTTCCCCGCCAGGCATTCCTGAAGGGCCTTATCGACAGCGGCCCGGTCGGAAGGGTGAACAATCTTGCGAAACACATCGTAAGAGATTTTAGATGCATGTCCGGGTAGCCCGACGATGCGACAGGCCTCGTCCGACCAGTGCAATTTGTCCTCTAGGATGTCCCATTCCCAGCTTCCCAAGTGGACGATGCGCTGGGCGTTCGCCAGGTTCTCCTCGCTTTGTCGCAGGGCGTCCTCCGCCCTTTTATATTGGGTGACATCGCGCACGGTCGAGATGGCTCCGATGATCTCGCCGGCAGCGTCGCGCAGCGGGCCAGTCGAATGCGAGACCCATACAGACTTCCCGGTACGCGGGTAATAAAAAAGAAAATCCTTGGACTTGTTGGTTTCCCCTTTAAGCGCCTTGTCCAGTGACGACGGGATTTCGCTCTGGCGCAGAAACGGAAAGAGCTCCAGCGGGTGCTTCCCCAGCACCTCGCTGGCCATCCAACCGGTCAATTCCTCCATGAAACGGTTCCAGTAGCGGTACGTCAGGTCCAGACCATAGACGACAATCCCGTCCCTGGCGCAGTCGATGACCTGCTGGCTAAACTGAGCTGAATTCCGCACATCCTTTTCCAGCTTCTTCCGACCGGTGATGTCCTCATAGATGCCCAGCATGCCGATGGTCTTCCCGGCATCGTCGATCAGCGGGAGCTTGCTGGTCCGGAGGCACCTGACGCTTCCATCGGGCCGCACTTGCGTCTCTTCGTAGTTCAGCTTGGGGATCCCAGTCTCGATTACCGCCCGGTCGTCAGCCTGATAGGACTTGGCCGATTCCTTCCAAGGCATGTCAAAGTCGCTCTTGCCGATGATGTCCGCTGATTCCCTTAGGCCAGCGGACCGGACAAAAATGCTATTTGCGCCGAGGTAATTCAGGTTCAGGTCTTTCCAAAATACGTATTGCGGGATGTTGTCGACCACACGCATCAGCATCTTGCGCGATTCCAATAACTCCCGCCGCGCCTGCTGGCTCTCGGTGTCGTCGTGGGTGATGGCAACGATGAATTCCCGGTCCATTGCGACAAGTCTGAGTTTCGCATTAACCGGGAAGGTGGAGCCGTCTTTTCGACGATGAAAGCCTTCCATGGTGCAAATGCCCGTCCCCCTCAGCACCTTTATGAACCGCGCGAACTCCGCCCGATCAACGTTGGGATTCACATCGTAAACGGTCAGCGCGAGCAGTTCCTCACGACTGTAGCCAAGATCTCGACAGGCTGTTTCATTGGCTTCCCAAAAGCATCCCGTTTCGGGGTCGATGATCTCGATCGCACCGAAGAAATGGTCGATGAGAGTGCGGAACCATTTGTGTTCCCGGAGCTTTTGCGCCGCGGACCTTCGATTTTGCCTCGTCTTGCGGGTACTGCTAAGTTTGGTTATGCTTACCCGCCCTTTGGCGCCGGCAGCTGCATGCCGCTTGGGGTTTCTGTTCTCCATCTTCATGATCCCTGGCAGAAAGGTGCGTCTGGATGGAAACAGTCAAATTGGAATGACGCAGGCAATGAAACGATGCTTCGGAATCCAATTAAGAATCTTCCATCATATATAATACGTCGATTCATGTAGTATATGTATCAGCGGCATTGTCCGTTGGTGACTTTGATTAACATCTGTCGTCTCCGCACTCTTGTCTAATACTAGAGCGTTTTCGATTTATATAGTCACATTCCATTGATTGTGCTACAAGGGGTGTCCATGGAGGCATACCCATGAGACCCTTGGGCGAGGATTTGCGGCGGCGGATCATCGAGGCGCGGCAGGCGGGAGCCGGTTCGGTCGAGGTGAGCGCGCGTTTTCGAGTTAGTCGGCGCACCGTGGCGCGCTTGTGCGTGCAGTTCGAGCGCAGCGGGGATGTTCAGCCCAAGCAGATTGGGGGCTACCGGCGCTCGAGGCTGGCACCGTACGGCCGCACGATTGACCGGTGGATCAGCCGCAAGTCGGACATCAGCCTGGTCGAGCTAAAGGAGCGTTGCCAAACGGAGCTGGGCATATCAATTGGGGTCAACGCCCTCTGGCACCAATTGCGGCGCCTTGGGCTCAGCTCTAAAAAAAACGACGCGCGCCGCCGAGCAGGACCGGCCTGATGTGGCGGCCGCCCGCCAGTTCTGGCGCCGCGAACAGCCGCAGTGGGATCCCCGGCGCCTGGTCTTCATCGACGAGACGGCGCTCAACACCAAGATGGCCCGCCTGTACGGCTGGAGCCGCCGGGGCCAGCGCTGCGTCGGGGCTGTGCCTCATGGCCATTGGGCGACCTCGACCTTAATTGCAGGCCTGCGCCTGGACCGCATCGACGCCCCGTTCCTGATCGAGGGGTCCGCCAACATGGAGGTCTTTGCGGCTTACGTAGGTCAGGTGCTCTGTCCAGACCTCCATGAAGGCGACGAGGTCATCATGGACAACCTCTGCATACACAAAACCCCGGTAGTGACCCGGTTGATCACCGCATGCGGCGCGACCGTGCGCTTCCTGCCTCCCTACAGCCCGGACCTCAACCCCATCGAGATGGCCTTCGCCAAACTAAAGATCCGCCTGCGCCCCGAAGCGGCCCGCACCCTTGAAAACCTCCAGCCGGCCGTCGCGCGCAGCGTTGCCCGCTTCCAAGCCGATCATGGTCAGGGCTTCTTTCATCATGCCCAATATAAGACTAACTCACTCGAACATGCTCTAGCCTCCCGGAAATTCGGACGATGCTGGTTTGGAAGAGGTCCAATAAATCGCCAGCGCTTTCCAATTTCATCAGGCATTTCACAAGCTTATGAAATGATGCTTGAAGTAGCTCCCTTTGCTCAAAACGAAAAAGGGAAGCGCTATGTCCAGGCAGCCGATTCCGCGCACGTCAATCCACCTATCAAGTGTTTCCCTTTGAAGGTAATCCCTGCGCTGATTGGCGCGCGGCACCGTCTCTTTTTGGGGGCGGTTCGGATCCCGAAGTGGCGGCGATATCAGGTATAACGCGGATGAACCACGATACATTGGAAGCAATTCGCCTTTTATTGGTCGTAAAATTCGGTTCTGAGACATAAGCTGCTAAATTACAGCCGCTTAAATGGTATCCCCGCCCGGACTCGAACCGGAATACTCGGTTTAGGAAACCGATGCTCTATCCACTTGAGCTACAGGGACATAAAAACAACTAGGGCCAGTGCGAGAGTGCGCCTCGATCCCAATCCCATCTTGTCCAAGGACCCTCGCCCCGACGCAAGGAATGAATCAAATAGCGCTTTGAAGCAGGCTGTCGAGCCCCGCATCGGGCCCACGCCGCCCATCGGTCAGCCGTCGTCTTCTGGGCAATAGCCGGCCGAATTGCAGCTTCCTAAGGCACGCCGCCCCGACGGGGTTCGCCCTCATGGCCGTTTCCCCACAAGCTGCCTCAGATACAGGAGGCTCGCGCGGCAATCGTCGCTCGGGTCGAAATCCTCCGGCTCGTGCTCGATTGCAATCGGCCCGGCGTACCCGCACCGCCCGAGGGCGTTCACGCATCCCGCGACCGGGACGATCCCCGCGCCCAGCCGGCAGGTCTCGTGGCCCATGTCGATCAGCTGAAAGCCGGTCTTCTCGGGCCGCCGCGCCTTCACGTCCTTCAGGTGGACGTGGAACAGCCTGGGCGCGATCCGCTCGAGCGCGCGCGCCGCGTCGCAGCCCTGGGTCCCGAACCAGCCGGTGTCAACCGCAGCGCCGACGACGTCCTCGTCCCCCCTCCCAAGCCTGCCGAGGAGCTCCTCCGGGGTCTTCTCGGCGTGGTTCTCGACTGCCAGCTTCAGGCCCTGGGCGCGCATCTCCGAGACGAGCCCGGAGCGCCCCTCCGTCAGGAGCGGGGTTCCTCCGCTCAGGATCGAGGCCCCGACCGCCCGCGCCACGCGACAGGCCGAGCGAAGCTCCTCGGCAGTCGCGCCGAAGTGGCCGGCCAGGGATGGCACCGCAAGGCCGCGTCGTCCCAGAAGGTCGCGCGCTGCCTCAAGATGCCTTTCCGTGGCCCACGACCAGTGCAGCTGGGCGTCCCAGATGTCGAACGCGTCGAAGCCGAGCTCTTTAACCGCCTGCAGCATGGCATCGAAGCGCTCCGGAAACGTCTCGGCCGGAGAGAACCAGGCGCGGACGGCGTTCTGGCCCTGCATCCACCCGTCGGGCATGTGCCAACGGACCTCACGGGCGACATAGTTGGCGCCCATAAACGAGATTACGTTCTTCATGGCGTAAAGCCTCTCATCCGTGAAGGGCGATCCTGCGAACCGTGCCGGGAACCCTGGGGCGGCCGTCGCCCGCCGAGCGCGCCGCCGCAAACGCGAGCTCAAGGCTGCGGAGGTTCCCGGACGCCGAGTTCTCGGGCTCGCGACCCTCCTCGATGGAGCACAGCAGCTCGCCCATGGCGCCCGCAAAGCCGCTCGTGAACCAGGTACCCTCGAGCTTCGGCGTCGCACGCCCCCGGGACGTGCACACCTCGACCGACTGCTCCGAGAGGCTCGGCCCAAAGCTGCGCAGCGTGCCGAGGCTCCCCGCGATCACGGTGCGGTCCTCCTGGCCGAGCTTCACGTGGCCGTTGAAGCCGATGCGCACCTGCGCGCCGGGATAGTCCACGGCCGCCTGCGCGAGCATCGGCGGCTTGAGCCTCTGGAACGAGGTGCGCGCCTCCGACGCCCAGACCCGGTCCGGCCTGCGGTCGCCCATCAGCCGGGCCGCCATGTCGAACCAGTGGATCCCGAAGTCTATCAGCAGGAGGTGGCGCATGTCCTCAAAGGGCGTGCCGGCCGTCCACGTGTGGTCCCACTGCAGGGTGAAGTCGATGCTCGCCACCTCGCCGATCAGCCCGGCGCGGATGGCTGCCGTAAGGTAGCTGAAGTGCGGCGCCCACCGGCCGTTCTGGTTGACCGCGAGCTTGAGCCCGTTCTTCTGAGCGAGCGCCGCGAGCCGCTCCCCGGTGCCGAGGTCGAGCACGAACGGCTTCTGGCTGAGGACGTGCTTGCGAGCACGAAGGGCCGCCTCGATGACCCGCACCCTCGGGGCCGGATGCAGCGCCACGTCGACCACCTCGACGCCTCCGAGCGACAGGACCTTCCGGTAGTCGGTGAACACCGCCGCATGGGGGAAGAACTCGGCGCGGCGCTTCTCCGCACGGCCCCCGTCAAGGTCGCACAGCGCCACCACGTCGAGGCCCATCTGCCGGTAGGCTCTGAGATGGTATTCGGAAATTCCGCCGCAGCCGATCAGAGCGATTGGCGGCCGGTACGTGGCCGGCCTCGGCGGCCGGTAGCCGAGCTGCGGCGCGGCGGCCGCCCCCGCCGCCGAGACTGCGCTCAATCCGTAGCCGGCGCCGGGATCCGCGTCCTGGGTCATGTCACTCCACAAGCTTCACCGTCCGGCGCAGCCGCGCGCTCTTCATCGCGCTGTCGACGATCTGCTGGCCGATCCGCGCGATGTCGGGCGCCAGCGGGCCCTCCACCGGGCATCCCTCGCGGATGCAGTGCGCGAAGTAGGAGATCGGGTCCCGCACGGGCGGCCGCAGCGCGTCGACCGGCACGTCCCGCGCCGCCGGCCGGCGGCGCGTCTGCACCCTGACCGTCCGGTCGTAGTCGTAGGAGCTTATCGTGCCGTCCTCCCCCTTGAGCACGAAGCCGCACTTGGGCTGCGGCTGCAGGATCCAGGGATCGGTGAAGGTGCCCCATCTCGTCTCGAAGGTCGACAGGCCGGCCGCGTAGCGGGCGATCGTGACGCTGTGCTCGTCCACCTCGAGCCCGCGGGGCTGGTCCGCGACGGCCGTCACCTCGATCGGCTTCGCCCCGCCGTGGTACCAGGTGCCGAGCGTCGCCCCGTAGCCGAGGTAGTCCAGGAGCGATCCGCCGCCGCTGTCCCTGCGGTAGAACCAGCTCCGGCGCTTCATCGCCTCGGTCGGCGTGACCTCGACCTTGTCGGCGAGGTGCCAGAGCGGGCCCCGGTTCCCGTCGTAGAAGTGCACCTCCTGCAGCGCTCCGATCCGGCCCTCGCGCACCAGACGGTGCGCCGTCACGTGGCACGGATACCACCGAAGCGGCCAGTTGATGGCGAGGAGCCGGCCGGACCTGCGCGCCGCCGCGATCATGCGGTCCGCCTCCTGCAGCGACGCGGCAAACGGCTTCTCCACCAGGATGTGCACTCCGTAGGGCGCCACCCTCTCGACGTAGTCGGCGTGCCGGGCCGTCGCCGGGCAGAGGATCACGAAATCGGGCTCCGTCTCCCGGAGGCAGCGGTCGGGGTCGGTGAAGACCCGCCCCTTGGGCAGGTCGAAGCTCGCCGCGGCCGCCCGCATGCGCTCGCGCCGCTCGTCGCAGATCCCGACGATCTCGACGCCGGGGTTCTTGTGGCACATGCGCAGAAGGTCGCCCATGTGCATGTGGTCGAAGTTCAGGCCGGCCACTCTCAGCGGTTTCATTTTGGAAGGGCTCTCCTTGCGCCTAGAGGGGCTGGACCCCCAGCGTGCCGAACAGGAGGGAGCGGTATTCGTTCGTGGCGACCCGCGCCGCCTCGGTCCTGGCCGCCGCGAGCCGCGCCTGCAGGCCGAGCCGCTCCACGACGCCCGCGTTCGCCGGATTCGCGCAGAACTCCTCGAGCGTCCGCACATGCCGGCCCCAGAGCGCGATGTCGCCCTTCTGCTTCGCCTCGAGCCGCTCGGTGTACCATCCGCTGGCCAGGAGGTGCTCGCGCGTGAAGAGCGAGCGGACCTGCGGCGCGTCGAGCTCGTAGCCGTCGGGCGTCGCGCCGTGCGCCATGATCTCAAGCAGCGCCGTAAGGGGCGGGCAGGCCATCGCGATCGAGCCGTCGGCAAAGTAGCTCTTCGCCACGCGCTCGTGCGTCGCGCAGATGTTGTCCATGCCGTCGGCGAAGCCCTCCGGGTCCTGCCTCTCCGGCTGGAGCATCTCCTCCGTGAAGATCGAGTGCGGGTGCGTGAAGAGCCTGCCCAGAAACACGCGGCCGAACTTCGCGGTGATCCGGTAGCCGAGCCGGCTCGCGAGCACCTTCCTGCCGCCAAGCTCGAAGTCCTCGCACTTCTCGAGGTAGCCGTGCTCCCGCAGGAACTTGGGCGTCCGCTCCTCGGAGGACATCCGGCACCACAGCTCGGGCACCAGCAGGCTGATGTCATGGTTCACGCGGTACTTGGGCCCGACGTAGCCCGCGCAGGAGAGGAACGCCTGGTGCCCGGTCAGCACGAGCGACACGAGGGCGGCGTTCAGGTCGATGATCGCGGGAAGGGCGTTGAACGGCCCCTTCGTCAGCGCGCCCTCCGAGCCGGCTCCCGTGGTCGAGGGCGACTTTCCGGTCATGGAGCTGATGAATTCCGCGAACAGCTCCGGCAGCTCGAGGTGGTGGATCGGGTTGAAGACCGCGAGCGAGCGGATGT
>CAYQOH010000003.1:0-54064 GCA_964419075.1 uncultured Opitutaceae bacterium | reverse complement strand
CCTTGCGCTTGTTCGCCGGCAGGGGCGTGAGCATGACGTGGATGTTGCGCCCGATGAGCTTCGGGTCGGCATCCGGATGGCCCATGCCCGAGAGTTCGACGACCGCCTTCTTCATCACCTCGAAGCCGAGCTCCGTGTGCGCCATCTCCCGGCCGCGGAACTTGAGCCGGAGCTTCACCTTGTTGCCGTGGTCGAGGAACTCCTCGGCATGGCGCAGCTTCGTGTTGAAGTCATTCGGCGCGATGCGCGCCGTGAACTCGATCTCCTTGATCTTGCTCGCCGTCGACTTCGCGTGGGAGTGCTTCTTCGACTCCTCGTAGACGTACTTGCCGAAGTCCATGATCCGGCAGACGGGCACCGGCGTCGCGTTCGGCGCCACCTCGACCAGGTCGAGCCCCACCTCGAGCGCGAGGTTGACCGCCTTGGGCGTGTCAAGGATGCCGAGCTGCTTGCCCTCCGGCGATATCACGCGGACCTGCGGAACCTTTATTCGGTGGTTGCGGCGTATGCTCGCGAACGGATCGTTGTTGCGGCGCTGATATTGTCCGTTTGGACGATTGCCGCCAGGGGCGGCCGAGGGAGTCGGTAAGGCCATCAATGATTACGCTGCTGGGTGTGTAGAGTCCGGGGAAGCTCGTCTGAAAACGCCTCGAACACAACACCTAAACGCTGAAGCTTTCGCCGCAGGAGCAGCTCGCCTTCGCGTTCGGGTTGCTGAACTTGAACCCGCCCGCGATCAGCTGGGTGGAATAATCGAGCACCGTGCCCTTCAGGTAGAGGGCGGTCCTCGGGTCGACGATCACCGCGATCCCGGCCGACCGCACCAGGATGTCGCCCCGCCCGGGCTCGGGGGCGAACTTGAGCTTGTAGCTCAAGCCGTTGCACCCGCCCCCGGTGATGGCGATCCTGAGGAATTCGCCCTGGTTCTCGCGCGCGATCAGCGCGCGCACCTTGCCGCCCGCGGCCTCCGTGAGGCGCACCAGGCCCTCCCCCCCCTCTCGGGGCACGTGCGGGCTTTGGGGCGGCGTCAGGGTGGTCGTTTCGGGCATCCGTGCCGCACTATCGCCCAATACGCGCCCGAATCAAGCGCCGTGCGACCGCGACGGCGTTCGAGAAGCTGCGGGAACTGGCGACGCCCCGGCCCGCGATCCCGAACGCCGTGCCGTGGTCGGGGCTCGTCCGCACGTGCCCCAGGCCGAGGGTCACGTTCACCGCGTCCTCAAAGTCGATGACCTTGAGCGGCGCCAGGCCCTGGTCGTGGTACAGGGCGACGGAAACGTCGAACTCGCCGCGAAGCTGCCGGCCGAAGAGCGTGTCCGCCGGCTGGCATCGCGAGAGCCCGGGGTGCGCCGGGCGCAGCGCGTCCAGGATCGGGTCGATCGTGTCGCGCTCCTCAGTGCCGATCAGGCCGCCCTCGCCCGCGTGGGGATTGAGCCCGCAGACCCCGATCCGCGGCGCCGCGACGCCGTCCGCGCGCGCGAGTTCGGCGGCGGCGGCGACCGCCCGCCCGAGGCTCGAGGCCGTGAGCGCCGCCGGCACCAGGCGAAGCGGGATGTGCCAAGTGACGAGCGCCACCCGGAGCCTCCCCCCGCAGAACGCCATGGTCGGCTCCCCGCCCCAGCGCGCGGCAAAGAACTCGGTGTGCCCGGGGTATTCCCAGCCGATCGCGGCCATCCGCTCCTTGCTGACGGGGGCCGTCACGACGCCGGCATACTCCCCGGACTGGCAGAGCGCGGCGGCGCGCTCGAGCGCCGCCCAGGCCACGAGCGACCCCTCGCCGGTCGGCCGCCCCGGCTCGGCCGCAAAGTCCTCCAACCCGACGGCGATCGCCCGCGGCCCTGCCGGTAGCGTCGCAAGCCACCGGGCCGGCCCGATGACCGCGGTCCCCGCCGCCTCGGCGGGGTTGGCCATGATCCATGCCGAGACGATCTCGGGGCCGATCCCGGCCGGATCCCCGCAGGTGATGGCGATCCGCTCGCTCAAGGAATCCCCCGTGCGGCTCACTCCCCGCCCGCCTCGGAGTCGGCCGCCGCCAGCCTGGCGCGCGCGATGCCGCGGCTTCCCTTTGTGATGAACTCGAGGAAACGGCCCGCCTCGGCGGATTTGAAGCGCCCGCACTCGAGCGCCTGCCTCGCGACGTCCCGGATGTTCCCCTTGCTGAAATACACGAGCCGGAAGGCCTCCTTGATCTCCTTGATCGCCTCGCGCGGAACGCCCCGGCGCCGCAGGCCGACCAGGTTCAGGCCCGCGACCTCGTCGCGTTCGGCCGCCATGACGAAGGGGGGTATGTCCTGCGTGATGCGCGCGAGGCCCCCGACGATCGCGCCCTCGCCCACCCGCGTGAACTGGTGGTAGGCCGAGCCGCCGCCGAGGACCGCGTGGTCGCCCACGGCCACGTGCCCGGCGAGCAGCACCGCGTTGGCGATCACGACGTTGTCGCCGACCACGGCGTCGTGCGCCACGTGCGAGCAGGCCATCAGGAGGCAGTTCGCGCCCACGACGGTGTGCCCCCCTTTATCGGTCGAGCGGTTGATCGTGGCGTACTCGCGGATGATCGTGCCCGCGCCCACCCTGACGCCGGTCGGCGTCGCCGGGTCGAAGCGCAGGACCTGGGGATCGCCGCCCACGACGGCGTAGGGGTGGACCGCCACCCGCTCGGCCAGGATTGCCCCGGCCCTCACGATGGCTCCCGCGTGGATGACGCATCCGTCGCCGAGCGCTGCGCCCGGCTCGACGATGGCCGTGGGGTGGATCGACGACTTCATCGCCCAGAATCTCCAAAGGGTCGGCGCCGAGGGCGAGAACGATCTGCAGGCCCGCGCCGGGTCATTCCGGGGCGCCCGCGGCCGGCGTGGCCCTGGCCCGGCGGGCCGACTGCATCCGGTCCGAGAGCAGGTCGAGCTGCGCGTCCTTCAGGAGGTCGTAGTTCTTGAGGACCCGGATGACCTGAAGGGTGTCGCTCTTGCCGTAGTTCCGGTTGGCCTCGATCTTCTCGATGATGTCGAGCAGCATCGCGCGGAAGGAGATGATCCCGTCGACGCCCCGCTGCTTCAGCAGCTCGACGCTCTGCGAGCGGAACGGCTCCGCGGTGGGCAGCGCGGGCAGGACGAGGATCTTGGTGACGTCGCTGCCGACGCCCTCGCCCTCGGCGGGGAAGAGCCGCGCGGCCTGCCTGAGGACGGTCTCCTCGAGGAAGCCGAAGATCTCCGGGGATCCCTTCAGCATCACCGGCGTGAACACCTCCGTGTGCCACGGCTTCACGGAGACGACCGCCTGGTGCACGAACTGCAGCTCCGTCGAGAAGAGGAAGAAGTCGGGCCTGCGGCTCCCCTTCTGCCAGGCCGGATTGTGGACCAGCAGGTCGATCTCCTCGTCCCCGGTCTTGCGGCGGGCCTGGACCTGGTACTTGCGCACCTGGCGCACGAAGAACCCGTTCTGCTCAAAGAACTCGCGGACAATGCCTTCGTCAATTGCGGACATGCCTTATCCCTTAGTCCTTTGCGCGCGGGAACACACGAATTTTCTCCCGTGCGCCTACGCGCCGCCCACCTCGCGCCAGACGGCCTCCACGTCGGCCAGCGCGACGCCGCCGCGGACCTCGGCGTCCCCGAGCGAGCGCAGGACCACGAAGCGAAGCGAGCCCGCGCGCACCTTCTTGTCGCGCGCCATCGCAGCCATCAGGTCGTCCGCGGGAAGGTGGGAGCGCAGCCGGGTCGGCAGCGCGTGCGCGCGCACGACCGATTCGACGCGGGAGACCTCCGCGTCGCCGAGGAGGCCCAGCCGGCGCGACAGCCGGGCGGCCGCGCAAAGCCCCACCGCGACCGCCTCCCCGTGCAGGTACGTGCCGTAGCCGGTCACCTGCTCGACGGCGTGGCCGAACGTGTGGCCCAGGTTGAGGAGCGCGCGCCCGCCGCTGTCGGCGCGCTCCCGCTCGTCGGCCTCGACCAGCCGGGCCTTGATGCCGCAGCAGACCCGCACGGTCCAGGCGAGCCTCAGGTCGCCCGGCGAGAGGGGGTCCCGCTCGAGGTCCTCGAAGAGGAGCCGGTCGCCGAGGAGGGCCGTCTTGATCACCTCGGCCATCCCGGCCGCGAACTCGCGCAGCGGAAGCAGCTTGAGGAAGCCCGTCGCGACGAAGACGCGGCGAGGCTGGTGGAACGCGCCCGCGAGGTTCTTGCCCGCGCTCAGGTTGACGCCGGTCTTCCCGCCGACCGAGCTGTCCACCATCGAGAGGAGCGTCGTCGGCACCTGGAAGTAGTCGACCCCCCTCAGGTAGGAGGCGGCCGCGAAGCCCGCGAGGTCGCCGACCACGCCGCCGCCGACCGCGAACACCGCGGCGGACCTGTCGAGCCCCTGGCCCGCGAGGAAATCGAGGACGCGGCCGAACTCGGGGATCGACTTCGACTCCTCGCCCGCCGGGACGACGAGGGTCGGGGCGTCGGCGAAGAGGGCCCTCAGGGTCGAGGCCTGTATCGTGGCGACGTTGCGGTCGGTGACGACGGCGATCCTGCGCGAGGACGCCTCGAGCTCCGTCACCAGGGCGCGGACCTCCGCGGTAAGGTCCTCCGCGAAGAGGATGGAGTAGGAGCGGTCGCCAAGGTTGACCTGGAGGGTGTCGGGCATCGTGGCCTGCAAACTTGGCCGCTGGGGCCCCTCCTGTCCATGGATTTGCTGCCCTGCGGCGGGGCTCGTGGCCCGCGTCATCGCACCGCCGCGACCGCGTTCCTCTTTCGAAGGCGCCGGACGATCGGCCCGCGGACCGCAACGTGGTACAGCGCCAGGACGAGGATCATCCCCAGTCCGGCGTAGAGAATGCCCTCGGCCGTCGTCGGCACGGCCGGCCTGTAGATGGCCAAGGTCGCCCTCGCTATTCCCGCGTCGAGATGGCCGATGAAGACGAAGGGCCGCGTCCAGACCGAGGCATGGCGCAGCGCGTCGTCCGCCGCCGCGAGGTCGCCCACCCGGGCCACGGCCGCCTGGACCACCCCGGCGAGCCTGCCCATGGAGGGATCCGGGTTCCTCGAGGCTGCGGCGACCAGCTGGTCCAGGCTCATTCCCGACCGGGCGGCGGCCTCCCCGAGGCGGCTGACGGCGAGGCGGGCCTCGTCGAGGTGCCCCTCCAGCCGCTGAAGGTACTGCTGCATGAACTCTGGCGCCTGCGAGAACACGACCGCCCCGGCGACACAGAGGACGCGGTCCAAGAGGCGCTCGGCGCCATCGGTCAATGATCTTAGGATCGGGGGCAACGCCACGCGGGGAGTGTCACATCGGGGCGGCGCCCTTGCCATCCGAATCGTCGACCGCCCGCGCGGCGCTCGCCATCGAGACCGCGGCGCCCCCCGGGGCCTCGAAACGGGCTCCTGCGGCGAAGGGCGCGGCCTCGGCGGCAAGCGCCCCGGACAGGCGCTCGCCGGCCGAGGGGACGCCGGCGAAGAGGCCCGGACCGCCGCCGAGGCCGGACACCTGCGCGGCGCCAAGCGCCATCCTTCCCGCGGCCAACGTCTGCCGGCCCGCGGCCGCCGCGGCCTGCGTCATGAAGAGCGCGCCGCTCGTGAGCAGCTTGTGCAGGAAGGCCGGGCCCAGGACCGAGACGATCACGACCCAGAGGAGGAAGCCGACCGCGCCGACCAGGATCGACAGGAGGGCCGCGAGGTTGCCCATGAACCAGTTCCCGAGCGCCGTCTCGAGCGCCCTCACCTGGGCCTCGGTCGGCGCGCCGGCCGTGATGGCGCTCCACTGCAGGACGGCCGCAATGTCCGGAACGCGGCTGGTTCCCGCCACAAGCGAGATCAGGGCGTCGTAGAGCGCGATGGTCCCCGTATGGCCGACGGCCCAGGCGACGGGCCAGAGCGCGAGCGACACCATGTGCATCACGTAGCTCTGCGCGGCCTGCCGCCCAGGCTGGCCCTCCGGCAGCGAGAACATGCCGACGAAGAGGGGAAGCATCATGGTGCCCGACACCGCCAGGAAGAAGCGCAGCTGCTCCATGAACCAGATGATCGCGGCCGACGCGAGGAGCAGCAGGTAAAGCGGGACGACCGTGAGGGCGATCAGCAGGCATTTGAGCATCGCCGAGCCTACGCCCGCGGCCATGGCGGCCATCCGGACCATCCCGTTCCATGTCGCGGCGGCGCCGGAGGCGTAGCCCGACGCCGTGTCCCACACCGCCACCCCGTAGGCCTCGAGGTAGCCGAGCACGCTGCCGTCGTTGGCGCCGTCGATCAGCGCCTGCCGCGCCTGGCTCCCCGTGCCCGTCCCGGATCCAGGCTGCGCGAGCGCCCCCTTCCTGAGGGCGTCGAAGAGCTGGTTAAGCTCGGGCATCGCGTAGGCGGCCTTGACGCACGCCGCGGTGAGGTTTCGGGGGCCCCCGGCGGACGACTCATAGAGGGAGTCGGCGCCCTGCATGGCCGCGCGCATGAGGAAGGGCCCCCCGACCATGAATCCGATCACGATCCACGTCCTGGCGATCTCGCCCATCTTGTCCTGGCCCGCCGAGCGCTGGGTCCTAAGGACGAATCCCCAGAGGGCGAAAAGGGCCCCGAGGCCCGTGAAGACCCATCCAATCCTCCCGAGGACCGGCGGCTGGCCGCCGACGCCCTCGGTCAGCCCGCGGAAGAGGACGTTCCCGTCATAGGCCGTGAAGAGGTCCAGCAGGTCCGTTGTCGGGGAAGCCTGGGCGAGGAGGGGGCTCAATTCGGTGGCCCTCCCGCGTCGGCCGTCGTCCACGTCCTCACGCCGGAGTAGTCCGGGGCGTGCGCGTAGGCCGGGGCCTTCTGGAGCGTGGCCATGCGCTGCGCCTGGGCGTCCCTTGCGCGGCCCTCGACGCCGGCGTTCAGGAGCGACGACTCGGCGAGCAGCTGCTCGTCCGCGGCGCGCGACTGCACGGCGGCGGCCGTCCGGGCCTGTCGGTCCGAGAGCTCGAGGTCGTCGAGCAGCGCCCGCCGCCGCGCGTCCATGACCTGGTTCTGGGACTGGAGCTGGCTGATCTCCGCCAGGATCGCCTGCTTGCCGGACTCGGTCGCCGCGCCCCGGAACCGGACCCAGGCGAGCGCCAGCTCGGCCGCAACCGACGCCCGCGCAAGCTGCTCCCGGGAGATCTGGCCGCGCGCCAGCTGCGCCGTGCCCGCATCGGAGGCGTACCCGGCGTAGAGCGCCATGTCGCGCGGCCGGTCCTCGCCGAACACCCGCATGGTCTCGCCCGGGCCCGAATTGCGAAGCAGCGCCGCGGCGTCCGCCGCGCGCTGGGCCGCGCCGAGGGCCAGCCACGCCCGCGACAGGTCGGCGTCGGTCTGGGCGCCCGACGCGAGCGCCCGGACCGCATCCGCGACGTCCGCGAGGTCCCCGAGCGAGGCCACGGCCGCCCTGGGGTCGCCCGCGTAGGCGCGCAGGTCGCCGACCGTCTGGAGCGTCGCCCTCGCCGCCAGGAGCTGGTTGTTGAGCCGCTCAAGCTCGGCGGCCCAGTTGGCCGCCTCTGCGGGGTTCGCGATCACCGTGACGAAGGACGTGTCGGCGATCCCGAGGAACCCGCGCGCGGGCCCGGGGCCGAATAGGAGGAAGGCCGCGCCCGCCAGGGCCGCGGCGCGAATCGCGGCGCGGCTCATGGGCTCCTGGCGCCGGAGGGCGCGGGCGCCGGGATGAAGACGGGGACCGCCACCGTCTCCGGGGCGAGCCTGCGGCCGTCGCGCGTGGTCCCCGAGTCCTCCCACGTGTAGTACTTGATCCTTCCCTCGGGCCCCGGGCCGCCCGGGGCCTCGAGGGCCTGCTTGGCCCAGTAGAGCTGCTTCGCCGCGTCGGCCGAGCCCAGCAGGTAGCCCTCGTCGACGCCCCTGCGGTCCGCCCGCCCGGTGGCCGTCCGGCACCCGCAGAGGGCGAGCGCCGCCGCCGCCAAGATCAAGCACCTCATGGCTGCCCCACCCCGGCCTCGGCAAGCACGCCCTCGTACGCGGACGGGTACCTGCCGAGCGCCTTCATCCGGCTGTCGAACACGGCGCCGGAGGACTCGGCAACGTAGAGCATCGCCGGGTCCACCTCCACGCGGACCGTCCCGCACACCGGCGCCGAGGCCTCCCGCGAAAAGAACGTGAAGTACGAGGCCCTGCGGGCGCCCTGCTGATGCTCGACCAGCGGGTGCGTCGCGATGGCCCGCTCGGCCGAGCCGGGAAGCCCGATCACGCGCGCGATCCGGCGCACCTGGTCGGCGTTGTTCTGGCGCATGAGGAAGTGCTGCTTGCACTGCCCGAGCAGCAGGTCGGTGAGCGCCGGGTCGATGTCGTCGATCTGGGAGGGCTCCTGGAAGGCCCCGATGAACACGCAGCGGTACTTCCTCATCTGCGCCAGCAGCTCCTTCACGAACTCGGTCGCACCCGGTATGAGCAGGATCCGACGGAGCTCGTCCAGCAGCATGACCTTGGAGGCTCCCCTCGGGAGCGCGAGGACGTGCTGGCGCACGTGGTCGAACACGACGAACCCGGCGAGCTCCTTCAGGGTCCCGTCGGGCAGCCGGCTCGTGTCCAGGTGCAGGCCCGCGCCGCGGACGTCGACGTTGGTGGCCCCGTCGATGAACCCCCCCACGACGCCGCCGGCGCGCAGTCCCTTCGCGAGCTCGGACGAAAGGAAGTCAAGCTCGGCGGCAACGCCGGCGCTCCGGTGGTGCGCCAAGCGCCCGTGCCTCATGAGCGCCACGAACCCGTCGAACCTGGGGTAGTCCTCCGGGCGAAACAGGCTGAACACCATCGCGTCGACGTTCCTGCGGCCCTGGGGCTGGATCGCGTGGCGCAGGACCTCGTCCTCGCTCGCCCCTGCGATCCGCTCGGCCGCGGCGGCGGGATCGGCGCGTTCGAGCTCGAGCAGCGCCAGGTGCCCGTCCAGGAAGTCGTCGTCGCCCGAGCGCATCCTCTCGGCCGCGAGCGCGCGCCTCGCGAGCCCGCGCCATCGCCCCTCGTCGGCGTTCTTCCAGTCCTCCGCGCAGTCCTCGAAATGGCCCAGGACGTACTCTCCGATGAGCCCCTCGCGGCGCCGGTTGCGGTCCTCGTCCCTCGAGAGGCCGACAAGCTTCATGCAGGTCCTCACGACCCGAGAGAGGGCGGCCGAGGTGAGCGGCAGCCCGAGCGTGTCGAAGGGATTGAGCGTGGAGTCGCCGCTCTCGCGAAGGACAAGGCTCCTCATCCCGCACAGCTGCGCCTGCGTCACGAACGCCATCCCCTCCTCCTGGTAGAAGCGGTACGCCCAGTCGCAGTCGGTCTGGCTCATCAGATCCATCAGGAGCGCGGACTTGCCCGAGCCGTTGACGCCGACGACGAGCGAATGCTGCGGCGTGCCGTTGGGGGTCACCAGCCGGACGCCGACCACGCTGCGCCCCGGGCTGTCGTAGAGCGCCTGGGCGTCCTCGAGGTGTCCCGTGAACGTCGAGGAGATCGGCATGAGGTCGGCGAGGTTGTGGTTCTCAACGTAGATGTCCCAGCCCCGGTAGGCGCCCCCGAGGTTCCCGGGGATCGTCTCGTAGAAGAGGTGGCGCGCCTGGGCCGCGTTGTTGACCTGCATGAACTCCGCCCCGTCGATGCCCTGGAGGGCCGTGCGCATCGCGAGCGACTTGGCCGCGATCGCGTCCGCCGTGTCGGCCCAGACCCTGACCACGAAGAGCAGGTTGAACGGGATCGTGACCGAGGAGAGGAGGGACTCTATCCTCGCGTGGCGCAGGCGGATGTCGCTCTCGACGCCGGCGGCCCGCCGGTCCGACAGGAACGCGCTCAGCTCGTCGATCTCCCTGCGAAGGCGGTCGATCTCGCCGCCGACCGGCAGCGGATGGATGCAGAGCGCGATCGACGCCCCCCGGTTCACGGCGTCGAGGACCGGGATCAGCATGCCCGGCCGGGTGCCGCGCGGCAGCTCGCGCATGACGAAGATCGCGTGGTAGCTCCCGTCGAAGTAGAGGAGGCTGCCCCGGTCGCCCCCGCGCCCGCTGGAGAACGCCTCAAGGTCGCTTCTGAGGCAGTTGGCCCTGATTGACCGGCTTTCATCGATCTCGGCCGTGCCCTCCCCGGGCGGGCCGGGATACAGCCGGGAAAGGCTCGGGTTGAGGAACCGCCTCAGGTGCGAGGCGTGCGCGCCGCTGTCCATCGGCGACCACCGGCCGAGCGGGTGGACCATCTCGAGCATGCGCAGCTGCGCGTCGAGGCTCGCGGCGGCCTGCCTCAGGAACGCCTCGCAGGCCGCCACCGTCCGCACGTCCCTGGCGGACAGCCCCTCGCAGCGCCTCCCGAGGTAGACGTGGACGCGCTCCCGGCGGAGGCTCCCCTCGGCCATCCTCTGCTCGTAGAACGCGCGCCGCACGGCGCAGGTCCTGCGGCACCAGGGCGAGGCGCCCTTCTTCCTCTGCGCGTACGCGTCGAGCGCCGGGCCGAAGTCGTCCTCGACGGTCCAGTGGACCTGGAGCGACGCCTTAGGACCGGCCACCGCAAGGAGGTGGCCGTTCTGCCGGCGCAGGTCGAGGATCGTGCGGTTGTCGGCGCTGCGCAGGTCGGGCACCTCGACGCGGGCACCCCGGGAAAGGCACGTGCGGGTGTCGAGGGCCGGCCCCCACCAGAGCATGTCGCGCTCGAACCAGCCCACTGGGAATGTCCGGGCCATGCCGCAGGTTCAGGGGCCTGCGCGGCCGGGGTCCGCCGCGGTGAGCGGGTGCCGCAGGTCGGCGGCGCGCCCGGGTCCCGATGCCGCGGCCTGGTCGACGAGCAGCCGGGGAACGATCGGGACCCGGCGCAGGGGCGGGTCGGTGAAGTCGAGCCTGAGCCCGAGCGCCGTGCACCACAGGTCGCCCTTGAAATGAGGGGGCCGGCCCACGACGAGCAGGCGCAGGTACCCGAACCCGGCCGCGACGGGCGCGATCGCGGCGGCGGTCCTCGCAAGCCAATGCCCCCCTCCGGCGCCGTCACCGACGAAGAACTTGAGCGAGAGGGCGATGGTGAGGATCAGCCCGCAGAAGAGCGGCCAGAGGTCGTTGAAGCAGACGCCCTCCAGGCCGAGGTACCCCACCCTCGCCCTGCGACCGGTGTTGCTCGGCGTGTAGGGAAGCGAGGGCTCGTCGGGGTCGGAGGGCATGACAGATGCTCTTGGGGGCCTACCAGGCGGGCAGGCTGCCGAGCGTCCACACGGGGTTGATGATCCCGATCCGGATCGAGAACCAGTACACGCCCGCGGAGATGGCGGGTATCCCGATCGCCCACGCGGCCTCCTCCAGCTTGTCCTGCTTGTCCTGGGCCCGGTAGGCGCGCTGCCCGTGCTTGATTCCCTGCCACACCGATCCGGCGAGACCGAGCGTGAAGAGCCAGCCGAGCACGTCGGTGGCCTGGAAGGCCGAGGCGAGGAAGGGGGCGGGGAGCGGTGGGGGCATGAAATTAGACATGTCTAATAATAAGTGTTATTCAAGCCTTTTCCGCCGCCCCGCAGCCGCGGCACGCGCGGATGAGCCGGATCCCATCGGATGCGCCGGATCGACAGGCGACCCGGGACCCGGTAATGGGGGGGGCGAACCCACCGCGTCCATGAAATGTAAAATCTGCAGCCGGCCCGCTGAGCCCCTGTTCTCCGCCCGTGTTCTCGACCGCTACGACGTGGCGTACTTTCGCTGCGGGCACTGCGGCTTCATCCAGACCGAGGAGCCCTACTGGCTGGCCGAGGCCTATTCGGACGCCGTGAGCGTCTACGACGTCTGGGCGGTTTCGCGCCCCGTCAACGACTGCCTGAGGGTGGCCCGGCTGATTGATCGGTGCTTTGCGGACGCCGCGCTGCCCTTCCTCGATTTTGGGGGCGGCACGGGAATCTTCACCCGCCGGATGCGCGACCTGGGCTATCCGTTCCTGAGGGCGGACGCCTACAGCCCCAATCTCTACGCCCGGTTCTTCGACATCACGGACCATCCGCACGCCAACCGGTTCGCGCTGATCACGTGCATAGAGGTGTTTGAGCACCTTCCCGACCCGCTCGGGGAATTGGCCGCCCTGTTCAAGCTGTCCGACACCGTCTACTTCAGCACCACGCTCGCGCTGGAGGGGTTGAGGGCGGCGCGGGACTGGGATTACTTCGCTCCGTTCCACGGCCAGCACGTGTCGTTCTACACGGTGCCCGCCCTTAGGGAGCTGGCGGCGGCAACGGGAAGCCGGCTCCTCACGAACGGAACGGATCAGCACCTGCTCACCCGCGCGGACCTGCGCCTCACCCAGGCCCAGTTTGCGGAGATCGCCAGCGGCCGCCCCGCAAACCCGCTCAGGCGGGCCCTCCAAAGGGCCGGCAACGCGCTGCTCCACTTGTCGCGGCGGCCGATGGGGAGGATGCGCGATTCGCTGACCTTCCCGGACCACTGCTACGTCCGGGACAAGCGCGGCGGCGCGCGCGCGTGAGGGACATGTGACCCGCGTCGGCGCTCGAGCCCGAGGCGCACCGTGGCTGGCAGCCAGCCCACCCCCACACGCCTTCCCGATGGACCCATCCTCCCCGTCGGTCGCGCGCCCAAGCCTCAGCGCCCCACTACAATCGCGCTCGCAAACGCAAACGTGGCGCTGTGGCTGATCGAAACCATGACTCCAACGTCGCCGCGCAGTTTGCCGTCGGGGACACGCACCGACGGTCGTCCACTGGCATCGTGAATGATCGTGATGTCCTTGAACTCAAGCGCCATCAATTCGGGGTCGGACTTCTTCACCGCCTCCTTGGCACTCCACAGACCGGCAAGGTGCGCACGAGCGTTCGGTCTGGACCGTGCCGCCGCCAATTCCTCGGAAGTGAAGTGCTCTGCGTAGAACGGGTTCTCCTCCCACTTTCCGGAAGTCTCCGGGAGCGAAGAAATATCCTGAATGTCCACGCCGTGCCCAAGCACGTGCGCCCCTGCGCCAGACCATCTATTGGACGCGCCCGATGCGCTCGGTCGTGGCGCGTGGAACACATTGTCCCGCACGTTCGCCTGAGCGGACCCGGCCCCGCCCGTCCCGTCAGCTGCATCAAGCAGCTGCTGAATCGTTGTCTCCCATTGAATCCAGGCAAATTTCCGCTGGAACTTCCGCTCGAGCGCACTTCGCAGCAGTGCTAGCCCCAGCGACTTGTTTATATTTATGCTGTTCAGCGTCTGATCAGGGCGCAACAAAGCGGGGTCGGTACGACCGATTTGAGCAAGAACAGATAAGACGGCATTCATAGATCACGTAAACCCGCCCTGACAGCGGTGGCAGATCAGGCCCACGCTTCCATCAGGCCGTACATATTGCAGCATCACCGCATGCCTGTGCGCGCCAAGCTCCTTGTAGTAGGTCTCAATATCCGTCATGCACATGTCACAACACGGCAGGTCCGAGTCCCTTGCCTGAACGGCCGGTCCTGGCGCAGATGGCGCGACACCCGCAAAGATCTTCCGACGGAGCTTCTGTAGGAATTCGCCGACCTCGCGGCCGTTGAGGACGCGGTGATCAAAGGCGACGGTCAGGGTCATGGGATAGCCCTCCTGCGCCGAATCAGCACCGATGGCGAGGATCGCCGACTGCCGTCCGTTGATCAGCGGTTCAACATAGAGTATATCGAGCCCCGAGATGTCGGTGACGGTGAAGGTTGCGCCCTGCACCGCCTCGACTCCGAGTTTCTTCTCCATGTAGTCGAGGGTAAGCTGCGCGAGCTGTTCGCCGATGCCTGCGGCATCGAGCCGATCAGCATCGCGAATCACCACGACCTTCAGCCCCTCGCCAAGATCAATCGCCACACCCAAGTGGACTGCGTCGTAGAACCCGATGGACTCACCGTCAGCGAACGCGGTGAATTTCGGGTTCTCCCGCAGGAGCTTGGCCACCTCCCCAAGCAGCAGGGGCAGCAGCCCGTGCCCTGACTTCTCGGCATGGGAGCGGATATCGACCGAGTCAAAGCAGATGGTGAGCGCGCTTGTCAGGTGTTCACCCGCGCCCTGGCGCAGCGCGTCAATCTCCGCGCGCTTGGCCGCCGGGATTCGTTCGCATCGCATGACGGCGGGGTCGGCGGTGACCGTCGGAGACGCCGTTGCGGGCGCATGCCCCTGGTCGAGCAGCTTCTGTAGCATCGCGCTTGTGACAAGCCCGAGGTTCGTGTTCGCGAAGGCGTCGTGGCCTACACCCCGGTCAGTAGCGAGCTTCTCCGCCGCAGCGGAGAACTTCGTGACGGCAAAGGCTTCGGGGACGACGCCCGAAGGAGCGGGCATGGCTGCAACGGGCACCGGTTCGGCCTTCGTCGTTGCCACCGGCTCCGATGTCACCTTCGGGACCGATGCAACCGTGGCGCCTTGCCCCTCGCCCTCCGGTGTGAGCTCGTCTTGCGCGCTGAAGATCCAGGCGAGCTCTCCGCCCACGGCGACCTCGTCGCCTTCACGACAGCGGCGCCTGACCCAGCCGCTGTGATCCGCCTGCACCACGGCAACAGCCTTCGTTGTTTCCACGTCGACGAGCGGCGCGCCGGCCTCGACCGGTGCGCCATCCTCCACGTGCCAGCGCACGATGACGACCGCGTCGTCGTTGGCGTTGATTGTGGGGGCGGAAACGACCCTTTTCATGCCCGGTGCGCCACGATGCGGGCGATGATTTCTTCAAGAGAGGGCAGCATGCGTCTTTCCAGCGAGGCACTCGCGGGGATGACGTCCGGCGGCGGAGCGATGCGGTGGAGCCGGTCGCAGAAGGCGGGTGCACATTCAGCCATCTGGGCGAACACTTCTGAGGCGAATCCTGCAAACCCCTGCCCCTCCTCCACGGCAACCAGCTGCTTGGAGTTCAGTATTGCCGGCAGCAGCGGTCTCACGTCGAAGGGATGTATTAGCGTCGGGCAGAGGACCTGCGCAATCAAGTCATGCTCCTCGAAAAGCCGCTCCGCCGCCTGCACAAGGATCTCACTCATTCCGCCATATCCGAGCAAGGTAATGTCTATGTCTTGCGCCTGAGGGCGCAGCCATGCCGTGGGAAACTGCTCACTTGACAAGTGGACGGCAAATCCAGGCGCCACCGTTGCGCGGAGCTCCGTTCCGTATGCGACCTTATTCTCAATCACCAATGTCGGCCCAGGGTGACCGCAGAACAATGGACCATAGACCGCCAGGGGATCCATGAGGTTGTTGATGGCGAGCATGCGAAGTCCTGGCGTCCCTAGAAAATGGCGTTCCAGGCTCTGGCTGTGCGTGGGCCCATATCCCCGCCGTCCACCCATCGGCGTGCGCACGACCAGATCCACGGTCACCTTGCCGTTGTACATGCGGGTGAATTTTGCCGCGCCGTTGACGATCTGGTCGAACGCCAGCCCCAGAAAATCGCCAAACATGATCTCGACCACCGGCCGCTTGCCCATCAGCGCGAGACCCGTGCCCATTCCGACGATCGCGGATTCCGAGATCGGCGTATTTCGGACGCGTCCCGGAAAGCCGTCGGAAAGCCCCGCCGTAACCTTGAAGGCGCCGCCGTAGGGCGACTCGATATCCTCGCCAAGCATGATGATATCCTCATGGCGCTTCATGAGCTCGCCGAAACCGCGGTTGAGCGCGCGGCCGAGCCGTTCCTGATGCACCTCTGCCTTGCTCCAATTCAGCGGGGAGGTCGGCTCCGCCACGGGGAGATGATAGACTGCCTGCGGTGAGCTTTCCGCCGCCGCAAGGGCCGCAGCTACCCGCTCCCGCACACGGGCGACGACCGATGCGTTCCCAGGGTGGTCGATATACCTACTCAGCGGATCCTTGCGCTCAAAGGGTTCCACTTCGCTGCGCGGCCGAGTATCGTCGCCCTTGGAATGAGCCTTCAACCGGTAGGTGCGGATATGCAATAAGGCGGGGCGCTGCCGATTCCTGACGTCGGAGACAATGCGACCCGCGGTTTCAAACAGGCCCTGCCAGTCCCATGTGTCCGCGAGTGCGTAATCGAGGCCAAAGCCCTCCGCGCGGGCCGCAACCGAGCCGGCGAACGTCTGCTCTTGGGGTGTCGACTGCGCAATGCCGTTATCCTCCAACACCACGAGAAGCGGAACGGACCATCTGGACGCCAAGTTGAATGCCTCGTAGACCGCGCCCTCGCCGAGCGTTCCGTCGCCAATGAAGACCGTTGAGATATGGCCTTCCCCTTCGAGCTTCTTCGCAAACGCCAGTCCCGTCGCGACGGGAACAATCCCTCCCTGGATCCCGTTGGAATAGAACCCACGGTCACACAAGTGCTGGCTGCCCCCGAGTCCGCCACACACGCCCGATTCTCGCCCCAACAGCTCGGCGATCAGGCTCTCTGGATCATCGACAAACGACAGGTAGTGGCCGTGCCCACGATGGTTCGAGAACAATAGATCACCGGGACGGAGGAACTCACTTAGCACGGCCCCGACCATTTCTTGCCCGATACAGGTGTGCAGCGTGCCAGAAAGCTTCCCTTCCGAAAAGAGCTTCAACAACTGCTCCTCGACAAATCGAGATAGCAGCGCCGCACGGAAGATGCGTTCTTCAATTTGGCCATCCAGGGCGCTCATATTCTCCGGTAAGCTCGAGTCTAGCGTCTAGGTGGTCAACGAGGAATGCCGGAGCCGGACCGTTCGGAAGCGACCGACGCACGCCATCCGCTCGAGAACAACGGCCCCTCCTCCCCGGGTTCGATGGACGGCAAGATCCGCGGCAGGGCCCGGTTCGACACACCCAGTTTGGGTCCCGGGTCACGGGGCGCTCTTTCGTTCTGCAACGATCACGGAGCGCGTCTGCAGGAGACAGCGGTACCCGCCCCTCCCGACCTCGTCTGAGACGACCCGGGTCCAGACGGCGGGCAGGCCTGCCGTCGTCCCGAGCCGGTCGACAGGCTTGGCACAGAGGACCAGGAATCGATCGGTGTTGCTTCCGTCCCAGTGGGCACCATAGACGCGATCCGTTGCCTGCGGGAAGTAGGCTGAGAGGGAAAAGGCGTCGTCGTTGATCGCTATCCGGTCGCCGGGCCTGATCCGGCCGCGGAGCGGCTCGACGGCGGCCCTGACATCGCCGCCAATCTGGCGGCTGATCCCCCTCGCGGACGCGGCGATTCCCGAGGCGACAAGGACCATGCAGCCTGCGCCGATCAGCTGGCGCCTGCCGCCAAGCCGCTCGACGACGAGGGCCAGGAGCGGGGCGAACGCCGGCAGAAAGGTGCGGGGATTGTCGAGGCTGTCGAAGTTGCCGACGCAGTGGAGCACGGCCATTCCGACCGCGTAGGCCGTGGCGCCCAGGGCGAGGGGGCGGGAGTAGCGCGAGCGGGGGCGCAGCCATGACCAAAGGCACAATCCGAGCATGGCGGCGAAGCTCAGTCCGCCCAGCGCGCGTCCCAGGGTGGATTGCACGCCGACGTCGAAGCGCCAGCCCGCGCCCGCAAGCGCGGAAGGAACCGACCATCCGAACTGGCTCATCTCAATCGGCAGGGAACGCAGTCCCGAGCCAGGGCCGCGGTCGGCCCCGCTCACATGACCCGACACCACCACGTTCCAGGAGAGCAAGCAGGCCGCGGCGCCGGCCGCCAGTCCCGTGGCCCACATGGCCTCGCCCAGGCGGCGGGCCGAGCGGAGCTCGTCCCTTCGGAGGATGATCCACAGGCCGAGCAAGGGGAACCCGATGACGCCGGCGTATCGCAATCCAAGGGCCAGCAGCGCGCAGAGCGGCGCCTCCCACAGGGCGTCCCGCGCGGGCCAGCGGGAAAGGCAGACGATGAGGGCCATGAACGCCGCTGAAAAGGGAAGCTCAGAACCAAGTCCGCCGAGCTGGGTTGAGATCACCGGGCATGCCGCGAGGGCCGCCACTTCCAGCCACGCGAGGGGCCGGCCCCTCGAGACCGTCGCCGACGCGGCAAGCAGGACGGCAAGCGAGGCGGCGGACACCGCCACGAGGGATCCAAACGCCGGCAGGCCCAGCCGCCCGAGGAGCGCGCCCGCCATCGGGTAGCCGAAGGGCCAGTCGTTCCCGAAGCGATCCGGCAACCTCGCGCTGAACTGCTTGGCCAGCTCGCAATAATAGTATTGGTCGAAGCCGAGGATCGGGCCCCCGCGGTACTTGAGCGCAGCCAGAACGGCCGCCAGCGCGAACGCTCCGGCCACGGCGGGCGTCAGCTCCGCAGACTTGCTCTTCGCAATTGAAGCCGTGGATTCGCCCATGTTCGCCTCGCGTGTGTTGGCGACGGCCCCCGGTCTTCAGGTGGCGCCGAAGCGGTTCGCGGGGCGAATGGGGAATATCGGGTTCAGCTGCCTGGCCCGGGGCGGGACGGCTGCGGCCGCGCGGTGGATCAAGTCCGTCGCCCCTGCGCGCCGGTGGTGCGGGTGCGGGGAGTCGAACCCCGATTTCAAGCTTGGGAAGCTCACGTGATAGCCGTTATACTACACCCGCAACGAGAGGAGAATTGCTCGTCAAAAACGGGGTCGCCGTCAAGACGCTTCAGGAGGCCGGACGGGCCCCTCGCGCGCGGAGTGCCCGGCGCCGCCGCGTCCGGCGCGGGGCCGAGGAGGGCTCAGGTGAAGGCACGGCGCCCTTCCAGGGCGTTCTTCAGCGTCACCGAGTCGGCGTAGAGCACGCCGCCGCCGCTCGGAATCCCGAAGCCGATGCGGGTCACCCGCAGACTGCGCCCGCCGGGCAAATGCTCCTGCAGGTAATGGCACGTCGCCTCGCCTTCGACATCGTTCGGCAGGGCGAGGACGATCTCGTCGACCTCTCCCGCCTCGATCCGGGCGAGAAGGCTCGAGAGGTTCAGGTCGTCGGGCCCGACCCCATGCAGCGGCGATAGCTTGCCGTGAAGGACGTGGTAGCCGCACCGCCAGGAGCCGCTTCTCTCGATGGCCACAAGGTCGGGCACGCTCTCGACCACGCAGACTGAACGGTGGTCACGCCGCGTGTCGGCGCAGACCCCGCACAGATCGTCCTCGCTCAGGTTGCCGCACCGGCTGCAGCGCCGAATCGAGCGCTTCGCCTCGCCCAGCGCGGAAACGAGAGCCTCGAGTTCATCGGGCTTGCCCAGAAGGAGATGAAGCGCGATTCGTTCCGAGGAGCGATACCCCACCCCGGGAAGTTTCCGCAGGGCCTGCTGAAGCTTTTCGAAGGCGTTGGTCACTCCCGTCAGAAGATTCCGGGCACCTGAAACGCCGTGGTGACCTTTTGCATTTCACTGTCGTTCAATTCCTTGGCCTGCCTGGAGGCGTCCTGAACCGCGGCAAGCACGGTATCGGACACCAGTTTCGCATCCTCCTTGAGGAACTCGGGATCCAGCCAGAGCGCCATGAACTTGCCCGCCGCCGTGACCTTGACCCTCACGGCGCCCCCGCCGGCAGTCACCTCAATCTCGCGCGTTTCGAGCTGCGCCTGAAGCGCTTCGATGGAACGCTGCATCTTCTGCGCCTGTTTGAGGAGTTTGCCCACGCCTGCCATGAGGAGTCATCCTTGCCCGAAGCCGGCGGAATAACGAGGCGTTTCTTGCGAGAATTTCCGTGAGGTCCAAGGGTCCTGCGTGTTCAATGGCGCCCATGTCCGCCCCGTCCGTTCTGGTGATTCTCGCCGAGGGTTTCGAGGAGATCGAGGCCGTGACGCCGGTCGACCTCCTGCGCCGCGCCGGGGCGGCCGTGACGCTGGCCGGCCTCGGCGACGGCATCCATGTGACCGGACGGAGCGGCCTGACCGTCCATGCCGACGTGCCGCTGGCGGCGGCTGCAGGCGGCCCATTCGACTGCGTGCTGCTGCCCGGGGGCCCGGGTGTGGCCGGGCTGCGCGCGGACCCGCGGGTGCTCTCTCGGGTGAGGGCGCAGGCCGAGGCCGCGGGCTGGATCGCGGCAATCTGCGCGGCGCCGACCGTCCTGAAGGATGCGGGCGTCCTCCAGGGACGGCGCTACACGGCCCATCCCTCGGTCGCTGCGGAGCTGCCGGACGCGCTTCTTGGCGAGCGCGTCGTCGTCGACGGGCGCCTGATCACGTCCCGGGGCGCGGGAACGGCCCTGGATTTCGGTCTGGTGCTGGTCGAGAAGCTGTTCTCGAAGGAGAAGGCGTCGGAAATCTCCCGTTCAATCCGTGCGTGATAATACGCTCCCCTGCAGGGTTGCGCCCGGAGAGGCGCGTAGCTGGTATTTAGATTCGGAAGGAACCCAACCGACCGACCCCAGATGGGCGACCCCAAACGGAACTCTTGCGCCGCTGGCCTCAGAAGCGACGGGGCGAAGCCTTTTCAAGAGACATGTGCGGCATAGCGGGCATCATTGATCCCGGCGTCCCGGCCCTCTCGCGCGAGGACGCCGTCAAGCGGATGTGCGAGGCGATGATCCACCGGGGCCCGGACGACTCGGGAATGGAGTCGCGCGGGACGGCGACGATCGGCATGCGCCGCCTCGCCATCTTCGATCCCGTCAACGGGCATCAGCCCATGACGACGCCCGATGGCCGGCACTCGATCGTCTTCAACGGCGCGATCTACAACTTCAAGGACCTCCAGGCCGAGCTCGAATCCGCAGGCTGGACCTTCCGCACCCACTGCGACACGGAGGTCCTTCTCGCGGCCCTCGCGCATTGGGGCGACGGCGCCCTCAAGCGGCTGAGGGGGATGTTCGCCTTCGCGCTCTGGGACTCGGCCGAGGAGTCGCTCTTCCTCGCCCGGGATCCCTTCGGCATCAAGCCCCTCTACTACCGCGCCGACGGCGAGCGCCTCATCTTCGCCTCCGAGGTGACCGCGCTGCTCGCCTCGGGCGTCTGCCCGGGCGAGATCGATCCGGTTTCCGTGGCGGACTACCTCGCATGGCTGGCCGTGCCGGCGCCGCGCACGATCTACCGGGGGATCCTGAGCCTGCAGCCCGGCGAATCCCTGCGGTTCAGCCGCGGGCAGCTCGATCTCCGGCCGACGTGGACGTTCCAGTCCATTCCCGCCGGCCCCGCGGCGTGCGCCTCGAGGGGCGAGTTCATCGGAGCCCTGCGCGAGCGCCTTGAGGATTCGATACGGGCGCACGTCCTTGCCGACGTGCCCGTAGGCGCATTCCTGTCGGGTGGACTTGATTCCGCCGTGGTCGCCGGGCTCATGTCACGGGTCTCCGGACGGGCGCTCCAGACGTTCTGCATCGGGTTCGAGGAGGATGACTTCTCGGAGGCCGACGCGGCCGAGGAGAGCGCACGGCATTTCGGTGCGGTGCACCACACCCGGGTCATCACGGGTGCCGAGGTGGCCCGCGACGTGGACACGTTCATCTCGGCGTGCGACCAGCCCACGGGCGACGGCGTCAACACCTTCTACGTGAGCCAGACGGCGCAGGAGGGCGGCGTCAAAGTGGCCCTCTCGGGGCTCGGGGGCGATGAGCTCTTTGGCGGCTATCCCTCGTTCCGCACGCTGCCCGCCCTCGGCAGGTGGCTGCCGATATGGCGGCGCCTGCCCGCCTCCGTGCGCTCGGTTCTGGCCGGCGCTCTTGATGGCGCCGGGACGCGGGGCAGGAAGCTCTCGGACATGCTGGTTCATGCGCGGGATGCGCACGAGCTGGCGTCGCTGCAGCGGCGCGTGTTCTCGCAGACAAGCCGGCGCCGCATGCTGGCCCCGGACCTCGCCGCGCAGGTCGGCGGGCTCGGCCCATTCCACCCCCAGCTCGAGGCGCTTCGCGCCGACCTTGCGGAAACCGACATGCATTCCCTCGTGAGCGCATGGGAAATGCGCACCTACATGGCCGACGTGCTCCTGCGCGACAGCGACGTCATGAGCATGCGCCATTCGCTGGAATTGCGGGTCCCGTTCGTGGACCGCCCGCTCATCGAGTGGCTGTGGCGCCAGCCGGCCCGGTTCAAGGACAGCCCCCGCCACCCGAAACGGGCCCTTGCCGAGGCGGCAGCGGACCTCCTTCCCAAGGGGCTCATGAGCCGGAGGAAGCGCGGCTTCACGCTGCCCTTCCCCATCTGGATGCGCAAAGACCTGCGCCCGTTCCTGGAGGACACCTTCTCCGTCGCGAGCGTCGAGCGCAGCGGATTCCTTTCCGCCGGCCCGGTCCGGGCGCTCTGGACGAGGTTCGACTCGGGGGGGGAGAACCGCGAGTGGTCGCGCGTCTGGAGCCTTGCGGTGCTCGTCGCATTCATGAACCGGCGCAGGAGTTCCCCATGAATCCCAAACCCATGCCGGCCTGCGGAGCGCGGCCGCGTCCGCCGGGCAAACCGTGAAACCCCTGCTGCTAGCCCCCGAACTGTTCAAGGGCGAGGGGGGAATCGCGCGCATCCTGAGGCTCTACCTGAAGGCGTTGTGCGATCTCTCGGTCGATGGCGGCGGCGTCCGCGCCGCCTCGCTCAACGACGGGCCCGTGGACCCCGGGGAGCTGGGCCGCTACTCCGGGGGCAGCCTCGTCGAATGGAAGGGCTGCGCCGGCAGTAAGGCGGCGTTCTGCTGGGCCGCGTTGCGGATGGGCCTGCGGTCGGACACGATCGTCTGCGGGCACGTGGCCCAGCTGCCCCTCGCATGGGCGGCGGCTACGCTGCGGCCGCGGCTGCCGTACTACCTGGTCGCCCACGGGATCGAGGTGTGGAGGCCCTTTTCGCCGCTTGAAAGGCGCGCGCTCGAAGGGGCCCGCTGCGTGTGGTGCGTGAGCGAGTTCACCCGGAGCCGGCTGCTGGAACACTGCCGGGTGCCCCGGGCGCGGACCGCGGTCGTGCCCAATGCGCTGGATCCCTTCCTTGAGCCGTCATCGGTCCCGGAGGCGCCGGCGGGCCCCCCGGTGATCCTGACGGTCTCCCGCATCTCGATCGCCGACGGCTACAAGGGGATTGAGCACCTGATCGCCGCAATGCCGGCCGTGCGCAGGGAGATCCCGGACGCCCGGCTTCGGATCGTCGGCAGAGGAGACGGGCTCGCCGGGTTGCAGGGTCTTGTCGGCAGCCTCGCGCTCGGCGACGCCGTCGAGTTCGCGGGATACAGGAGCGACTCGGAACTCCAGGGGGAATTCGCCCGGTGCCGGCTGTTCGCGCTGCCCAGCCAGAGGGAGGGATTCGGCCTCGTTTACCTTGAGGCGATGGCGCACGGGCGCCCCTGCCTGGGCGCCCGCGCGGGCGGCACGCCTGAGGTCATCACCGAAGAGACCGGAGTGCTTGTCGAATACGGCGACGTGCCCGGGATCGCCGCGGCGCTGGTCGCCTCGCTGCGCCGCGAATGGCGCGCGCAGCCGATGCTCGAGCGCGCCAGGACGTTCTCCTACGCGCGGTTCAAGGATCGCCTCGCCTCGCTGCTCTCGCCGTGAAGGGCAACCCCGCAAGTCCTGGGGCCAACCCGCCAAGGGCCGTCATGAACCGCGAACCTCGCCCGGGAAGACGCCTTGCCGTGGTGCTGTCGCACCCGACGCAGTACTACAGCCCGTGGTTTCGCTGGTTGAAGGGCCATTCCGCGCTCGAGTTCCGTGTCTTCTACCTCTGGGACTTCGGGGTGTCGAGGCAGCGCGACCCCCAATTCGGGACCAGCTTTGAATGGGACGTGGACCTCCTCTCGGGCTACGAGTCCGAGTTCGTGCCCAACGTCGCGGCACAGCCGGGCGCCGAGCATTTCTTCGGGTTCAGGAACCCCGAGCTTGCCGGGCGCATCGCCGCGTGGCGCCCCGACGCCCTGCTCCTGTTCGGGTACAAATGGGCGAGCCATCTTTGCGCAGCCGCATGGGCGCGCCGCCACCGCGTCCCCGTCCTGTTTCGCGGCGACTCCCACCTCCTGGGCCGCGGCACCCCCGCGCTGCACGTGAAGCTGGCCCTTCGCCTGCTCTTCTCGCAGTTCTCGTCCTTCCTCTACGTGGGCGCGGCCAACCGCGAATACTTCGAGGCGTTCGGGGTTCCGGCCGGAAAGCTGCACTTTGCGCCCCATTCGGTGGATTGCGCCCTCTTCGACCCCGGCAACGCGGCGCACCGGGACGCCGCGCAGAGGCTGCGTTCCGAGCTGGGCCTGGGTCCGACGGCGAAGGTGATCCTCTTTGCGGGTAAGCTCGTTGCGGCAAAGCAGCCGATGGAGCTTCTTCGAGCCTTCCTCGACCTTGGCCCGAGGGACGCGGCCCTGGTCTTCGTCGGCGAGGGCCCGGAAAAGGAGCGGCTGGGGCTTCTTGCGGCCGAGCGGTCCGCAGCTCCGGGCGCACCTCAAGTCCGGTTCCTGCCGTTCGCCAATCAGAGCGAAATGCCGTCGCGCTACCTCCTGGCGGATCTCTTCGTCCTGCCGTCGAGGGGCGTCTACGAGACCTGGGGCCTCGCGGTGAACGAGGCCATGCAGATGGGCGTGCCGTGTCTCGTCAGCGACCGCGTCGGGTGCCAGCGCGACCTCGTGACCCACGGAGTGACCGGCTGGGTGTTTGAATCCGGGGATCCGCTGGCCCTCGGGCGGGCCTTGTCCGGCGCGCTCGCGGAACTCGGGTCGCCGCCTCGAACGGGGGAGCTGCGGGCGGCCGTCGGCCGCAGGATTGCGGGATACACCTACGCGGCCACCTCGGACGGGCTGTTCGCCGCGCTCGAGGCGCTGCGCCCATGAACACGGCCCGATCCCCGAATCCAAACCCCTTGCGCATCACGATCGTCACCGGATTCTTTCTTCCCGTGCCCGCCGTAAGCGGCGGCGCAACCGAGAAGATTTGGCACGGCCTGGCGAGGACCTTCGCCGCCGGCGGCCATTCCGTGGCCTTTGTGTCGAGGAGCTGGCCCGGCATGGCGCGCTCGGAGACGGTGGATGGGGTCCGCCAGATCCGGTTGCCGGGATTTGACCACACGAGGTTCCTGCCGGTGAACCTGGTGCTCGACTTCATCTGGGGCCTTCGGGTCGCCAGGGCCCTTCCTCCGGGCGATGCCGTCATCTGCAACACGGTCACCCTCCCCGTGTGGCTGAGGCGCTTCAGGCCCTCGGCCGGGAAGGTCGCGGTCATGCTGGGCAGGACGCCGAAGGGGCAGGTCCGATTCTACAGGAATGTGGCGAGGTTCTACGCGCCCAGCCGCTTCGTCGCGCGCCGGATCACGCCCGGCTGGGCCTCGGCGCGCACGCTCATCACGGGATACCCGATCGACTGGTCCCTGCACGCCAGGTCGGCACGGCAACTCCCGCCGCCGGTCACCGTGGGATTCGTGGGCCGGCTGCACCCGGAGAAGGGCCTCGGCCTCCTGGTACGCGCAGCCTGCATGCTGGCGGCGCGCCGGGACCTTCCCGAATGGCGGCTGCGGATCGTGGGTCCGGCCGCCGTCAGGGAGGGCGGCGGGGGCGAGGACTGGGTCGGCGGGCTCCGGAGCGAGGCCGCCGGGGCGCTGGGCGGCCGCGTGGAGTGGCTTGGGCCCGAGTTCGACCCCGAGCGGCTGGCCGGGGTCTACGGCGGCATCGACGTCTTCTGCTATCCGAGCCTTGCGGACCGGGGCGAGACGTTCGGCGTCGCGGTGGCCGAGGCCATGGCGGCGCGCTGCGCCGCCGTGGTGTCCTCGCTGGAGTGCTTCGGCGACCTGGTCACGGACGGCGACACGGGCCTCGTCTTTGACCCATCGGCAGCTGACGCGGACCGGCTCCTCGCCGACTGCATCGGGCGCCTGATTGCCGACCCCGGGCTACGCGGCAGGCTGGCGGAGCGCGGCCAGCAGCATGTTCGGCGCTTTGACTTCCCGCAGGTGTCCCAGCTTATCTTGGGGGACCTGGCACTTTTGACGGGCACCGCGGCTGAAAATCGTGGATAATCGAGCCATGCCGAACGAAGACCCGTACCTGGGCCAGGGCTGTTCGACCCCGTTTCCGTACACGGAGGTCGGGCGCCGGATGATTTGGGCGATCGTTCAGGCGACCCTGTTCCGATGGAGCCCCCGCCCGCTCCACGGGTTCCGGGCCCGCCTCCTGAGGCTCTTCGGCGCGGACATACCGCAGCCAGGGAAGGTGGTGGTGTTCCCGACGGTGTCCGTGGTCTTTCCCTGGAAGCTGTCCCTTGCCCCTCGCTCGATGCTGGGGCCGAGGGTGGTCATCTACAATCCGGCCCAGATCTCCCTGATGCGGGGGGCGAACGTGAGCCAAGGCTGCTATATCTGCGCGGGCACGCACGACTACACCCAGTGGAGCATGCCGCTGGTCGCCAGGCCCATCGTCGTCGGGGAGAACGCGTGGCTGGGCGCCGAAGTGTTCGTCGGCCCGGGCGTCTCGATCGGCCCGCTCTGCGTGGTGGGCGCCCGCTCGGTGGTCGTGAAGGACCTGCCGGAGCGCACCGTCTGCGCCGGCAACCCGTGCCGGGTGCTTAAAGAGCGGCAGGCGCCGTCCGGATGAGATCCTGCCATATCGTCCCCAGCCTCGAGGCCCGCTACGGCGGGCCGAGCAAGTCGGTCCTCGGCATGGCCAAGGCGCTGGTGCGGGCCGGCGCCAGCGTGGAGCTCCTGACGACCGAGCCGGGCCCGGGCTCGCAACATTCGGAGGACGGAGTCGACATCCGATCGTTTCACCGCGACTGGCCCGGGGCCGTTTGCCCGTCTGCGGGGCTCAGGAGGCACCTGAGGTCGGTCACGGCAGATATCGTCCACCACCACTCGCTCTGGCTCAGGACCCTCCACTACGCCCACCGTGCCGCGCGCCGGACCGGAGCCTCGCTGGTCGTGGCCCCCCGGGGCATGATGGACCCGTGGGCGTGGAAGCACCATTCCCGGAGAAAGGCCTTCGCCAGGTCCTTCATCCACCCCGGGGCGCTGGAGGCCGTGGACGGGTGGCATGCGACCAGCCAGGAGGAGCTGGACGCGCTGCGGAGCCTAGGATTCCGGCAGCCGGCGTGCGTGGCCCCGAACGGAGTGTGCGCCCCATCGGCCGCGGAGCTGGCGGCGGCGGCGGACCACTGGCATGAGGTCGAGCCGGACTCCGTGACGAGGCCGGTGGCCCTCTTCTACTCGAGGTTCCACCAGAAGAAGCGGCTGATCGAGCTGATCGACATCTGGCTCGAGGCCGGACCCGCGGACTGGCTCCTGCTGGTGGTTGGGATTCCGGAGGACTACACGGCGGCGGCGATCGAGGAGTACGTGCTGCGGGCCGGCCACGTGGGCCGGGTCCGGGCGTATGACGGCGCCGGGCATCCCCCCCCCTACGCGATCGCCTCCCTCTTCCTGTTGCCCTCCCAAGGCGAGAACTTCGGGCTCGCGATCGCCGAGGCGCTCGCCCACGGCGTGCCCGCCCTCGTCACGGACACGACGCCCTGGTCCGGCCTGAACCGGACCGGGTCCGGGTGGTGCGTCGCGTGGTCGGACTATGCCGCCGCGCTCAGGACCGCGACCTCGGAGGGGATTGAATCGCTCAGGCACCGCGGAATGATCGCGCGCGACTGGGTGCTGAGGGAGTTCTCGTGGGAAGGGTCGGCGCGCGTGCTCGCGGAGTTCTATTCGGCGCTGCGCGAGAACTCGAAGGTGAGCCGGTGACCGCAGACCCGCACAGGCCGTCCCCCGCGCCGCTTGAGTACGCGGTCGCGGGGCAGGTGGTGGTGTTCCTGGTGGGCGTATCCTGGGCCTTTGGCGGCAATGCCGACTGGGTGCGCACGCCCCTCTCGGCCTGGGGCACGGTCGGGATGCTGCTGACGCTGGCCCTTGTCGCGCGCCGCGACGCGCGTGAGCGGATCCTCGCAGGCACCCTGTCGTGGGCATGGCCCGTCATCGCCCTGAACCTCGTCGTGGTCGTCTCGTGCCTGACGCCCAACCTCAGGCTCCTCGATCGCGCAGGCGAGGCCTACCTGATGCCGGTGAAGGTAGCCGGGTGGATTCCTAGCTCGGCCCGGCCGGAGGCTGCGCTGCGTTCGCTTTGGCTCTTTGACGGCATCTTCTTCTCGTGCCTCAACATGGCCCTCGCGCTCTCCCGCAGGGGGATCATCCGGCTCATCCTTGCCGTGGCCGTGGGCAACTCCCTTGCGCTCTCGATCTTTGGAACCGTTCAGAAGCTCACCGGCTTCACCGGCATCTACTTCGGGGCGTTTAAGTCCCCCCAGGACTACTTCTTCGCCTCCTTTGTGTACGACAACCACTGGGGGGCCTTCACGATCCTCATGCTCGGCGCCTGCGTCGGGCTCGTCCTGAGGTACGCCACGAGCCGGGACGGCGGGGGGTTCTTTCACGGCCCGGCGTTCGCGGGCCTTGTCGCCGCCCTTGTCATCGGGGTCTCCATCCCGCTCAGCGGGTCGCGCGCGTGCACGCTCCTGCTTGTGATTCTCGCCGCGGCCGCGCTCGCGCAAGGGATGACGAAGGTTTCCCGCGCGCTTCGCCTTTCCGGCGCGACACCCGCCGCGGCGTTTCTCGCGATCGCCCTCGCCACCGCGGCCGCCGCAGCCGGGGTGTGGATGGTCGCCGGCGAATCAATCCTCTCCCGCGCGCAGAAGACGAGGGAGCAGGTCACCTCCATGCTGGACCAGCGCGGGATCGGCGCGCGAAGCGTCCTGTACCGCGACACGTTGAGGATGGCGCGCGAACGCCCCGCCTTCGGATGGGGCATGGGGAGCTTTCCGACGGTCTTCGCCCTCTACAACACGCAGGAGCCCAACTCCGATCACATCCCGGTCGTCTACCATGATGCCCACTGCGACTGGATCCAGTCCGTCGCGGAGATCGGCCTGGTCGGCACCGCGCTCATCGGTGCCGCCGTGCTGGTGCCGTTCGCGACGGCCCGCAGGTCGAGGCTGACGCCGATCCCTTACTTCCTGCTCGCAGGATGCACGCTCACGGCGCTTTACGCCTGGGTCGAGTTTCCATTCGGCAACGTGGCCGTCGTCCTTTCCTGGTGGCTCTGCTTCTTCGGCGCCATCCACTACATGCGCCTTTCGGGCGCGCCCGCCGGCACCCCTTAGGCCGTGTATTCGGTCGTCATACTTACGCTGAACGAGGAGAAGGCGCTTCCCGGATGCCTCTCCTCGCTGCACGGCTGCGACGACGTCGTCGTGCTGGATTCGGGCTCCTCGGACCGCACGGTCGAGCTTGCGCGCGCCGGCGGCGCACGGGTCTTCGCGCGGGGCTTCGACACGTTCGCCGGCCAGAGGAACTACGCCCAGAGGGAGGTCGGATTCCGCCATCCCTGGGTCTTCCACCTGGATGCCGACGAGCGGATGACGCCGGAACTCGACGGCGAGTGCCGGCGCGCGGCGTTGCGCTCCGACCTCGATGGCTACCGCGTCTCGCCCAGGATGATCTTCGAGGGACGCTGGGTGAGACACTGCACCGACTATCCCGCGTATCAGGCGCGGTTCGTGCGCGCGCCCCAGTTCGAGTTCATACAGGTCGGGCACGGCCAGCGTGAGGCGCCCCACATGAGGCTCGAAGACCTGCGCGAGAGCTACCTGCACGACCTGTCGATATACGGGCAGGACGCCTGGCTCGCAAAGCACCGCGGCTACGCCGTGGCGGAGGCGCTGGCGGCCGTCACGGAGGCCGACGACGCGCCGTGGAGGCGGCTCCTCTCGCCCGACCCGCTGACCCGGCGCCGGGCCCTCAAGCGGTTGAGCCTCGGTCTGCCCTTTCGCCCGGCGCTCCGTTTCGCGTACCAGTACGGCCTGCGCCTCGGGTTTCTGGATGGCCGGCAGGGATTGCGCTATTGCCTTCTGCTTTCACAATACGAGGGATTCATCTCCGATGAGATCAGGCGGCTGAGAAAACCGAACTAGCCTTGCGCACGAAGAAACATCGCTGGACTGCCCTGCTGCTCGTCTTCGCGGACCTCGTCTCGGTCCTGCTGGTCTTCAACCTCGTGGCGCTGATCTACCTGAGGGGGATCGCGCTCGAGCCCCTCGCCTGGCCGCTGGCGGCGCCGTTCCTGGTCTTCGCGCTGTCGATCCACCTGATCGACGGCTACGGGGCGAACGCGGACATGCTGAGCCTCGACTTCGCCAGCATGCACCTCATCGCCTCGTTCTTCGCGGCGCTCGTCACCCTGCTGCTCACGTTTGCGTTCATCCCGGCGGGTTTCGAGCTCCAGTCGAGCCGCGCGGTGATCATCATCTCCTTCGGCGTCCTCGGTGCGCTGACCCTGGCCTACCGGCGGGTGGTCTACGAGAGGTTCCTGATCTCTCGCGCGGACCGGCACATTGTCTTCGCGGGTGCCCAGGAGGACTTCGACGTCTTCAGCGCCGAGTGCGTCCGCCTCGGGATGAGGTACCCGTTGATTCACCTGAATGCCGCGGCGGGCCCCGAAACGTTCGGGTCGGTCCTTTCCTCCATCGCGGAATCGCGGCTCCTGGTCGAGGCGATCGTGGTGAAGGAGTCCTTCAAGGGCCTGCCCCCCGAGGTCCCGGAGAAGCTGGTCCAGCTCTGCTTTGACGGGACCCCCACCTACACGCTCGAGATCTTCCACCAGATCTACTGGCGGAAGATCCCCCTTTACCGAATCAACCCGATCTGGCTCTTCCAGGAGGGCTTCAAGGTGGCCAGGGAGCCCGTGTTCGAGCGCATCAAGCGCGTCTCCGACGTGGTGTTTGCGGTCCTCGGCCTCGCGGTCTCGGCGCCTGTGATCTGCGTGGCCGCCGTGGCCATCAAGCTGGACGACGGCGGCCCGGTCTTCTTCGTGCAGACCCGGGTGGGGCGCCACAAGGCGCCGTTCAAGCTGGTGAAGCTCCGCTCCATGCGCCGCGCCGACGGCGCGGGGGACCCCTACACCCGGCCCGGCGACACCCGGATAACCCGGGTCGGGAAATGGCTGCGCGCGGCCCGGCTCGACGAGCTTCCGCAGCTTTGGAACGTGCTCCGGGGAGAGATGAGCCTCATCGGCCCGCGCGCCGAATGGGATCGCCTGGTCAGCGACTACGAGCGGGAGATTCCCTGCTACAATTTCAGGCACCTCGTCAAGCCGGGCATCACGGGTTGGGCCCAGGTGAACTACCGCTACGGCTCAGGGGTTCAGGACACGCAAAGGAAGCTCGAGTATGACCTCTACTACATCCGCAACTACTCGTTCATGCTCGACGCCTCGATCGTGCTCAAGACCGTCCACGTCATGCTCCTGAGAAAGGGACGGTGAGGCATGCGGCGCTCCTATGACTTCGTCGTGATCGGCGGGGGCTCGGCGGGATACAACGCCGCCCACGTCGCCGCCGCCCTGGGCCGTCGGGTCGCCGTCATTGACGGCGCCCGCGCGCTGGGCGGCCTGTGCATCCTGCGGGGATGCATGCCTTCAAAGACGCTGATCTATGCGGCGGAGGTGCTCCACCTCGCCCGCGGCGGCGCGGGCTTCGGGCTGCGCATCGGGAAGGCCTCCGCGAGCATGCGCGACCTTCACGCCAGGAAGCGGGCGATCATCGGCGACTTTGCCGAGCACCGCGTCAAGCAACTGAAGTCAGGCGACTTCGACCTGGTCCGCAGCTATGCGCGCTTCCAGGACCCGCACACCGTGGTGCTCGATGACGGGAGGCGGATTAGGGCGGCCTGTTTCCTGGTCAGCACCGGCTCAACGGTGAGCGTCCCCCCGGTTCCGGGACTGGCGGGCGCGCCGTTCTGGACCAGTGACGACGTGCTCGATCTCGACTTCAGGCCGCGAAGCGTGGTCGTGCTTGGAGGCGGAATCGTCGCGTGCGAGCTGGCGCAGTTCCTGAACCGCATCGGCACGCGCGTGTGCATGGTCCAGCGAAGCCACAACCTCCTGCGGAACCTTCCGGCGGATGCCGCCGGCGTCGTCAGGCAGGCGTTCATTGACGAGGGGATCGACGTCCAGACCGACACCCAGGTCACGGGCATCTCCGGCGGCCGCGGCGGGATATCCGTGTCGTTCCGGCAGGCGGGCAAGGTTCGCAGGCGCCGGGCCGACCACCTCCTCAACGCGCTCGGCCGCGAGCCCGCGACGCTCGGCCTCTCGCTCCCCGCGGCGGGCGTGAGGACCGCGCCCAACGGAAGGATCCTCACCAACCGCTGGCAGCAGACCAGCGCGCCCAACATCTATGCGGCGGGAGACTGCTGCGGCCCGCATGAGATCGTCCACGTCGCCATCCAACAGGGCGAGTTGGCTGCGCGCCATTGCGCCGGCGTGCGGGGCCTCAGCCCCATCAAGGAAGCGATGCTCCTCAACGTCGTGTTCACCGACCCCCAGGTGGCGACCGTCGGTTGGAAGGAAAGCGACCTCCTCGCAAGGGGCGCCGCCTACCTGGCTGAAAGCTTCCCCTTCGACGACCTTGGCCGGTCGATCCTCATGAACGCGACCTACGGATTCGCGAAGGTGCTGGCCGAGCCCCGCAGCGGCCGGATCCTCGGGGCCGAGATCGTCGGGAAGGACGCGGGCGAGCTCATCCACTGCTTCTCGACGCCGCTGGCCATGAGGGCGACCGTCTTCGACATGCTCCGCGCCCCCTGGTATCACCCGACCCTGTCCGAGATTGTGACCCACCCCCTCGAGAAGCTTGCCGACCGTATCCGGCTTGCGAGGTCCAAGGGCCGTTGATCCGGCCCCGGGAGCCGCAAGGAAGGGGCAGGCCCCGGCGGCCGCCCCCCTCCGGACCCCTACGAAGGAGGGTGGCCCGGCCATCCGAAGCCCGGTGGGCACGGGTGTGCGTCACCGGGACGGTCCTGCGTAAATCTACGTTCAACCAACGGCATTGCGTCAGCGGAGGGCATGGGGCAAGGCTACCCAATCTGAGGACCCGACCCTCGCGCATGCATCGCCGGCTACCCGGCTTTCCCAGTTGCCTCGGCGGCTGCGCGCCCGAGAAGCGACGGGGCGAAGCTTTCCCAGCCGAGCCCCCCGATGCCGGCGCGAAGGGAGCGTCCGTCACGGTCACGCCACACGCCCCCGGGGCCCTCCGGAGTAGGGGCGCGTCGGACCCATGGAGTCCATCCTCGCGCACGCCCCGTTTTCTACCTATTCTCAAACTGTGCCCCAAGAAGGCCGGACCCTCCCACGCATGAGCGAAGCATCCATTCCCCAAGACGCCTCGCCCGCCCTGTTGATCGAGGCGGGCCGCTCAGAGGCGCACTACTGGAGGAACCTCTGGCACTACCGCGAGCTGCTCGTGTTCCTCGCTTGGCGCGACATCATGGTGCGCTACAAGCAGGCCGCACTCGGGGTGGCCTGGGTCCTGATCCAGCCCGTGGTTCAGACCTTTCTCCTGGCGTTCGTGTTCGGCAAGCTCGCGAAGATGCCCGACGGGGGCATCCCCTACCCGCTGATCGTCCTCGTCGGGCTCCTGCCCTGGCAGCTGTTCTCCTCCGCGTTCAGCGGCGCGGGCAACAGCCTCGTCAGCAACTCGAACCTCATCTCGAAGGTGTATTTCCCCCGGCTGCTCATGCCGCTGTCCGCGCTCGCGGTGGCCTTGGTCGACCTTGCGATCATGCTTGTCCTGACCATCCCCATATTGCTCGTCTTCGGGATCCCGCCGACGTGGCGCCTGCTGCTGCTGCCGCTCTTCATCCTTGGCGCGCTTCTGATCGCGCTCGGGGCCGGGCTGTGGGTCACGGCGCTCACGGTGAGGTTCCGCGACTTCCGCTTCATCACGCCGTTCATCCTGCAGGTGGGCGTGTTCGTGACGCCGGTGGGCTATCGGACCGACTACCTCCCGAACTGGCACGACCTGCTCGCCCTCAATCCCATGACCAGCATCGTGGACGGCTTTCGTTGGTGCCTGTTCCGGGGGGAGTCCGAGTTCTACTTCCGCGGCCTGGCCATCTCGTTCACCGTCGCCGCGGTGCTGCTGGGAACGGGGCTCTGGCATTTCCGCAAGGTTGAGCGCCTGTTTGCCGACATTATCTGACCATGGCCGGATCCGCCGCGATTTCCGTCGAGCACCTCTCCAAGCGCTATGTGATCGGGCACGTCGGCCGCGACGACACGCTCCGTGACACGTTGGCCCACGGCGTGAAGGGGCTCTGGGGGGCCCTCCTGCGCCGCCGCGAATGGTCGCGGTCCGTCCGGGAGGACTTCTGGGCCCTGCGCGACGTCTCCTTCGAGGTCAGCCGCGGCGACGTCATCGGGATCATCGGCCGAAACGGCGCCGGCAAGTCCACGCTCCTTAAGATTCTCTCGCGCATCACCGAGCCGACCGAGGGACGCGTGAGCATCCGCGGCCGCGTCGCATCGCTGCTCGAGGTGGGCACGGGATTCCACCCGGAATTGTCGGGGCGAGAGAACATCTTTCTCAACGGCGCCATTCTCGGGATGCGCCGCGCCGAGATCCGCCGCAAGTTCGACGAGATCGTGGCCTTCGCCGAGGTGGAGCGCTTCCTCGACACACCGGTCAAGCACTACTCAAGCGGCATGTACGTGCGCCTCGCCTTCGCGGTCGCGGCGCACCTCGAGCCCGAGATCCTCATTGTCGACGAGGTCCTCGCCGTGGGTGACATCGCCTTCCAGAAGAAATGCCTGGACCGGATGAAGGCCATCTCCACCGAGGACCAGCGCACCGTGCTGCTGGTGACGCACAACCTGAGCTCGGTGCTCCAGCTGTGCACCCATGCGGTGTTCCTCGCCGCCGGGAGGATGGCCGCGTACGGGTCGCCCCCGGACATCGTGCGGAGCTATTTCGGATCGATGACCCCGGCCGCTGCGGATGCCGACCTGGCCGCCCGCAGTCGCCCCGGAGGGCTCCGAGGCCAAGCCCGGCTGCTGTCTGCGAAAGTGGCGGGAACCACGGGCCTGTCGCCGTGGCAGGTCCCCTTCGGCGGCGAGATCGCGCTCGAGTTCAGGGTCCGCGTCGAACGCAAGCTCGACTTCTTTGAGATCGGACTGGGCCTGTTCAACCTCCAGGGGCTGGAACTGTGCTCCAGCCTGAGTTCGTGGAACGGCCGCATCGGCCCCGTCGAGCCGGGCGATTACAGCGTTGAGGTGCGCTATCCAAGCCTGCCGCTCGTGCCCGGCACCTACCGGTTCGGAATCGGCCTCAGATCCGAGCGGGACGCCGAGGACTATCTGCCCGAGGCCTTCGATCTTGAGATCGTCCATTCGCCGCTCTCGGCACGAGAACATTTCTCCACAATTCGCGGCGCACTCGCGGTCGACATCACCACGACCCTCACCAGACTCCCGGAATCCAAATGATCACCCGCCTGAAGAACGCCCTGCGCGGCACCCTGGCCGGCTGGAGGAAGCGCCCTCCCGTGGCGGGCCGCGCCTGGCATCCCACGTGGCTGCCCCTCGACCTCCACTACGGACTTGAGTCCACCGCCCACCCCCATTCGCCGGAGGAGCGCGGCGAGCTCTTCCTCGCCCACAACACCGGCTCGACCGAGATCGAGACGCTCAACTGGCTGCACGCGACCATCTGCCTCACCAAGCCCGCATGCATCCTCGAGACCGGCGCTCTCGACGGGCTGGGCACCCTCGCGCTCGCGGCCGCCTGTCGCGACAACGGCCTTGGCAAGGTCCACTCCGTTGAGATCGATCCCGCCTCCTGCGAGAGGCTTGCCGCCCGAATGCTGCGCTACGGACTGGCCGACCATGTCGAGGTGCACTGCGCCGACTCGCTCACGTTCCTCCGCGAGACCCGTCTCATCTTCGACTTCGCGTTCTTCGACAGCCTGTGCGAGATCCGGGCCGAGGAGTACAGGATCTGCCTTGAGCGCGCCATCATCCGTGGCGTGGCCGCGTTCCATGACACCTCCGCCCACCGGACCAAGAGCCTCAAGAATGACCCGCCCCCCGAGATCCAAGCCGAGTATCGCCGCAAGATCCAGGAACTCGCCCTCGATGCGCGAAATTCCGGCTCCTTCGAGCACACCCTTGCCCGCGGCCTGTTTGTCATCTTCCCCAAGCCGAACCCACCGTCCTCCTGAGCCGATACCGGCCGCCCCCCTCCATAGCCAGCACGGTCCCATGAGCGCGTCTCCCGCCCTGCAGCATGGCTGACCCAACCAGCTGGCCGCGCCGCGCATGGCGCAATCTCTACTGGTGGCGTGAAGACCTGAGGACCCGCGCGCGCTACCGCGGAACGCGGCACGTCGTGTACTTCGGCGGCCACGGCATCGGGGACGAGCTCCTCTGCTCGACCCCGCTCCACGAGCTGCGCCGCCGCGGGGGGACGGGGCTGTGCGCCATGACGAACCGACCCGAGCTCTTCCTTCACTCTCCCGACGTGGATGCCGTTTGTCCCGTCGACTTCCGCTCCATCCCCTTCCTGCGCCGGGTGGGCATCCGGGCATCCCAGACCACCTATATCCGCGAGCAGCGCCCCCCGGACATCGATGTGCCCCCGCCCCGGCACCTGCTCTCCGAGATGTGCCGCCTGTGCGGCCTCAAGGGGGACGTCGAGCTGCGCCCCCATCTCTGGCTCACGCCCCAGGAGCTCGCCGCCCACGCCTCGTTCGCCGGCAGCATCGTGATCCAGTCCTCCCGGCAGTCGGCCTCGCTCTCCATCGGCAACAAGGAATGGCTGCCCGGGCGCTTCCAGAGCGTCGTGGAGGAGCTGCTGGCCCGCCACCGAGTCGTGCAGATAGGGCTGGGCGACGATCCGCCCCTGCGCGGGGCGGAGGACCTCCGGGGCCGCACCTCGCTGCGGGAGAGCGCCGCGATCATGGCCCATGCGCGGGGCTTCGTCGGGCTTGTGGGATTCCTGATGCATCTCGCGCGCGCCGTCGACTGCCCGGCCGTGATCGTCTACGGCGGACGCGAGCGGCCCGACCAGAGCGGCTATGTCTGCAATGAGAACCTCTACAGCGCCGTGCCGTGCGCCCCGTGCTGGCGGTGGAACAGCTGCGATTTCGAGCACCGCTGCATGACGGCGATCCAACCCGCGGACGTGCTGGATGCGCTCGGCCGGCTGCTCGCCCGCCCGCGCTCGCCCCTCGCCGTCGAGAGCGCCTCGCTCCCCTAGCCGGGCTGCCCCTTTGCCCTTGCCACCCGCATCGCCCGAGAGCCCGTCGGCGCCCCTGCTGGCGCCGGCGGGACCGGACAACGCCCGCTCGACCGGCTTCTACGCGCCGGAACTCGATTCGCTTCGCTGCGTCGCCGTCAGCTTTGTCATGGTCGCGCACTTCTCGCCCACCCTGGCGCGCTATGCGGACTGGGGCAGCCTCGGGGTGCGGCTGTTCTTCGTCTTGAGCGGCTTTCTGATAACCGAGGTTCTCCTGAACGCACGCCGGCGCGTGGACCTGGGCCATGTGAAGGTCTTCCGCGCCGTCCGCCAGTTCTTCGTGCGCAGAGTGTTCAGGCTCTGGCCGCTATTCTTCGGGAGCCTGCTGGCCGCGTACGCCTTCAAGGTTCCGGGCACCGGCACCAACATCCTCTGGCACCTTTGCTTCGCAACCAACTGCTACGTCTTCCTGCATCACGACTGGCCGATCCTGCTTTCCCATTACTGGACGCTGGCCGTCGAGCAGCAATTCTACCTGGTCTGGCCGCTCGCCGTGCTGCTCCTTCCCCGGCGCGCGCTTCCCGCGGTCCTCGGGGCGGTGCTTGTCGCCGGGCCGCTCACGCGGGCGCTGCTGCTCCTGCGCGCCAATAGTTCGCCCGACTTCGATTTCGTGCTGCTGCCGTGCTGCTTCGACTTCTTTGCCGCGGGCGGGCTTGTGGCCTGGTGGCGTCATGGGGGGCGGCTCGACGGCGTTGCGTCCGCAGGGACCCTGAAGGCGGTGATGACGGGGGCGCTAGGGTGGATTGTGTTCGGGGCGGTCGTGAGAACCGCTGGCCGCGTGCCGCCCGGCTGGGCGGTCTACGACGCCTTGATCCACGCGATCGGCTTTGCCGCGCTCATTGCGTATCTGTTGAGAACGTCGCAGGGCTCCCCAGTGCGCTGGCTGCGCCTGGCCCCCTTGGTGTACGTCGGCCAGATCAGCTATGGCATCTACATCTTCCACAACTTCATGCACCGGCTCGGCCCGGCCGTTCTGCGGCGCGTCATCGGCGAGAACTATTTCCACAGCGAGATCCTCCACGCCACGTACTTGATCGCGCTGTCCGTCGCCGTCGCCAGCGTGAGCTACCACCTGTTCGAGGAGCCCATTCGAAAGCTAGGCCGCCGCATCGCCTGACCCCGGGAGACCCGATGCCGCCGGCTGATCCACACCCAGAGCCCTTCCAGACCGGAATGGACCGCCCCCTTCCCCGGCAGCGCCCGGCCTAGCCCATGCCCCTGAGCCTCAGCGTCGTCATCTGCACCCACAACCCCCGGGCGGACTACCTCGCGCAGGCGCTCGCCAGCCTGCGCGCCCAGACGCTCCCGTTGGACCAGTGGGAACTCATCATTGTCGACAACGCGTCCCGGGTTCCCGTGGCGGCCCGGGTCGACCTATCGTGGCACCCCCGCGCGAACCTCCTCTCTGAATCCACGCCGGGCCTTACCGTTGCTCGGTTAAGGGGCATCGGGGCGGCTGCCGCCCCGCTGATTGTCTTCGTTGACGACGACAACGCCTTGGCGCCCGACTACCTCGCCCAGGCGGCAGCGTTGGCCGCGGCGTCGCCGCGGATCGGCGTTTTCGGCTGCGGCTCCTACACTCCGGTGTGGGAGGAGGAGCCCGCGCCCACCCTGGGACCTCTGCTCGCCTATCTGGCCGTCCACCAAGCGCCCGCAGACCGGTGCTCCGACAAGCCCGGCGACTGGGCCGCGATTCCGGCGGGCGCCGGCCTCTGCGTGCGCGGCGACGTGGCGCGCCGCTATGCGGAGCTTGTGGCCGGCGATCCGCGCCGACGCCTCCTCGGGCGGACGCAGGGCCAGCTGTCCGGCTGCGAGGACTTTGACATCGCCTACACGGCGCTGGACCTCGGCTATGGCACGGGGGTGTTCATCCGGCTCCGCATCACCCATTTCATGCCGGCCGCACGCGTGCACCAGGACTACCTCCTGCGCCTCGCCGAGGGCCACGCCTATTCGATGGTCATCCTGCAGGCCCTGCGCTCGCCCGCCGCGGCTGCCGAGCGCCGGGGCCTGATCGGGCGGATCCGCGAGTTCCGCTACCGCCTGACGCTCAATGCCGCTGAGCGCCTGCTGCACGACGCCCGGCGGGCCGGCGAGCGAAGGGCCTACGCCTTGCTTGCCCAGAGGACCCCGATAGCATCTTGAGCCAACCGATCCCCCATTGACCGAGCCCTTGTCGACTATCCTGCGCTGGACACGCTTTCCCAGCAACCCTCACGGCACCGGGCCGGAGAAACGCAGCGCCCAGATCCTGGCCCTCTGCAACCAGGCGGGCATTGCGGTCGAGGACATGCGGCCGCCGGCGAGGGTATCCCGGTGGCGGGCCTATCCCGCGGGCCTCGCGGCTCGCCTGCGCTTCGGGGCCCGAGCCGCAATCTATGGGCGCAGCATCGGCCTGCTGGGGTACCACTCCGAGTTCTATAGAACGGCCCTCGCCGGCCACCGCGGGGAGCGCGTGCTTCTTTGGGAGACGACCTATGACGCGATACTGCCCGCGCTCGCGCGACAGGCGGGCTTCCGCGTCATCGCGCTTCCCCATAATATCGAGGCGTTTGTGAGCGAGGCGGTGTTCGCCGACCCGGCCTATGATCCCACAAGGGATCTAGGCGCCGAGGTCGCACGTCTCGCCCTTGCCGACTCGGTCTTCACGATCTCGAAGGAGGAGCGCTGGCTGCTTGAGGCCAGGGGCCTCAGCCCGGGATACCTGCCGTATTACCCCGACCCCGTCCTCCAAGCGGAGTGCGGCGCCATCCGCTCCCGTCGCCTCGCGCGCGCGTCCGCGGACGGCCGGGTGCGCGGGCCCCTCCTCATCCTGGGAAGCGCGTTCAACCCGGCAACCGCGCGGGGGATGGCGTGGCAGCTCGAGTGCCTCGCCCGGTCGCTGCCAGCCGATGCTGGGGTTGTGGTTGCCGGTCCGCGCTCCGGCGAGGTCCTGGCGTCGCACTCCCGGCCCGGCGTCCGGATGCTCGGGCAGGTCGCGCGCGAGCAGCTGGTCGAGCTGCTCGGGTCGTGCTCGGCCATGCTCATCCACACCTTCGGCGGAGCGGGCGCGGTGACCCGGATTCCCGAGGCTCTCCTTGCGGGCGTTCCCGTCATTGCCAATCCAAACGCCGCTCGAGACCAGTTCGGCGCGCCCGGCGTGCACGTGTACGATTCGGAGGCGGGCTTCGCGGACCTTGTGAGGGTCGTTCCGCCGATCCCCCCGCCCCCTCCCTATCCGGACTCGGCCGCGGCACAGTTCCGCTCGGCGATCGCCCGCCTCCGGGCGCCCCAACCCGTGTAAGCCCATGCGCGACCCCATAGACCCCCCACCGCGCCAGGCCCCGGGCTGGCGGGACAGGCTCCTTGTCGCCTTTCGCAGGCACGGCTGGCGCGGCTTCGTGCGCCTCTACGGCCTGCTCAAGCCCGTCGGCGGCCGGCGCGCCCTGCGCACCGTCACGCGTTACGGCTCGCAGTTCTTCCTGACTCCTTGGGACAGCGTCGACACCCACGCCTTGGCGGAGGGGTTCTACGAGTCGGAGGTGCTCGAGGCCGTAAGGCCGGCGCTTTCGCCCGGAGCGGTCCTGTGGGTCGTGGGTGCCAACTTCGGCTTGCACGCGGTCACGGCGAAGTTCCTTCATCCCGGGGCGACCGTCGTGGCATTTGAACCGTCGCCCGCCATGGGCGCGCGCCTCATTGAGAACTGCGAGCTCAACGGGGTTACGGTCGATCTGCATGCCTACGCCCTGGCCGACGTGTCGGGAGCGATGCCGTTCTTTGCCAACGCCTCCGGCAACCCCGGGATGTCCACGCTCCATCCCAGCGCCGCGTTCGCCTACGACCACAGGTTCGTCGTCGCCACCCTCACCGCCGACGAGGTCGTCACCCGCGGCCTCGCCCCCGCGCCCACCGTGATGATCGTCGACGCCGAGGGCGCCGAATTCGAGGTGCTCCGCGGCTTCGGCCCCAGGCTGGCCGAGCCCTCGCTGCGGACCCTCGTGTTTGAGGCGCCCAACGACTTCCTCGCCGCGCGCGAGCCCGCCAACCTCTATTCGCTCCTGGCCGGGGCCGGCTTCGGCCTGCGTCTTCTCGAGCGAAACGAGCGGACCGGGCACAACCTGTCCAACTTCCTCGCCTCGAGGCCATGACCCGATCCGCGCCACGCTGGACTCGCATCGTCGCCAGGGCACCCCGGCTTGCTGGGCAGCTGCTGCGTTGGGGCCGGCCGCACAGAGGCCTGCTCTTCGGCCCGCTCAGCCTCGGCGACGATCTGCTCTGCACCGCGGTCCTTCACGAGGCGCGCAGGCGCGGCGAGCCGCTCGCGATGCTCACCGCCCGGCCAGAGCTCTTTGCCGGCAATCCCGACCCGGCCCGCCTCATTCCCATAGACGATTTCTACGTGGCCGCCATCCGCCGGCTTGGCTCCAGGATCATCCAGCCCTACTACCTGTCGCAGGACCCCGCCAATCCCGACCGCGACGTGCCTCCCCCCCGGCACATCATTGCCGAGATGTGCCGGCTGGCCGGATTGCGGGGCCGCGTCGAACTGCGCCCCTGGCTGTTCCTGAGCGCCGAAGAACGCGCGCGGGGCGCCCTCTTCTCGCGGCAGATCGCGATCCAGAGCTCCGGACTCGGCGCTGCCATTCCCTACGAGAACAAGGAATGGGGAGCCGACCGCTTCACATCCGTCGCCCGGCTGCTCGGCCCGGACTACAAGATCGTCCAGCTCGGCGTCGCCAGCGATCCGGCCCTGCCGGTGGACGCCGATCTTCGCGGAAGGACGAGCGTCCGCGAGGCGGCTGCGATCCTGGCCAACTCGGCTGCGTTTGTGGGCCTCGAGGGGTTTCTCACCCACCTTGCGCGCGCCGTGGAGTGCCCCTCCGTCGTCGTGTTCGGCGGCCGCTCCAGGCCGGAGATCTTTGGCTACAGTGCGAACGCGAATCTCTACGGGGCGGTGGACTGCGCCCCGTGCGGGCTGCGCAACACGTGCGCCTACGACCGGGCCTGCCTCGGTCGGGTCACGCCGGCGGCCGTCGTGGCCGCCGCCCGCTCCGTCGCAGAGCGTCCACGGAGCCCGCTCCCCTCCGCCACGGCGGACCTGCCATGACGCCCGATCTCTCCGTCATCATACCCGTCTACAACCGGGGCCCGATGATCCGCTATGCCCTTGAAAGCGTGCGCCGTGCAAGCGCCGGGCTTGAGGTCGAGACCATTGTCGTCGACGACGGATCCGAGCCGCCCACCGCCGGTGTACTGTCCGAGCTGGGCTTTGCACCGTCCCTTCTGGTTCGTCAGGCTAACCAGGGCCTGCTCTACGCGCGCCTTGCCGGCCTGGGCCGCGCCGCCGGCCGGCACGTTGTATTCCTTGATTCCGATGACCTGGTGAGCGCGGACAAGTTTCGCCTGCAGCTCGCCGCGCATGAGTCGACCGGAGCCGACGTGAGCTACACCGACTTCGCCCACTGCATCCTCGAGGGCGAATACGACTCGCTGCGGCCTGTCGCCGATCCGCCCACCGCCGACACCTCGGACGCCACCGAGTTCGGTATCCGCGTCCAGCCTCCTCCACACTCCCCCATGTATGAGGTCGACTGGCTGCGCCGGACGGTCGAGCGACCGTTCATTCCGCCGTCCCCCCTCTACAACAGCTGCGCCGAGATCTGGTTCTACCAGAACGGCGCGTTGCTCGGCGGCCGCGCGGTGCGGGTGGCCGGCCCGCACGCGATCGTCGGTATGCACCCGGGCGCCCGCCTGACCGGCCACTGGGAGCGGATCGCCGTCGGCTCCCTGGCGGTCATGGAGGCGTTCGCCCGCGTCGACGCCGGCTCGCCGGTCGCCGCGCGCGCGCGCCAGCTGATGGCCGAGGTGGTCTTTCGCGCATGGCGCGCCTTGCCACGCGACTTCTCGCCTGAATTCTCCGGGCGCCTGATAGGCCTCTGGAGCCGCCTGGGGAGGGGCCGCACGGCCGAGCTCGGCGGGCGCGGCTTCCGCGCGCTCTCCGGCCTGCTCGGCCCGCTGCACGCGGCGCGCATGCTCCACCGCTGGCAGGCCTCGCCCTACGCCGCGTCGCGCACGATGACGGACGCCGAGCTCGTGGAGCTACTTGGCGCGCTCCCTCCCCCATGAGCCTCGCCCGCCGCCTGGGGCTTGGCCGCCTCCTCTACGCCATCTGGCACCGGCCGCTTGCCGGGATCGCCCGGTCCCGTCGCGAGGGCGGCCCTTTCAACCAGCTCTTGAACTGGCGGGGAGCCGCGGCGATGGAGCGCGCCGCGGCGCGGCTTCCGCCTCGGCCGCGCCCGGCCGCGGGCGCGCCCGAGGTTTGTTTCCTCACGGGCAGGAGGTTCTGGTACCAGACCGCCTTCTGCTGCTGGTCGCTCTGCCAGCAGTCGGGCCGCGAATTCGCGCCCGTCTTCATTGACGACGGCTCATTCGACCCCGCGCTGCGGGACGAGTGCATGCGCCTGTTCCCCGGCGCCCGCCTGCTCGGCGCAGCGGAGGCCGAGGCCGCCCTCGACACCCACCTTCCCTCGGGGCGGTTTCCCGCGCTGCGCGGGCAGCGCCTCACCTACGTGCACCTGCGAAAGCTCACCGATGCGCACGCCGGCCATGGCGGCTGGAGGCTCGTGCTCGACTCGGACATGCTCGTCTTTCGCCGGCCCGACGCGCTGCTCTCCTGGCTGGACGCCCCCGACCGTCCGGTGCACATGCTGGACGTCAAGGACGCCTATGGCTACCCGGCGGCCGCGCTGGCCGCGCTCGCCCCGGGGCGCCCGGTTCCGGAGAGGCTCAACGTCGGCGTCTGCGGATTGCGCAGCGACGCCATCGACTGGGAGAAGCTCGAGTTCTGGTGCCAGCGGCTTCTCTCGGATTACGGCACGAGCTACTTCCTCGAACAGGCGCTTGTCGCGCTCCTCCTATCGGGCGAATCCCCGCTCAGGCTCCCCGCCGAGGATTACCTGCTGATGCCGACGGAGTCCGAGTGCCGACGGCCGAAGGCCGCCCTGCACCATTACGTGGCGGAATCGAAACGGGGCTATTTCCGCCACGCATGGCGGCGGGTGGCCATGACCGCAAACCCACCCCTGACCGCGAACTAGGCCGGATCAAACACGCCCTATCATGCCCGAGCTGGTCTCCATTATCATTCCCTGCCACAACGCGGCCCCTTGGCTCTCCCAGACCCTCGAATCGGCGCTCGGGCAGACATGGAAGGAGAAGGAGGTCATTCTGGTCGACGACGGATCGACCGACGGGAGCCTGGCGATCGCCGGAAGGTTCGGACCGCGAGGCGTGACCGTCGTCTCGCAGGCCAATCGAGGCGCCAGCGCGGCACGCAACCACGGCCTGCGGCTGGCAAGGGGGGCCTTCATCCAATACCTTGACGCGGACGACCTCCTGGCGCCCGACAAGGTGGCCCTGCAGATGGAGATGGCCGGCGGTTGCGGCCCGGACAGGGCGCTGTGCTGCACGTGGAGCCGGTTCGTCTCGGCTCCGTCCGACGCCGATTTCAGCCCGCAGCCGCTGTGCCGCGACGCCGCGCCCATCGACTGGGTGGTCTCCAAGCTCGAGAACAATGCGATGATGCACCCGGCGGCGTGGCTCACGCCCCGCGCCCTGTCGGAGCGGGCCGGGCCCTGGGACGAGTCACTTTCGCTTGACGACGACGGCGAGTACTTCACGCGTGTCGTGCTCGCCTCCCACGGCGTGCGCTTCTGCCCGGCGGCGGTCTCGTTCTACCGCTCGCGCCTACCCGGCAGCCTGAGCAGGTCCAATTCAGATGAAGCGTGGGGTTCAGCGCTCCGCTCCCTGGAGCTGTCCTGCGCGCTGCTGCGCCGGGCAGAGGACTCGCCGCGAGTGCGCGGCGCCTGCGCCACCGCGTTTCAACAGTTCATCTACAGCGCCTATCCACAGGCTGCGGACAGCCGCAAGCGCGCCGCCCGATCCGTGGCCGAGCTCGGGGGGTCCGGCCTCAGGCCGCCGGGCGGACCCAGGTTTCGCCTCGCCAGCAGGATGCTGGGATGGCGCCTGGCAAAGCGCCTCGCCCGGCTGATCGGCTGAACGCCAATCGATGCCCTCGACCCCCGTCATTCTCATCCTGTCCTCCGGCCCGATCTCGAGGAACCCGCGGGTGTCCAAGGAGGCGTCCGCGCTCGGCGGGGCGGGTCTTGACGTCACGGTGATGACCGTGGCAAACCACGCCCGCTCCGAGGAATATGACGCCGAGCTTCTGAGGGGCGCGAGGTTCCGGAGGGTCGCGCTGGACCGGATTTCGCGCCGGGGATTTCCCGGACTGCGCTCCACCTTCGGCCGCCTGGTCACGTGGGTCGCACGCCGGGCGGTCCGCGTGGGGATTCAATCCAAGCAGGCGCTCGGCCCGACTCTGGCGCTCGGGCGCATGGCACGGCGCTTTGAGGCGGACCTCACGATTGTCCACACCGAGATGCCCTTCTGCATCGGCCTGGACTTGCTCGCGAGGGGGCGGAGGGTCGCGGCCGATTTCGAGGACTGGCATTCTCAGGACCTGCTCCCGCAGTCGCAGGCCACCCGTCCGCTAAGGCTCATCGAGAACGCGGAGCGCGAGCTGATGAGAAGGGCGGCCTACACGAGCGCGACCTCGCACGCCATGGCTCGCGCCCTGCAGGCCGCGCATGGGGGCGCGCTTCCCGTGGTGATCACGAACTCGTTCCCGCTGCAACCGGAACCCGCCCCCAGGCCGCTAGGAGGCCCGCCGTCCTTCCTGTGGTTCTCCCAGACGATCGGGCCGGGCCGCGGGCTTGAACTGTTCCTGGCCGCATGGAGCCAGACGCTGAACCCCAGCCGCCTCAATCTCCTCGGCGATGTCGGAGCCGCATACCGGGACAAGCTGTTCCGCCGCCTGCCGGCCGAGCGCCGGGACTGCCTCAGGTTTCTCCCCTTCACCTCGCCGGACAAGCTGCCGTCGGTGATCGCCCAGCACGACCTAGGCCTGGCGCTCGAGCCGACGCTTCCGGCGAACAAGACCTGCACGATCTCCAACAAGATCCTGCAGTACTTGAACGCGGGGGTCGCGGTGGTCGCAAGCGACACGGCCGGCCAGCGGGAGGTCCTCGAGCGGGTCCCGGGAGCCGGCATTCTCGCCGACCTCTCCCAGACCGGCGAGCTGGCGGCCCAGCTGGACGCGTTGCTGTCCGATCGCCGGCGGATCGTCGCCATGGGACAGGCCGCGCGACGGGGCGCAGCCGAGACCTACTGCTGGGAACGCGAGGCGCCGCGGCTGCTGGCTGCCGTCGAAGGGGCGCTGAGGCTGCCAAGACCGGCCGCTCGGTGACGGCGCGCACCCAAGGAAGATGAACCGCACCACCGACAGGGACCGGCATGCCTCCCCAAGGGAAATCGGTCGCCGGCTTCTGCGCCGGCTGATGGCGGCGGCCCTGCGCGTCCGCGCCCGGAGCTACCCGGTCGAGAATGAAGTCCGTTGCCTCGTCGTTGCTCCGCACGAGGACGACGCGACGCTCGGCTGCGGGGGACTCATCCTGAGCAAGCGCCTCGAAGGCAACCCGATTGACATCCTCTACGTGACCGACGGCAGCGCCTCCCATCCCCTGCATCCGGTCCTGACCCCGGAAGCCTTGGCGAGACAGCGCCGGTCCGAGGCGTTGTCCGCAGCCGGTGCGCTGGGCGTCGAGCTTTGCCGGACGCACTTCCTCGATGCGCGCGACGGGACGCTCGACCGCCTGGGCCGGCCCGAGGCGGACGCGCTTGTCGACCGAATCTCGCAGGTCCTCTCCCGCACGCGCCCCGACGAGATCTTCCTGCCGTGCCGCCGCGACTGCAGCTCGGAGCATGATGCCGCGTTCATCCTGGTGCGACGCGCGGTCGAGCGGTCGGGCATGAAGCCGCGCCTCTTTGAGTACCCCATATGGTCGCTTTGGGCGCCGCAGCACCTCCTGCGCCCGCTCGTCACCAGCAGGCGGATCTGGCGGGTGGGGTTCGCCGGCTACGAGCCGGTCAAGTGTCGTGCGCTGAGCTGCTTTCGTTCGCAGGTGGAGCCCACGCCGCCCTGGGACCAGCCGGTCCTTTCGCGCAACTTCGTCTCCTTCTTCGAATCGGCTGAGGAGTTCTTCTTTGAAACGGACTCCCCGTGACCCATCCTCGTTCGGCATAGCCCCACCCAAGGCATTGAAGAAGGTCCTCATCGTCAGCCCGCATTTCCCACCCGTCAACGCGCCGGACATGCAGCGCGTGAGGATGAGCCTGCCGTACTACCGGTCCTGCGGATGGGAGCCCGTCGTGCTCGCCGTCGGCGAACGATGGCACCGCGGCGTGCGCGAACCCGACCTCCTGGCGACCGTTCCGTCCGACATCCGCGTCATTCGAACCGGGGCGGTCCCTCCGGGACTTGCCCGGTGGCTCGGGATCGGAAACCTCGGGCTCCTGGGCTGGCCCTTTCTCTTCCTCGAGGGATGGCGCCTGCTTCGCCGGGAGAAATTCGACCTCGTCTTCTTCTCAACCACCCAGTTCATGACATTCACCCTCGGCCGCCTGTGGCAGGCGCGCTTCGGCGTCCCCTACGTGATCGACATCCAGGACCCGTGGCGGACCGACTATTACGAGCGGGCCGGGTCCCGGCGGCCTCCCGGCGGATGGAAATACCGCTTTGCCCGGCTGACCGCCTGGCTCTTTGAGGGATGGTCGTACGCCCGCGCGTCCGGGTTCGTCAGCGTCTCCGCCGCCTATTTTGACGAGCTTTCTCGGCGTTACCCGTGGTTCTCGGCCAAGCCGCGCTCGGTCATCCGCTTTGGCGCCAGCGCGGCGGATATGGAGAGGGCGCGAAGGCTTCCACCGTCAGCCCTCGGGGGCCCCCGACGGGACGCGTCGGTGCATTTCCTCTACACCGGGGCCTCCGGGCCGGTCATGCCCCATGCCATTTCGGTGCTTTTTCAAGCCCTGCGGGAGTACCGGGCGCGGGAGCCCGAGAAGGCGAAGCGGCTGAGGTTTCACTTCGTGGGCACAAGCTACGTGGAGGCCGGCAGGGGAAGGCCCTCGGTGATCCCGCTCGCCGCCGAGTTCGGCGTGGCCGATCAGGTTGAAGAAGTCCCTCACCGGATCGGGTTCCTCCAAGCCCTTCGCCTGCAAATCGACGCGGATGTCCTGTTGCTGCCGGGCTCGAGCGACCCGGCGTACTCCCCCTCGAAGGTGTACCTGTATTACCTGGCTGGACCGCCGATGCTCGGCCTGGTGTTCAAGGGAAGCGTCATGGAGCTGCTGCTCAAGGAGCTGAACTGTTCACATCTGGTGAGCTTCGGCGCCGCAGAAGACAAGGGCGAAGCCTACACGGCGATCCAGGGCTTCTTTGACACGGCCGTGTCCGGATTCCCTCCAGGCTCGCTGCCAGTCCGAAATGACGCCTATTTCAACTCCCACTACACGTCCGACCGCCTGACGAGGGATCAGTGCGCGCTGTTCGAGGAGGCCGTCCGTTGCGCCGCGACACCCCGATGAACGAGGAGCCGACAGACCCCGAGGATGCGCAGGATGAGGTCGTCCCGTCCGGCCCCGCCTTCCGGATCGACAGCTCCGCCGTGCGGTCCATCAAGCTGTTCCGGCTCAGCCTGGTGTTCCTAGGGGCCTTGGTCGCCTACCTCGCCTACACCGCCAAGGTCTCCGACACCGTCCAGCTCTACCTGGGCATTCTCATCGTGGTGCTCGGGTTTCTCCCGGGCCTGCTGTGGATCAAGCGCGCGGAGTACCACCTGCCGATCTTCGAGACATTCATCGCCACCACGATCGTGGCCTACGGCATCCCCCTCATCAGCGGCCATGAGCAGCTCCAGTTCTACGACTCCGCCGCGATCACGACGGCGGCGATTGCCGTCGTTCTCTTCCAGGTCGTCGCGATCATGACCTTCGCGGTGGTGCGGGCGGTGCCAAAGCGCGGCCGTTTCTGGCGCGAGGACGCCTTCTCGGGCGATTTCTCGAGGTACCTCAGCCACGGCATGACCCTCTCGATCGCGTACTCCGTGGTCGACCAGTTCACCGATCTGATTCCGGACGACCTCGAGGGGCCGATCCGGGCGATCTGCTTCGGGTTCGGCATCATCGCCACCTTCGTCCAGAGCCGCCGCTGGGGCCTGGGGGAGCTGCCTCGGTACGCCAGGTCGGGATTCATGATACAGCTCGCCACGCTGGTGGTGCTGAACGTCGCCTCTCTCTTCCTTGTCCAAGGCATCTCGACGTTGATCCTCGCGTTGCTGGGCTACGTCTCTTCGAGCAAGAGGTTTCCCGTGGTCGCGACCATCGTCCTCCTGCCGATCTTCGCCATTCTCCACCAGGGCAAGAGCGCCATGCGGGCGAAATACTGGGAGGGCCGTGCACCCAAGGTCACGCTGACCCAGCTTCCTGACTTCTTCGGCGAGTGGGTGATCGATGGGCTCGCGGGTCCGCGGAAGGGGGAGGCACCTGAGGAAAAGGTCTCCCTTCTGGACCGCACCTCGCTGATCCAGATCCTGTGCCTCGTCGTGTCGGAGACGCCGCAGCGCCTTCCCTACATATACGGGGAGACCTACGCCCAGATTCCCGGCCAGTTCGTGCCCCGCTTCTTCTGGCCCGGAAAGCCGGTCGGGCACGTCAGCACCAACACCCTTGCGGTCTACTACGGGCTTCAGCGCATCGAGGACACCGAGAAGACCACCATTGCTTTCGGCCTGCTCGCGGAGGCGTACTCGAACTTCGGGCTCCTGGGCGTGGGCCTGATCGCGTTTCTCTTCGGCAGCGTCCTCAAGAAGGTCAGCGGCTGGGCCGCCGACAGCCCCATTCTGTCCTATCCGGGGCTGATCCTCATCGTTCTCATGGCATGGTCGTTTCAGGATGAGTTCACCCTGAGCATCTGGCTGAGCTCGTTCTATCAGGCCTGCGTCGTCGTTTGCATCCTGCCGTTTACGCTGAACCGGGTGCTTCATTGAGCCGCGGGGCGGCCGGGGGTCGCCGAGCCCGGCATACGAGGCCTCCGGGGGACGTCACTCCCTCGCACCCCGTTCGGCAGCGAGGCCGAGCAGATCCGCAAGGGTCACCCTGCCCTCGTAGAGGGCCTTTCCCACGATCACGCCGTCCAGATTCGGATAGCTCTCGCACAGTGCGATGAGGTCGGTGACATCCTCCAGGCTGCTGACCCCTCCGCTCGAGATCACCCGTGCGCCCACGGCTCCTAGCATCGACTCCTGGGCCGAGAGGTTGGGACCGGTGAGCATCCCGTCGTTTCCGATGTCCGTGTGGATGAGCGTCGCGACGCCGAGCGCATCCATCCGCCGGGCGAGACCCAGTGCCGACATCCCGGTCGTGTCAACCCACCCCTTGACCGCCACCTTCCCGGCCTTCGCGTCAATGCCCACGGCGACCTTGTCGCCGAACGCCGCGACCAGCTCCGAAATGAAGGAATTGCTCTCCGCCGCGCGCGTCCCGATGACGACGCGGGCGACTCCCATGGACAGGACTCTGTCGACGGACTCCCGGGTCCTCAGGCCCCCGCCCAACTGCACGCTCAGCCCCAGGTCGACGATCCGCTTCACGACCTCGAGGTTTCCGGGTTCCCCGGCGAAGGCGCCGTCCAGGTCCACCACATGGACCCACCTCGAGCCCGCCGCCCTGAATCCCGCAGCGACGCCGGCCGGGTCCTCCGCGTAGACGGTCTGCGCATCGGCGCGGCCCTGCGTCAGCCGGACGCAGCGCCCCCCCTTTATGTCGATGGCGGGATAGATGATCATGGGGTGCGCACGCTCACACGTCCGGGCCCCCGCGCCAAGGCCTTTTTCCCCGTTGCGGTCGCGGCGATTCGGGGCGAGATTGTCCGTTCACCCCGATCCAACGATGCCGACCTACACCCCCCCCCGGTTTCTCACGGAGCTTCTTCACGCCCGCTCGCCGTCCGGCTACGAGCGCGAGGCCCAGGCGGTGTTCGACCGGCACGTCAGGCCGGCCGCAGACACCTACGCGGGGGACGCCCTCGGGAACCGAATCGCGACGCTCAATCCGTCCGGCAATCCGACGCTCATGCTTGCAGGCCACATGGACGAGCTCGGCCTTATCATCACCTACGTCAACAAGGACGGCTTCATCTATTTCGACACAATTGGCGGCCATGACCGGACCGTGATCTCGGGCCGCCGGGTCGTCATCCAGACCGCGAACGGCACCGTCACGGGCGTCACGGGAAAGCGGGCGATCCACCTCATGGACGAGGCCGACCGCAAGAAGGTTCCGGAGATCCACGAGATATGGATCGACATCGGGGCGAAGACCAAGAAGGAGGCCCTCGAGCGCGTCTCGATCGGCGACGCCGCCACTTACGACCACGAGTTCGAACTCATCCACGGAAGCGTCGGCACGGCCCGCGCCTTCGACAACAAGGTCGGGGCCTACATTGTCGGCGAGACAATCATCCGCCTGGCCAAGGAGAGGAGGAAACCCGCGGCGAGGGTCGTCGCCGTGGCCACCTCACAGGAGGAGATCGGGACGCGGGGCGCGACGGGCTCGGGATACTCCGTCGACCCCCAGGTGGCCCTGGTCGTTGACGTCGGGCATGCGACCGATCATCCCGACTGCGACAACCGCAAGTACGGGGAGACCAAGCTTGGCGGGGGCCCGATCCTCTGCCGCGGGCCGAACATCAACCCCAAGGTCTACGAGGGACTCGTCAAGGCGGCCAAGAGGCTCAAGATCCCCTACCAGGTTGAGAGCGATCCCCGGCCCACCGGCACCGACGCGCGCGCCGTCCAGGTGGCGCGAGGAGGCGTGGCGACGGGGCTCGTGAGCATCCCGCTGCGCTACATGCACACCCCGAGCGAGGTCGTCGACCTCGAGGACGTGGAGCGCTGCGTGAAGCTCTTCGTCGAATTCGCTAAGGGCGTGACGAAGGGCGACTACCGCGACTGGTGACCCCTGGGGAACGCGGGCCCTAGGCCGCGTTCTCGTTTGCCGACGCCTTCGGGGCCCGCTTTATGGTCGGGCGGTGCTTCCCCGCGACCGCACCGGCGTCCACGATGACCTCCGTGACGTCGTCGCGCTGCGGCAGGTCGTACATGACCTCCAGCATGACCCCCTCGAGGATGGCCCTCAGCGCCCGGGCGCCGGTCTTCAGCTCGATCGCCTTCCTCGCCACGGCCTTCACCGCGTCCGAGGTGAAGCGCAGCCTGACGCCGTCCATCGCGAAAAGCTTCGAGTACTGCTTCACCATCGCGTTCTTGGTCCGCAGGAGGATCTTCTCCAGGTCCTCGACCTTGAGCTGGTCCAACACGGTCACGACCGGCAGCCGGCCGACAAACTCGGGAATCATGCCGAAGCGCACCATGTCCTCGGGGGCGATGCTGCGCATCATCTCGTCCGGCGGGATGTCCTTGTCCTCCGCGTTCTGGTGGAAGCCGATCGAGCGGTGGCCGAGCCGCTTCTTGACGATCTGGTCCAGACCCACGAACGCGCCGCCGCAGATAAAGAGGATGTTCGAGGTGTTGACCTGGATGTACTCCTGGTTCGGATGCTTGCGCCCGCCCTGCGGCGGCACGTTGCACACGGTCCCCTCCAGGATCTTGAGCAGGGCCTGCTGGACGCCCTCTCCGGAGACGTCGCGGGTGATCGACACGTTCTCGGTCGTGCGCCGGATCTTGTCGATCTCGTCGATGTAGATGATGCCGCACTCGGCCCGCTTGACGTCGTAATTGGCGTTCTGCAGGAGCCGAAGCACGACGTTCTCGACGTCCTCGCCGACGTAGCCCGCCTCCGTGAGCGTCGTGGCGTCCGAGATCGCGAAGGGCACGTCCAGGATCCGCGCGAGCGTCCTTGCGAGCAGCGTCTTGCCGGAACCCGTCGGGCCCACGAGCAGGATGTTGCTCTTCTCGACCTCGACGTCGCTGAACTCAGGGGACGAGGCGGCGGGGTCCCTGGGCGCCTGGCCGGACTCGAAGTTCAGGCGCTTGTAGTGGTTGTAGACGGCGACCGAGAGGACCTTCTTCGCGTGCTCCTGGCCGATGACGTAGTCGTCCAGCACCTTCTTGATCCCGGACGGCTTGATCATCCGGAACGCCGGCTTCACCTCGATGGCAGGCTGCTTGACCTCGCGGTCGATGATCGTCTTGCAGACGTTGACGCACGAGTCGCAGATGTACACGCCGGGGCCCGCGATGATCTTCTTCACCTCCGCCTGCGACTTGCCGCAGAAGGAGCACAGCGTCATTCGGGACGATTTGGCCATGGCCAGCGAGTCTGCTTTTGGGCGCCGGCGTGTCGAGGGTGGAATCTGGCCGGTCCCGGGCCGTCGCCTCAGGCGGCGGTCTTGACCACGAGGGTCTGCGCCTCCCGGGTCGAGGCCACCACGTGGTCCACGATCCCGTACTCCTTCGCCTCCGGCGCGCTCATGTAGTAGTCGCGGTCCGAGTCCCGGTCGACCTGCTCCTGGGGCTTGCCGGTGTGGCGGGAGAGGACCTCGCTCAGGGTCTTGCGCCAGCGCAGGATCTCCTTGGCCGCAATCGTGATGTCGGCCGCCTGGCCGCCCGCGCCGCCCGAGGGCTGGTGGATCATGACGCGGCTGTTCGGCAGCGCGAAGCGCTTGCCCTTCGTGCCCGCCGCGAGGAGCACGGTGCTCATGCTCGCCGCCATGCCGATGCAGAAGGTCTGCACGTCGCACTGCAGGAAGTTCATCGTGTCGTAGATCGCCATCCCGCCGGTGACGACCCCGCCCGGGGAATTGATGTAGAGGTGGATGTCCTTCTTCGCGTCCTCCATCTGCAGGTAGAGGAGCTGGGCGATGACCAGGTTCGCCACCATGTCGTCGATGGGCGTGCCGATGAAGATGATCCGGTCCTTCAGCAGCCTCGAATAGATGTCCATCGACCGCTCTCCGCGGCCGGTGTTCTCGAGGACGATGGGTACGTAGTAGCTCACGACGAAGTGACCGTGAACGTAGCCTTGGACACCAGGAAATCAACCGCCTTGTCGAAAATTATGGATTGTTGCACCGATCGCAGGGCGTCGCGGCTCTTCGCGAGGTCCTTGGCGATCTTGTCCGGCCTCTGGTTGGAGCGGACGGCCTCGCGGCGGATGTACATGTCGACGTCGCGCTCGGTGACCGTGAGCTTCTCCGCCTCCGCGACCTTGGCGAGGATGAGCTGGACCTTGATGCGGCCGACGGCGGCCTTGCGCGCGCCCTCAAAGAGCTCCTTCTTGCCCTTCTCGAACTGCTCAGCCGGGATGCCGCGGCGCATGTTCTCCTCGATGAACTGGCGCAGGACGCCCTGGGTCTCGGCCTCGACGAGGCTTGCCGGGGCCTCAAAGCTGACCCGGTCCGCCAGCGCCTGGGTGACCTGGTTGCGCTGGGCGGCGCGGTTCCTCTGCTCCTTCTGGA
>CAYQOH010000002.1:0-57699 GCA_964419075.1 uncultured Opitutaceae bacterium | reverse complement strand
CCGCGAGGCTCATCTCGCAGGGCGTGCACGGGTTCGTGGACAAGAGCGCGCCGATCAACTACGTGCTGCAGGCGATCGAGTCGGTCGTCGCTGGCGGGATGTTCTTCGCCGCGCACATCCCGCCGAAGGCGACCTCAGGCGCCGCGGACCAGCCTAGGGTGGCGCCCTCCGTCAAGGCGGGGCCCCAGACCACTTCGGTCGACGCGGTCCAGACCCTCTCCGGGCGCGAGCTTGAGGTGGCCCGGCTTGTGGCGGAGGGCTTCTCCTCGAAGGAGATCGCCGACCGGCTGGACCTGAGCGTGCGCACCGTCGAGAAGCACCGGGCGAACATCATGGACAAGGTCAACGTGAAGGAGGTCGCGAGCCTCGTGCGTTGGTGCATCCAGATGGGGATCGTGAAGTCCTGAGCCGCCCGGGCATGCCGGCCGATCAGGATCCCGCGTAGCCCCGCAGGCCGGGCTCGAGGGCCTCGAACTCTGCGACGGCCGCGGAGACCTCCTCGTTGGAGAGTGCCTCGGACGTCGACGAGAGCTTCCTCTCGATCGCCGCCATCCGCTGCGACAGGCCGGTCGCGCCCATGTGGAGCGCGCTGCTCTTGAGCCCGTGCGCGACCCTGACCTGCTCCTCGCGGCTCCCCGAGCCCAGCCGGCGGACCGACTGGGGAAAGTCCTCGAGGAACAGGCGGACGATCTCGCGCGTCGAGTCCTCGCCGATGACGGACGCGAGCGACTCGAGAGCTTCGTTCGGGGGCGGGGGGATCACCCCGCAATCGCCGCTCAAAACGGCCGCGGCCGCAACCGATTAATCCGCCCGATCTAGCGGCGCCTCCTGCGCGCTCGGCCGGGCGGGTCCGCGCCGGGGTCCGGGTCCTCAGCGGCCCGCAGGCGCCCCTCTTCCGCGTGGGCCGACCCCGCCTCGGGGTAGAAGTGCCACTTGCCGTCGGCCTTGTGCGCATGGATGTCGGGCAGGAAGTGTAGGTCGCGCTCCACAAGCATCTGGAAATACTGGCTCCTTCCGAACTTCAGCTCGCGGCAGCGCACTTCGATGCGCGCCCACATTTCATGGGTGAAGGAGATTCCCTGGGAGCGTGTGGTTTGGCCCATGCACAAGTGTTGCAAATGATTGAAAGCGTGTTGACGCATTTCAGATGAAAACGGTTGCGAACAGTGTGCGCCCGTTTTCAACCGCGCGGGTCCGGCCCGCGGGGGGCAGGCTAGTGCGCCTCCTCGAGGTCCAGCTCCCCGGGCTTCAGGAGCCCGACGAACGCCGCCTTGTTGGCCGCCTTGAAATAGGCCTCCTTCGCCTCGATCACGCCCTCCTTGAGCCGGGCCATGAGGCTCGCGTCCATCAGGATCATGCCCTCGTTTCCGCCGCCCTCGATGATCTGGCGAATGTTTGAGATCTGCCCGCTGCGCACCGTGTTGGCGAGGGACTCGTGCTGGAGCAGGATCTCGTGGACGGCGACGCGGCCCTTGGGGATGCGCTTGCACAGGAGCTGGGCGACGATTCCGGCGAGGCAGCCGGCCAGCATGACGCGCACCTGGTTCTGGTCGTCGGACGGAAACGCGTTGATGATCCGGTCGACGGTCTTCGGGGCGTTGTTCGTGTGCAGCGTGCCGAACACCAGCATGCCCATGGAGGCGCAGCCCAGGGCGAGCTTGATGGTCTCGAGCTCCCGCATCTCCCCGACCAGAAGGATGTCCGGGTCGTGCCGCATCGCGCCCTTCAGCGCCGTGGCGAACGTCTCCGTGTGCTCGCCGACCTCGCGGTGGACGATCACGCTCTTCTTCACCGGATGCACGAACTCGATCGGGTCCTCGATCGTGATGATGTGCCGGCACATGTTCGTGTTGATGTAGTCGATCATCGCGGCGAGCGTCGTCGACTTGCCGCTTCCCGTCGGCCCCGTCACGACGACCAGGCCCTCGTTCAGGTGGCAGAGCTTCTTGATGGCCTCGGGGAGCTTCAGGTCGTCGAAGGAGAGGATCTTCGCGGGGATCTGGCGGAACACCGCCGCCTGCCCCCAGTGGTTGTACAGGAAGTTGCCGCGGAACCGCGCGAAGCCGGTGATCTCGTGGGCGAGGTCCAGGTCCTTGCGCTCGAGGAAGTCCTTCCAGCGCCGCTCCGGGACGATCTCCCGCAGGAGCTCCTCGATCACGGTGGCGTTGAGGGGCTGGTCGCCGATCGGGATGATCGAGCCCGAAATTCGGGCCTTGGGGGGCTGGCCCACCATGAGATGGAGGTCCGAGCCGCCCTTCTCCACCATCATCCGCAGCAGGGTGTCGATCTGGGCCATGGCGCTAGGTGATCTTCGCGCGGAGCACGCGGTTTGAGATGCTCGCAAGGGCCGTCTCCTTGGACACCTTCCCCTCCTGGAACAGGGCGAATATCACATTGTCCATGAGGCACATGCCGTCGCGCAGGCCGGTCTCCATCGTGTTTCGAAGGCCCGTCGTCTTGCCTTCGCGCACGAGGTTCGAGATGGCCACGTTGTTGACGAGGATCTCGACCGCCATGACGAGCCCGCCCCCTTTGGCCGACGGGAGCAGGCGCTGGCAGACAATCCCGCGCAGGCTCTCGGCGACACTCGCGCGGATCTGCGTCTGCTGGGCCGCCGGGAACACGTCGAGCAGCCGGTTGAGGGTCGTGGCGGCGTCGCTCGTGTGCATGGTGCCGATCACGAGGTGGCCGGTCTCGGCGGCGCTGACGGCCATCTCGATCGTCTCCAGGTCGCGCAGCTCCCCGATCACGATGATGTCGGGATCCTCGCGGAGCGCCCCCTTGAGCGCCGTGAAGAACGAGTTCGTGTGCTCGCCGACCTGGCGCTGTGTGACGCTGCACCCCTTCGCCTTCTGCACCACCTCGATCGGATCCTCGACCGTGATGATGTGGTCCTTGCGGGTCTCGTTCAGGTAGGCGACCATCGAGGCGAGGGTCGTCGTCTTGCCGGAGCCCACCGGCCCGGTGATGAGGACGAGCCCGTTGTGGTAGCTCAGGAGTCTCTTGAGGGTGTCGAGGTGCTTCTCGAACCCGAGCTCGTTCATCGTCTTGATCTCGTGCGGCACCATCCGGTACGAGCCCGCGGGGCCCTCCTTGTGGAACATCAGGTTCACGCGGTAGCGCTCGGGCTCGACGATCGCCAGCGCGTAGTCGAGGTCGTGCTTCTCAAGGAAGGTCTTCTTCTGCTCCGACGAGAGCAGGGCGGTGTTCAGGCGGAGCGCCTCCTCGGCGCTGAGCGGGTGCTCGTTGATGAACGTCAGCACGCGGTCCTTGCGGACGAACGGGCGCCTGCCCGTGCACAGGTGCAGGTCGCTGGCCCCGTACCGAACGGAGGAGGCAAGGAGATCCTTCAAGCCCGCGGCCAGCTGCGCATCGTCCATCTTGCCGACCGAGTCGAAGGCGAAGGTGGGCGGACCGCTGGGACCCGACTTCTTCGGCGCATGGAGCACCAGGGGCTCGACCCGTTCCGCGGCCGCCACGAAGGGATCTGTCGGGGGTGGGCCCTTCTGCGCCCGGAGGGCCGCCATGCCGGCGAGCTTCTCGAGGCCCTCGATATCGGTGACGACCTCCTCGTCGATCAGCGCCTGGGCGAAATCCAGCATGCTGGGCTTGCCCCCGAGCTTGCCCTTGATCTTGACGCACTGGACCCGGGTGAAGCTGCCTTGGTCAATGCCAAGTTGGACGAACCAGAGGACGTCGGGATTCATTGCAGGGCCGGTCGGCAGGACCGATCATGCGGCCGGCCCATGCCCTGCCAAGCGCGAATGAAATCGGCCGCCGCCGAATGGGGGATTGCAAAAGCGGGGGAATGCGGGGACTGTGGCGCTTTCATCTAGATCATGCTACGTAAGTTTATTGCCCGGCTGCGCGAATCCATTGCCCCCGCCAAGAAGCCCACACCGGCCGCGCCGCTGAGCGCCCACCGCCCGCAGGGCGGGGGGACTCCACGCAGGCCCGGGCACACCGGGGGGGCCGCCCGGCCGCTTGGCCAGGGCCCGCGGCCCCAGGGCCGCGGCCACAGCCAGGGTCAGGGTCCCTCCCACGGGGGCCCTGCGCAGGCCCGGCCCTCCGAGGCGAGGCCCCACGATTCCCGGCCCAGGCAGGACGAGAGGCGCCCCGCCGGGCGCGGCCCCGTCAGGTCGGGCCCCGCAAGGCACGGCGACGCGCGTCGCGTCAAGCCCGCCCGCGACGACTTCTTCGAGCACCCGGGCCACGTCGTGGAGAAGCCCGCCATTCCGGTGGACATCCCGAAGATGGACACGCCGTTCTCAAAGCTCGGCCTCTGCGACGCCCTGGCCTACACGGTCCAGGAGAAGGGCTACACGGAGCCGACCCCCATCCAGGTCCAGGCAATCCCGCTCATCCTCGAGGGCAAGGACGTGATCGGCTCCGCGCAGACCGGCACCGGCAAGACCGCCGCCTTCGCCCTTCCGATCATCCAGCGCCTCGCCGGCCACGGCGCGATGCGCTGCCTCATCCTTGAGCCGACCCGCGAGCTCGCGCTCCAGGTCGAGGAGGCGTTCCACAAGTACGCCCAATTCACGGACCTGAGGGTCACGATCGTCTACGGGGGCGTCGGCTACGGCAAGCAGACCTCGGACCTGAAGCGGGGCATGGACATCCTGGCCGCGACGCCCGGCCGGCTCCTCGACCACCTCGAGCAGCGCAACTGCTCGCTCGACAAGATCAACATCCTCGTCCTGGACGAGGTCGACCGGATGCTCGACATGGGCTTCCTGCCGGACGTCAGGCGGATCGTCCAGAAGTGCCCGGCCGACCGCCAGACGCTCTTCTTCACCGCGACCCTCCCGCCGGAGATCGAGCAGCTCGCCGGGTGGGCGCTGCGCAACCCCTCCAAGGTCGAGATCGGCCGCAAGCATTCCGCCGCCGACACGATCTCGCACTGCTTCTACCCGGTCGTCGCGCAGCAGAAGTTCGACCTGCTCCAGCTCCTGCTCGAGCGCACCGACTTCAAGAGCGTCCTCATCTTCTGCCGCACCCGGATGGGCGCGGACCGCATCGCCGCCAGGCTCGTCCAGAAGGGCCACAGCGTCGGCGTCATGCATTCCGACAGGAACCAGCGCGAGCGCGTCGAGGCCCTCGACTCGTTCAAGAGCGGCAAGATCGAGGTCCTGGTCGCGACCGACATCGCCGCCCGCGGCCTCGACATCCGGGGCATCTCCCACGTGATCAACTACGACGTCCCGGAGAATGCCGAGGACTATGTCCACAGGATCGGCCGCACGGGGCGCGCCCACCACACGGGCGAGGCCTTCACGCTCGTCACGGAGGACGATGTGAGGGACGCGCGCAGCATCGAGCGGTTCATCGGGGCCACCGTCGAGCGCAAGAAGCTTGAGGGGTTCCCGTACGTCTACTCGGCCCTGTTCGACCAGAAGATCCTGGACGAGGCGGTGCCAAAGACGTCGACCAGCCGCCTGCACCGCGGGGCGAGACGTTAGGGTCGCATCGGCCGTGGCGTCCCGCCTGGGGGCCCCGGTCCCTCGGGGCGCCCGAATCGGCGGGGAAAAGATTTTATCGAAAAACGATAAATAAGTGTTGACGACACGGGGATCGGGTTTATCGATTATCAATAAACCTGAATATTCCACTCCAATGAAGATGTTCACCAACCTGCCTGGAAACCTCCGCGCGCTCTTCACCGTGCTGCGCATCATGACCCTCGCATTGGCCGCCTGCTGGCTCCTGATGCTCACGTTCGATGTCTGGATACAGAAACACTATGTCGACGCCCCGAAGCTCACCTTCACGTTCGGCGAGGGATGGCTTCAGACCGAGCCGGACGCGGTCGGCCTCAGGTCGGACACGGCGAGGCCGGGCTCCCTGAGCATGGCGGCCCTTCGGGGGATGCTGAGTGTGGATCTTGCCAGCAATGATGCGGCATTGGTCTCGGCGTTCTACTGGTCGGTCATCCCGGCACTGGCGGTGGCCACCCTGTTCCTCGTGGGCCTGTTTGGCTCGCTTCGGGGCGTTTGCGCCAACATTGAGCGCGGGGAGGTGTTCAGCGAAAAGAACCTGCTCCTGGTCCGGAGAATTGGGTGGATCTTCATCGCGAACAGCGTCCTTGGCTTTGCGGCGGCGCTCTGGGCAGGCCACGAGATGGGTGGGTATCTCAGCCAGCACGTGGCGCTGGTCGGCCTAAAGACGGGCCCGCTTCATCCCGGCGGGGCCGGGGCCGTGGGCTTTGCGATGCCCTCGTCGACGATCCCCTTTGCCGGCCTGGGCGGCCTGCTGATCGGTTGCCTTGTCCTGATGATAAGCGAGGCCTTCAAGCAGGGACTCGCGCTCAAGACCGAAAACGACCTGACCGTCTAAGCCATGCCTATCCAACTGAATCTCGAAAAGGTCATGGCGGCGCGTGACATCAGCCTGACCGAGCTCGCGGAACGGGTGGGGATCACGCTGGCCAACCTCTCGATCCTTAAGACCAACAAGGCCAAGGCCGTCCGCTTCAGCACGCTCGAGGCGCTCTGCCGGGAGCTTAAGTGCCAGCCCGGCGACCTGCTCGAGTTCGTGAGGGACCGCTAAGGCCTACTCGCTGCCGTTGACGACCTTATAGGCGGTGGCGGCCGCGATCGAGCCGGCCACCTCGCCGGCGAGGAGCACCCAGTAGTTCCCCCAGAAGGACAGGCCCATCACGGTGATGCCGGTCGCGACGGCGGGGTTGAACGCGCCGCCCGAGACGGGGCCCACCGCGTAGGCACCGACCATGACCGTCATGCCGATCGCGAGCCCGTAGAAGGAGTTCCCGGCGGTCCCCTTCGCCGTCGCCACGTTCAGCACGACCCAGCAGAGCGCGAACGTGAAGAGGAACTCGGCCGCGAAGGCGGGCTTCCAGCTCGCGAGGGCGAGCGGCATCGCCGCGCCGGCCATCTTGATCCGGCCGACAAGCCAGGCGGCGGCGAAGGCGGCTGCGACCTGGGCGACCCAGTACGGCACGACGTCGCGCGAGTCGCACTTGCCGCGGATCCACACGGCAAGGGTCACGGCCGGGTTGAAATGCCCGCCGGAGACGTGCCCGCCCGCAAAGATCATGACCATGAGCGAGGCGCCGATGGCCAGCGGGGCCATGGGGCCCGCCCCGGGCGAGATGACGGTGGCGCCCACCGTGAAGACGAGGAAGAAGGTCCCGATGAATTCGACCAGGTATTTTTTCATGGTTGGGGGTTCTTGCCCAGTGTAGGCGGGCGCCCCGGGCAAACGAGCGTTTTTTGGGGTTGCGGGCCGGGCGGTTTCGGGCGTGCTTGCCCGATTCCATGCACCTACAGATCCCAGAGGGCGACTTTGGCGGCTACATCTTCGACCTGGACGGCACCCTCGTGGACACGATGCCGCTCCATTACCTCGCCTGGGAGGCCGCGCTGGCGAAGGTCGGGCTCAAGGGGCGCCTGGACAAGGACTGCTTCTACGCGCTCGGGGGCGTGCCCTCCAAGAAGGTCGCGGGCCTCCTCGGCAGGCACCACGGCCTGAAGCTGGACCCGGTGGCCGTGTACAGGGACAAGGAGAGGCTCTTCATGGGCTCGCTCCAGAAGCTCGAACTCATCGGGGCCGTCGTCGAGTTCGCCAAGAAGGCGAGCAGGACCTGCCCGGTCTCCGTGGCCTCGGGCGGCGACCGGGACGTCGTGACGAGCACGCTCAAGAAGACGGGCCTGGCGCCCCTCTTCCCGGTCGTCGTCACCGCCGATGACGTCGAGCACGGCAAGCCCGCGCCGGACATGTTTCTCCTCGCGGCGAAGCTCATGGGCGTCGCCCCCGAGCGCTGCCTCGTGTTCGAGGACGGCCAGCCCGGCATGCAGGCCGCCCAGGCCGCGGGCATGAAGTGCGTCTTTGTCCCGAGCCGGGGCCTAGGGTAGGGGCGTCCCGCCCGGCTCGACGGGGTCCAGGCTCACGGGGTCCCCGGCCTTCAGGCTCGCGGTGCCGGCTGCGTTGGCGAGGACCCTCGAGAGGACCGTGCGCCCGTCCGCGTCCGGAAACGCGACCCACTCGCCGTTCTTCACGTCGGAGTAGGTGCGCCCGTAGAGGGCCCGGTACGCCCGGCCGCCCGCACTGACCGTGCAGTAGGTCATCGGAGGGATGCCGGCGTCCGCAAAATCCTTGGCCTGGGCCTCGAGGAGGACGTTGCCGTACACCGCGTCGACCTCGGCGACCCTGCTGTCGAATCCGCGCCCTCCCGCGTGCGGCAATGCGGTCGAAGGCCCGGGGTCCGGCTCGATCGTGGCGTCGAAATACCGCGCCTGGTCCCTGGGGCGGGGAAGGGCGTCCGGGCCGCGCTCCACCCAGGCGTTCAGCGCGCGCAGCGCGAAGAGGCGCTCGGGCTGGTTGATGTTGTCGTGGCCCTCGCGCGAGATGAGGAAGAGGGCCGGCGGGACCACCGGCGGCGGGCGCGCGACGAGCGCGGTCAGGTAGCCCTTCGACTGGGCGGCCTCGCGCAGGGTCGCGACGAAGAGCAGCGGGATCCTCGGCAGGAGCGAGAGGCCCACCTGGCCGTTCGTCTCCTTTGCGTAGAGCGTGGCATCGAACACGACGGCCCCGTCATAGGGGCCCGTCTCGCGCTCCGCCATGATCGCGACGATGAGCCCACCCAGCGACTCCCCCTCCAGGAGGGTGCGTTCGGGATCCCCGTATTCCTCGGCGATGAACTTCCGCAGCGCGTCGAGGTCCGCGATCGCCTCCGCGATGACGATCCCGTTGCGCCTGAAGCTGGTCGTCGCGACCATCCAGCCCTCGTCGAGGAGCGCCTTGTTCGAGGCGCGGTCGGGATTGAGGTCGGCCACGAGCGGCGCGGACTCGGGGCGGTAGCCGTGGACGATAAGGAGCAGCCTGTGGTTCCAGTCGCCCGGCGGATTTGCTATCGCGAAGCGGGCGCCGGCGATCTGGCCCACGTCGACCTTGACCTTGCGGACCGGCTTGTCGGCGCCTGAGGCGGGGTGGGGCGCGCCCAGCGAGAGCCCCGCGGCCAGGACGAGGATCGCGCGCGCGAGGGGGCCGGTACGCATCGACATGGCGGGACCCATAGGGCCGGGTCGCCCGCATGGCGAACCCCTTTTGGGCTTCAGCTGGAGTCGTCGATAGGTTCCAATGGACGCTGCCAAAGCCATGAGAGAACCCGCCGAGCTCGCCAAGCACTTCGTCCTGACCTACCCGACCTACGTGCCGGGCAGGCCGATCGAGGACGTCGCCCGCGAGATGGGGCTCGACCCTGCCGGCATCATCAAGCTTGCCTCGAACGAGAACGCGTTCGGGCCCTCCCCGCTCGCGGTGATCGCCGCCAAGAAGGCGGTCGAGGAGGGCCAGCTGTATCCCGACGGGGGCTGCTACGCCCTCCGCGCGCGGCTCGCGAAGTTCCACGGCCTCTCCGCCGACCAGTTCGTGATCGGCAACGGCTCGAACGAGGTCATCGAGCTCCTGGGGCACGTCTTCATCGCGCCGAGGGACGAGGTGGTCATGGGAATGCCGGAGTTCGTGGTCTACCGCCTTGTGGCGATCCTCTTCGGCGCGATGCCGATTGAGGTGCCGCTCGTGAACTTCCGCAACCACCTGGAGGGCCTTGCCGGCGCCATCACGAAGCGGACGAAGATCGTGGTCGTCTCGACCCCCAACAACCCGACCGGCACCGCCAACACCGAGGAGGAGCTTCTCTCGTTTGTCCGCTCGCTGCCGGACCACGTCGTCTGCGTGGTGGACGAGGCGTACGGCGACTATGCCGACCATGCGCCGGACATCCGCCCGCTCATCCGCGAGGGCCGCAACGTCATCGGGCTCCGAACCTTCTCGAAGGCGTACGGCCTGGCGTCGCTGCGGATCGGCTACGGCTACTCGAGCGCGGCGCTGGCGTCCCTCCTCAACCGGGTCCGCCAGCCGTTCAACGTGAACGCGATCGCGCAGGCGGCGGCGGCCGCGGCGCTCGACGACCGGAAGTTCGTCGGCATGTGCGTTCGGGAGACCAGGAAGGGCCTCAGGCGCCTGGAGGCCGGCTTCACCCGCCTCGGCCTCGAGTTCGTCCCGAGCCAGGCGAACTTCGTCCTGGTCAGGGTGGGCGACGGGGCGAAGGTGTTCGAGGAGCTCCAGAAGCGGGGCGTCATCGTCAGGCCGCTGAAGACCTACGAGCTCCCGGAGTGGATCCGCGTGACGGCGGGCACGGCCGAGCAGAACGAGCGGTTCCTCGCGGAGCTCGCGCAGGTGGTCCGGTAGGCTACCGCGAGGACGCCCGCACGAGACGGTCGTTCAGGGCCTCGGCCAGGCCCCGGCCGGCCGGGCGCTCGACATGGATCCGCCTGAACCGCCCGTCGTCCAGCTCGCGGAGCGCCGCAAAGAGCCGCCTGGCCGCGCGCCGCAGGTCGCCCCTGGCGTCGAGCCAGAACACGTTCCCGGCCGCGGGCGCCGCGCGGCGAGGCCGCGCAACGAAGAGCCAGGCCTCGTCCGCCGGGCCCCGGGCGGCCCTCTGCGCCGTGAGCCCCGCGTGGAGGACGACCCGGGTCCTCGGGCTGTAGTGGCGCGGCATCTGCCCCGGGGCGAGGAGCCCGCGGCCGCCGGCCCGCGACTTCCTGGACCTCGCGACGGGCATCCCTAGCGCCCGCGCGATCTCCGAGCGCGTGATGGCGCCAGGCCGAAGCAGGGCGGGGCGGCGGGGATCGCGCAGGTCGACGATCGTCGACTCAAGCCCGATCCGGGACGGGCCCCCGTCCAGGATGTGCCCGATCCTCGAGCCCAAGCTCTTCCTGACGTGGTCGGCCGTCGTCGGGCTCACGTACCCGAAGGGGTTCGCGCTCGGGGCGGCGAGCGGCACGCCGGCAAGGCGGATCAGGCGCCGGAAAAGCGAATGGGCGGGCATCCTCACGGCGACGCTCGGAAGGCCCGCGGTCGCCTCGTCGGGCACCGCGGTGGTCTTCGGGAGCACGAGGGTGAGCGGGCCCGGCCAGAAGAGGCGGGCCAGCTTCAGCGCCGCGGGATTGGGGACGGCCACCCGGTGAAGGTCCCGCAGCGACGCGATGTGGACGATCAGCGGGTCGCTGAAGGGCCTCCCCTTGGCCTTGAAGATCCTGCGGCACGCCGACGCCCGCGTCGCGTCACCGGCAAGGCCGTAGACCGTCTCCGTGGGCACCGCGACCAGGCCGCCCTCCCTCAGCCGCCTGGCGAGCAGGGCGAGGTTTCGCGGGGTGCCCCGGTAGGTCCTTGCGGATGCGGCCATGGTCAGCGTTGCGGGGTCGGGGAATCCGGGCAAAAAAAGGCCGGAGCTTTTCGAGCTCCGGCAATCATCGGTTCGCCGAGCCGCCGCTCACTTCGTGAGCAGCATGTTGCGCGAGTGCTTGATCGTGCGGGTTACGGCCCTCTGGTGCTTTGCGCACAGGCCCGTGTACTTGCGCGGCAGGATCTTGCCCGTGTCGGTGACGAAGCGGACCCACGCCGGCGGATCGGTGAAGGGAATCTGCGCGGGCGTTGGTGTCTGCTGCTTAACGGCTTCGGTGGTGCTCATTTCGGGAAAGGAGGGTCTATCAATCAGTCGGGAAAGCCCTTGTCAACCTCCCAGAGGGGAGGGCACCGGCTCACGTGGCCTCGAGGCCTCAAATTCGCTGAACCAGCGTGTCCCCGCAACCTGCACGCCGGCAGAGATTCAGGCGATGCCACGTGCGCGCTTCGGCGCAATCTTGGCGCGAATGCCTACTTCGAATCGACGCTTGCCCGAAGCGCCATGAGCAGCGGGTTCTCGTGCGGCACATGGTCAAGCGAGACGGCATTCGGATCGGGGTCCTCGTAGTGGTCGAGAAGCTTCGCCGCGAGGGAGTCCCGCAGCACCGGGCCGGTCCCCAGCGGCTCGCTCCAATCGATGGTGGACCAAAGGCCCTTGGGCGGCGCCATCAGGAGGGACACAGAGTATCTTATGGTTTCGTTATCCGTTGCAGTCTGTGGGTTCCAGAAGTTGCGCCCTAGCAGATAGTCGGATGCGAAGTCCGCCCAAGAGGTGTATGAGGCCTGAAGCAAACGAGCCGCCGGGATTATGCGATCCCACGCTTCCTGTTCGGAAATCCACCCGGCTTGGACCCCCCAGCGGCAGAGGTTGATATATCGCCCGATATCCCAAGCGGTGATGGGCAGCGTGCCTCCGTGTAAGGGCCCAAGATGGGTGGCGACAATGAATGCGCGTTCTCCGCTGTTGGTTTCGGAGGCTTCCTCCTTAATTATGCCGAGATAGTTCTCCATCTTGCCCAGGAGAAGCCTTTGGCGGATATCCCAGTAACCTTGCCTCTGGCCGTCTTCTCCGCTCTGAAGCTTGTCCAGCGTGTCCAGCAGTCCCTCCCTGTCTTGGATACCCCACCAGGAAGGGAGAAGTCCCTTCAGATTCTTTTCCTTTTCCTCGAGTTCGGCGGGTGCCCAAAGTGGCACCAGCCTCGAATGAGGATCTCCGTTCTGGGTATCAAGAATGGCGCCAAATGCGAGAGCATGGGTCTTGACGGTGTCGGAGATCACCGCGGCTGGAGCGGGTGCGGGTGCGGGTGCGGGCGCGACCTGCCTTAATGAAGGTGCCTTTGCAATCTGGCAGCCTGCGCCTCCTAGAATGGCGGCGATAATGAGAAGATACTTTGACTTGGGAAACAGACTCATGGCAGGAGGTGCGTGTGCGTGAGCTCTTGTCACTGGGGGAATGCCCCCTTTACCCTTATTGGCAGCGGGTCTGCCCCATTTGCGATCGGCAGTCTGGAGATCTTTCCCAATGTCTCCATCATCATGCGGTAGTTGACATCATCCTTCTCGCTAAAATGCCCCACGACAACGGCCGCGTTTGCGCCTATTCTGAATACGCCGAGGAAGAGGTTTCTGAACTGGCTGGCTGGGGGCTTCTGACCATTTGAAAAGGCAGCGTTGGTGAGGATACAATAGTAGACGTTGCCGGACGCCATCGGGAGGCTTTGGACGAGGCAACGTCTTTCCAGCGAATTCAAGAGATAGGGAGCGCATACGGCCCTGATCTCGGCTTCCGCAACTTCTGCCGTCCCGAGGTTTCCCTCGGGGTCGTCGACTACTTGGATTCGAAAAGTCTGGGCAATGTCGCCCGTTGGGTCCTTGGCCTGCAGCTGGATCCAGGAACCCGGTCCCAATTCGGGGTCGGTCTGGACATCGTATGCGAGGCGCGAGTCGTGCGGGACCATCATCAAGTCGTTCCGCGAGAGGGTCACCGAATTTACAATTATAGCTGGATGGATCGCTTGCGCGGGATCGACCGAGCCACTGACGTCACTAACGGCATTCGGACTATTGGTTTCCTTGGCGCCACCAAACCAGGTGACTTCGTACTTCGTCCCATCAACTGTACCCGAGACATTCTGTCGGAACGGAGCGTGAATCGCCACCTGATACGGGTTAATCCGGTCGGGTCCTGGGATCTGCTTAATCTTAAATATGACCTCCGTTTCCCCGAATTCGGGCAATGTCGTTGTCTCAGTGCCCATCGCATCCCCGGCCTTGAAAGGGCTTGGCGCGGGACGCATCTCATCGCCCTTTTTGAAGGTCTTTGCATAGAGCTCAAGTCCGACAGGCGCCGATTGAGGAGTCTGGTACGTGACTCTAATGGTTGTCTCTGCCTCGTTGCTACCGCACCGAACAAGCCTTTCGGGGGGGGCCGCGGCGCTGAGATTCGAAGCGGCGAGAAGGAGCGCAGCCAACCCGTGGGCCAAATTTCCGAACGAAAGCCCCGCGTTCTGCGAAGTCGTTATTCTATGTGTGTGCAGGCTCTTCATTGGTGCGCGAGGTGCTCGCGGGAATCTTCAGCCAGGCCGGAAACCGCCACTGAATCTGGGCACTCGGGTAGTCCGCGCCGGCTTCACTCCATCGGTCACTAAGCCGCAGAATGACCAGACTCTCCAGCAAAATTGAGATTATGGGCAGCCTGCGCTGCATCAGCACTCCAAACCATGGGAGCCTTCGCGATAAGGTGGGACCTGCGGCGGTCGTCACTCGGCGCGCAAGAGAAGATGCTCTCCTGCGCCGAGGCCAGACCTGCAGCGGGTGCCCGACCCGCTCACATGCGGGCAGGCTCCGAGCTGAAACCGAGTGCGGTCGCGTCGGTGGAAGCCATTGGGGCATGCTACAAAGAACCCAATGCTTCGTCAGATCGAAGGGTTTTGCGCCGCTCCGCGCGCAGCGCTCCGGCCGGTCAGTGGACCGTCTGCATCAGCCGGTTGAATGAGCTGAGCGCGTGGTCGATGATCGAGCTGGCCTCCCTGGGATCCAGTCCCGACTTGCGGTAGATCTCCTCGGACTCGTGCCAGTAACCCGATTCGCCGGGAAGGCCGTGCCCCAGCATGCTGGCCATGCCCGCGGCGAGGTGCAGCAGATGGGTGAGGGGCATGTGGTGCCCCTGTGGGGCGTAATGATCGCCGATCGCCACCACGACCTCGCTTGGGAACCTCCAGGCCTTCAGGATGATGGACGCGGCCTCGGTATTCGTGATGCCGAAGGCGCTGCGCTCCCATTCGGCGACCCCCGTCTCCTCGATCCGGTCGGGGACTTCGCCGATCTCGATCTGGGGGTTGCCCGAAAGCTTGTCCAGGGCGACCTTGCCGATCGAGCGCAGCAGCCCGATCGTGTAGCAGTTGCGCGGGTCTTCTCCTGCGCCGGAGGCCAGCTCTTCCATCAGGAGCCCCGTGAAGAGCGAGTTCTCCCTGAGCTGTTTGCTGGAGATGCCGTAGGTCGGCAGGCCCCCGTCGCTGAAGTGGTCCAGAAGCGCGAAGCCGACCATGCGGTGGACCTCCTGGTAGCCCATCAGCGCCACCGCGTCCTCCACCGACGCGACAGGCTCCGCCTGCGCGTACACGACGCTGTTAGCCGAGCGGATGAGCCGCGCGACCAGCGCCGGGTCGCGCCGAAGCGGGACAATGATCCGTTCGAGGTAGACGGAGGGGTTCTTCAGCAACGTCCCCAGCTGCAACAGGGTATGCCGGGTTGCGGGGAACGAATTTGCAATCTGCAGGATGCGGTCCTGCGACAGGGCCTCGACACTCATGGAATGGTATTTTGCATATCGGTTGTTGTTCGGCGCACTTGAGGCTGATGAAGCGCCCCCTCGCGATTCGTCCGGATCGCGTGCGTCACGGGGCTGCCGTCGCCCGTCGGTCCGGCGGGGCGCCAGGATCGTCCGGCAATGGGCGCCTTGGGGCCGGGCGCGCGGCGTCGGTCGAGGTATAGGTGCCTGCGGGAGAGGCCGTTGCAGCCCTCGGGGCATGGCCCGGATCTCCCGGCGCCAAGCCCCCGCTTGTAAAATTCGCACGAAACCAACGCGGGAATGTGCCGATAAGGCCCGCTGATCCGCCAATGATAGCCGATTGCCCCACGCTTCCGGTCCCTGCGCTCACCCCCGAGGACATCGCTCGGAGTGTCCGCCATGTGCCGTCGGCCCCCAAGGTGCTTCCCCGCCTCAAGCAGATGCTGGGCGACGGAAACTCGGCGATTCACGAGATCGTCATGCTCATCCGCCTCGATGTCGGCATCTCGGCCCGCGTGCTCCAGGTCGCGAACAGCGCCTACTACAGCCAGGGGACCCGCTGCTACACCGTGGAGGAGGCCGTCGCCCGGGTCGGCTATGACGAGGTCTACGACCTGGTCGCCTACGCCGTGGCCTCGCAGGTGCTGGTGCGCCCGCTTGCGGCGTACGGCATCGAGGCGGATGAGCTCTGGCGCCAGTCGGTCGCGTGCGCCCTGGCCGCCGAGACCATCGCGCTGTACACGGGCCAGGACCGCAATGTCGCCTACACGAACGGCCTGCTGCACGCCGTGGGGCTTGTCGCGGTGGACGAATGGGCGAGGCGCAACCCGCATTCCTGGACGCTCGTGAACGAGGGCTTCCCGCGCGAGACGGTCGAGAGCGAGCGGGCGGCGTTCGGCTTCACGAACGCCGAGGCGGGCGCCGCGCTGCTGCGCATCTGGGATTTCCCGAGGGAGATGTCCGAGCCGGTGCGGTGGCAGTACGCCCCCAACGCCTCCGACGGCCACCTGCGGATGGCCAGCCTGCTCCACGCCGCGAAGTGGCTGAGGAGCACGGTGTGCGCCGGGGGCCGGAGGCTGCCGGCCCAGCTGGACGAGGCGCAGCTGGTGGCGCTGTCGCTCAGCCCGAAGCTCCTTGCCGGGATGGTCTTCATGGTCGAGACGAGGCTCGCGGAGATCAGCTCGCTCCTGGACGTCGACGAGAGCCCGCGGATGGACCGCGTGCGGCTCTCCGAGGTGGACTGAGCCCGGACCCGCGGCCAAGCGGCGGCCTGCAGGACCGTGGGGACAGGGCCGGGCTGACGAACGGGCGCGGTGCGCAACAATTACCTCGACAGTCTAGGCTTCACGGCTGTAACCTAGATCATCTAGGCCCCATCCCCCATGGCTGAACTCCTGTCCGGTACCCTCGATCTCCTCGTGCTGCGCGTCCTCAATTCCGGGCCCCTGCACGGGTTTGGGATCGGCGAGCGGATTCATGTCCTCTCGAAGGAGGCCCTGGACGTCGAGGAGGGTTCGCTCTATCCCGCGCTCTACCGGATGGAGGCGAAGGGGTGGATCGAGTCCGAGTGGGGCCAGTCCGAGCGGGGCCGGAAGGCGAAGCTGTACTCCCTGACGAGTGACGGCCGCCGGCAGCTGGAGACCGAGCGGGGGAACTGGAACCGGGCGGCGCTCGCGATCCGCAACATTCTGGAGAACGCGTGAGGCACGATGAGCGGGTTCCGGCGCCTTCGGTTCAGGCTCAGGACGGTGCTCCGCAAGGGGGCGCTTGATGCGGAGATGTCGGAGGAGCTGCGCGAGCATGTTGCGCTTCTGGCCGAGCGCTACGTGAGGGACGGGATGGCGCCGCACGAGGCGCTCCTCGCGGCCCGCAGGAGGTTCGGCGGGGCCGACCAGATCAGCGAGCGGTGCCGCGATGAGCGCGGCACCCGCTGGATGGACGGCCTGGCACGCGCCGTCCGCCTCTCGATGCGTGCGCTGCGCAAGAATCCCGGGTTCACCGCCACCGCGCTCGCGACGCTCGCCCTGTGCCTCGGCGCCAACCTTGTGATCTATGCCGTGGTCGACGCCGTCCTCCTTCGCCCGCTGCCGCTGGCCGACGAGGCGAGGCTGGTGACCATCATGAACAGCTACCCGCTGGCGGGTGATGTCCGTGCCACCAACTCGATTGCGAACTATTACGACCGCCGGGGCTCCATCCGGGCCTTCTCGTCGGTCTCCATCTACAAGGAGACGTACCTTACCGTGGGGGGCGCGGAGCATCCCAGCCGGGTGGATATCGCGCTCATCTCCCCGGAGTTTTTCTCAACCCTTGGCGTGCGCCTCGCAAGGGGCAGGCCGTTCACGGAGGCCGAGATGGTCGATGGCGCCGACGGGGTCGCGATCATCACCGATGGATTCTGGCGCGGATTCTTCAATGCGGACCCGAACGTGGTGGGCCGGTCCTTTCCAAACAACGGGCTCGCCACGACGGTGGTCGGCGTTCTGCCCGCGGGTTTTCACTTTCCCTCGAGCAAGGCGCAGCTCTACCGTCCGCTCGCGCACGGCCCCTACGGGCTCAACCCGTGGATGCGCCACACGGCAAATGGCGGGCCGATGGTCGCGCGGTTGTCTCCCGGAACAACCCTTGCGGACGCCCAGGCGCAGATGGACGCGTTCAACGCCCTTCAGCTCAGGGACGACCCCATCGCGAAGATCGTGACGGAGGGCGGATACTGCACCAAGGTCCTGCCCTTTCGCGGTGACTTTGTCCGCGCGGTCGGACCGATGCTGCTTCTCGTGGAATGCGGCGCGCTCTGCCTGCTGCTCATGGGGCTGGTGAACCTCGTCAACCTGCTGCTCATTCGGGCCAACGGCCGGATGAGGGAGGTCGCGGTGCGCAGGGCGCTCGGCGCGGGCCGGGGCCACATCATCCTCGACGCGTTCGCGGAGACCGCGCTGCTCGCCCTCGGCGGGGGTGCCCTGGCCGCGCTCCTCGGCTACTGGGGGATCCGCGTGCTCGGGTCGCTCGGGGCTGACCGGCTGCCTCTTGGCGAGTTGATCGGGTTCAACGGGCGCATCGCCGCCGCATCCGCGGCGGCCACCGTCGCGGCCGGCCTCCTTATTGGCCTCCCCGTCGTTGGGTTCAACCTGAGTCCCACGCTCGCGGGCGGCCTTCAGGCGGAATCCTACGGCGGCACCTCGGGCCGGAGGATCGGCCGGACCCGCAGTGTGTTTGTCGTGGCGCAGGTGGCCCTCTCCTTTGTCCTGCTGACGTGCGCGGGGCTGCTGGGGATGAGCCTGATGCGCGTTCTTGAAATTCCCGCCGGGTTTACAACCGACGGCGTTGTGGCCGGGAAGATCTCGCTGCCGGACCAGAATTACAAGGACGCCACGGCCCGGGTTGAGTTCGTCGAGCGGCTTCTGCCCGCACTACGCGGGATCCCCGGCATCGAGTTGAGCGCGGTCAAGAGCGGGTTGCCGTTCACGGGAATCATACCCGAGGGCCCGTTCACCGCGGAGGGGCGCGCCCCCCAGCCCGGGGACGCGATGCTGCTTCATCAGCATTCCGCCGCGACGAGCGACTACTGGAGGATAATGGGCATCCCGCTGATCGAGGGGCGGCTCCTGGAGGATTCCGACGAGACGCGCAAGGACGTGGTATGCCTCGTGGACCAGACGTTTGCCAAGCGGTATTGGCCTGGCGCATCCGCCGTTGGCCGCCGCCTGAGCATCGGCCTGTCGTTCGACAAGGACCACCCCATCACGGTGGTGGGCGTGGTGGGCGACGTGAAGCAGCACGAGCTGACCGAGGAATCCAGGACGGGCTCGGTCTATCTGCCCTATTCGTTCCTCCTGCACCCGGTTTTCTCGATTGTGGTCCGAAGCGCGCTGCCTGCCGCCGTGGTGGTGCCCATGATGCAGAAGGCGGTCCACCAGATCGACCCCCTGATCGTGGTTGCCGATCTGCGGTCCATGCAGGCCTATGTCGACGAGAGCCTTGTGGCGCGCCGGTCCCCCGCCATTTTCGCCGGTACGTTTGCGGCCATCGCGCTGCTTCTGGCCGCGGTCGGCACCTTCGGCGTCCTGAGCTACGCCGTTTCCCGGCGCCAGCGGGAAATCGGCGTGCGCATGGCGCTTGGGGCGCAAGCCGCCCAGATCCAGCGGAGGTTCCTCCTCGCGGGCCTGCGTCTAGTGGCTGCGGGCGTCGCGTTCGGGCTCCTCGGCGCGTGGGCCTGCGGCCGCGCCATGCAGGGGGTCCTGTATGACATTCGCCCGATGAACGGCGCGGCGCTCGCCGCCACGGCTGCCGTCCTTGGCGCCGCCGCCGTCCCCGCCTGCCTTCTGCCGGCGCGCCGCGCCGCCCGCGTAGACCCGGCGGCGGTCCTTCGCGCGGAATAGCGCCGTTCGGGCGCCCCTGTCCGCCATCATTGGACGCGGCCGGGGCATGCCGCGTTCCGGCAAGAGGACCATGTCGGAAGTCGACGTCCTCATTAAACCGGTTGCGGCGGGCCCCGGATCCGCCCAGCAATGGGGGCAGCCCTCCCGTACCCATGATGACAAACACCGCCTGGCTCCGCGTCGTTCTTCCCCTCACCGTCTGCGCCGCACCGCTCCTTGCCACCCGCGCCTCGGGCGCGTCCGGGGACCCGCGGGCGTATAGCGTCTCACAGACCCTGCACGTCGGGGGCCTGGGCGGTTGGGACTACGTCACGTTCGATTCCGAGCACAGGCTCCTCTATGTCCCGCGCTCGACGCACACCCTGGTCATCGATGCGGCGAGCGGGAGGACGATCGCCGACATCCCGGGCCAAAGCCGCAATCACGGGGTTGCCCTCGCCCCCGGCGCGGGGCGCGGCTTCATTTCTGACGGAGAGGACGCCTCGGTCGTCATTTTCGACCTCAAGACCTTTGCGGTGCTGGGAAAGGTCAAGGTCCAGCCGGACGCCGACGGGATCATCTACGACCCCGCGAGCGACAGAATCCTCCTGGTGTGCGGCGATGCGGGCGTCCTCGTGCCGATTGCGCCCGACGTCGACCCCGCAACGGGCAAGGCGGATCCCGCGGTGGACCTCGGGGGCAAGCCGGAATTCTTGGCCGTCGATGGGCTGGGGAGGGCGTACGTCAACCTCGAGGACAAGGACCAGGTTGCGGTCGTGGACACCAAGTCGATGAAGGTCGTGAGCCACTGGCCGACCACCCCGGGCGGTTCGCCGGTCGGGATGTCCATGGACCGCGGGCATCGCCGTCTCTTCATCGGCTGCCGCAAGCCGAAGACGCTGGTCGTGATGAGCGCCGACGACGGCAAGGTCGTCGCCAGCCTGCCGATCGGCGCCGGCGTCGACGCGACGCGCTTTGACGGCGATGCCTTCGCAAGCTGCCGCGACGGGACGCTCTCGGTCGCGCGGGAGACCTCCCCGGGAAAGTTCGAGATCGTCCAGGTCGTGAAGACGCCGGTGGGCGCGCGGACGATGGACATCGATCCTGCGACGCACACCCTTTACCTCCCCACGGCGGAGTTTCTGCCGCCTGCGGACGCGGGTTCCCGGCCGGCGGCCAAGCCGGATTCCTTCATGATCGTGGTCGTGGCCCCGGTGCGCGGCTAGTCCGCCCGAAGGGCGACGATCGGGTCGACCCTTGCCGCGCGCCGCGCCGGCAGCCAGCAGGCCAGCGTGGCGGCCGCGCCGACCGCGGCCGTCCCGCTCAGCAGCGCGAGCGTGCTGAGCGGCTCCACGCCCCAAATCAAGGAGCGAAGCACCGAGGCCAGGCCGAGCGAGCCCGCGATTCCGGCGGCGACCCCGATCAGCACCCAGCCGAAGCCCTGGCTGAAGACCAGCCGAAGGATGTTGCGGCGCTCCGCCCCGACGGCCAGCCGCACGCCGATCTCGCGGGTGCGCTGCAGCACGTGGTACGAGAGGGTTCCGTAGAGGCCGACGGCGACAAGCCCCAGCGCTGCGGCCATGAAGAAGTCGACCATGCTGGCGACGACACGCTCCGCCTGGGTGGCCTCGTGGACCACATCCCCCAGGGTGCGGATGCGGGTCAGCGGCAGGTCGGGGTCCATCGCAGCGAGCTCGCGCCGCAGCAGCGGTGCAAGCTGTGCGGCCGGATGCACCGACCGCGTGACGAGGTAGATCCTCTGGCCCCATGCGCGATCCGGCGTCCAGTAGATCTCCGGGTTGGGGTCGGTCGCCGGGCCCCACTGCCTCACGCTTTCGACGAGCCCGACCACGTGCGCGTGGAACCAAGGCTTGGCGACGTCAGGCCGGATGATCTTCCCCAACGGGTCCTGGCCCGGCCAGCACTTCTCGGCGAGGGCACGGTTGACCACGACGCCGATGCTGTCCTCCCCGGCATCCTCGACCCTGAGCGTGCGCCCGCGCAGCATCCGGATCCCGGCCGCGTCGAAGTACCCCGGGGTGACGCTGGAGATCTCCGCCAGCGTGCGCTGGGCCGAGGAGTCGAAGGCCTCGTCGTTGACAAGGATGTTCATGTTGCTGCCGCCTTCGAGCGGGAGCTTCGTCGTGGTGCCGGCGGCGGCGGCGCCGGGCAGCGCGGCCGCGCGCTCCGCCAGCTGGAGCGTGAAGCGCGTGCGCACCTCGGTCTTCTCGTACTTGCCGCCCTGGAGGTTCACCTCGGCCGTGAGCACGTGCTCGGTGGCAAGGCCCTCGTTGGCCGTGAGCAGCCTCATGTAGCTTTCGGAGAAGAGTGCGGCGGCGTTGGCGAGCGTGAAGGCAACGGCGACCTGCGCGACAATGAGGCCGCGGAGCAGATTGTGGCGGGTCCGTGATCCGGCGACGCTCCGTCCGTCGCCGCGCAACAGATCCGCGACGGAAAGCCGCAGCGACGCGAGGGCGGGCGGGAGGCCCGCAAGGAGCGCGGTCAGGGCGGTGGCGGCCACGGCGAACGCGAGCACCCGCCCGTCGAGAGTCAGGGCAGCCTTCCGCGTGTCGGTGATCGGGGCGATGAGCGCGAGGATCCGGACTCCGAAAGCTGCAAGAAGGACGCCGCCGATCGCTCCCCCGAGCGCGAGAATCAGGCTCTCCGTCAGGACGAGCCTTAGAATCCGGGCGCCCGAGGCCCCCATCGCGACGCGGATCCCGAACTCACCCTGCCGGCGAGCGCCTCGGGCGAGGAGCATGCTGGCGACGTTGGCGCAGGCTACGAGCATCACGAGGACAACGGCGCCGAAGAGCATCCAGACCGAGGGAGCGATGAAGCGGGCCATTTCCTCCCTAAGCGTTCGGATGAAGAAGGGCTTGTTCGTGTTGGAGTCGGGGTAGAGGCGCGTCAGGCGGGCGCCTATGGCCTTGATCTCGGAACTGGCGGCTGCAAACGCGACGCCGTCCTTCAGGCGGCCGACGCCGCATATCCAGTGGCTGCCCCGGTCGCCGTCACCGCGCTTCATCTGCAGCGGCATCCAGACCTGGCAGGTGTTGGAGTGCATCCACGGCGATGCGAACTCATAGCCCGCGGGCATGATGCCGACAACGGTCGTGTCCGCGCCGTCCAGGCGGATCGTCCGGCCGACAAGACCGCGGTCGCCCGCGAACGTCTGTTTCCAGAGGCCGTCGCTGATGATGGCCACGGGGGGCGCTCCGGGGACCTCGTCGGCGGGAGCGAACCAGCGGCCCCGGGCCGGCATGACGCCGAACGCGCGCAGGACGCCGGAGGTGCAGAGGACGCTGCTGACCGCCTGCGCCTTCTCGCCTCCCAAGTTGGCCGAACGGTTGTTGTATGCGCCAAAGTCCGCGAACGAGGTGGCTTCGTCGCGCATGTCGAAATAATCCGGCGTGGACAGGGGCTGGCCCTCGTTGGACCAAAGCTGGACCACCTGGTCGGCCTTCGGGTAGTTGAACGGCTCCACCACAAGGGCGCGCAGGACGCTGAACATCGCGGTGGCCGCGCCGATCCCGACCGCGAGGGTGAAGGCGGCGATGAGCGTGACCCCGGGGGTTTTCGCAAGGGACTTCAGGGCGAAGCGCAGGTCGGAGAGCATTGCAGGGCGTGCGACAGTGCCGTTTAAGCAGGCGGCATTCCAACGGAATATGAATTGCTATGTCATTACGGTGGAAACATATCCGGGAATGCGCGCCGGCCGGCTGCGCGGGATATGGCCGAAATTGGGATGAGGGTTTCCCTGTATTGGGACGGATTCGGGGACGTGCGCCGTGCTGCAATAGATTGCCCCCGCGCGCCGAAGCTGGTTCGCCTTTGGTCCTATCCATGCAGGAATCCGTCACCGATCGCCTGATCGCGCAGGTTGTCCGACTCTATCCGTCCTACGTTGCGGATCCGCAGGACACCCAATGGAACCACGGAAACGCGGCGGTGGTGGTCATCGGGCCCGACGGCGGATTCCGCGGCCAAATATTCGGGGATGACAAGGAGACGGGCCAGAAATGCTACCTGATCGCCACGAGGAAGGTCCTCCAGGTCTGGCGCACGGGATACCCTACCGGACGCTTCGAGGAGCTGGTCTACGCGGGGAAGCTCGACGAGGGATCTTTCGGCCTTCAGCGGCCGGACCTGATCGGCTGGGAGGGTGGCGTTCCGATCCTGGCGCCAGACGGCCGGCTAATTGCGGCGGCTTTCTCGGGATTTCGGGGTATCAAGGACATTGAGATCCTCGAGCGGGCCGCGGCGGCTGTCGGCCTGCGGCTGAGGCAACCCTAAACGACCGGCGCGGAGCCGTGGGCCCCGCGCCGAGTCCCAATCGACCTGTTGGGTTCAGGCCGCCGCGCGAGTCTCTTGCATCGCACGGTCCCTCGGATTGAAAGGGATGATCTCGGCCGGGAGACTGATCGGCGCGAGCGTGCGGCGGTAGTCGAGCGCGAAGATCGCGAGGACGCCGGCCACGGTGAAGGCCACTCCCGCGGCGACGACTCCCACGAAGGAGAGGATGAGGGCTGCGGAGGCGGCGAGGACTGAGGCAAGGGAAAGGAGGTGGGTCTTCATGTGGGTTTGGCTTTCTTGTTGCCCAAAGAACACGCCCTCGCGAGGAAAGTTGCAGGCCTTGAACACATCCCCGGCGGGACCGCCGGTCTCCCGCGGGAGGGCCGGGCAATGATGCGGCCAGGCGTCAGAAGCCTAGAAAACAAAAGGCGCGGAGCACGAGGCTCCGCGCCGGATTCGAATCGATTTGGAAGGGTTCAGGCCGCAAGCCGCATCTCGGACATCGAGCGGCTGCCCGGATTGAACGGGACGACCTCGGCCGGGAGGCTGATCGGCGCAAGGTTGCGCCTGTAATCGAGGGCGAAGATCGCCAGGACGCCGACCACCGAGTAAGCGACGACTGAGGCAACGACCCCGACGGATGCGGTGACAAGAGCGGCGGAGGCGGCGAGGACTGAGCTGAGGGAGAGGATGTTGGTCTTCATCTTGATTGTGGTTTAAAGTCATCCAAAGAACACGCCTTCGGCGGAAAAGTTACAGGCATCGCAATCCTTCCCTTGAGAAACGCCGGCCAACCGCGTGAGCCCATGCGGCTATGGAGCAGCGCGCCACACCCCAGAAAACGAAGGGCGCGGAGCCCGAAGGCTCCGCGCCGGAATGGAATCGATTTGGAAAGGATCAAGCTGCCAGCCGCAGCTCGGAAATCGAGTGCCTTGTGGGGTTGGACGGGACGACTTCGGCCGGGAGGCCTATCGGCGCGAGCGTGCGCCTGTAGTCGAGGGCGAAGATTGCCAGGACGCCGGCGACCGTGAAGGCGACTCCCGCGGCGACGACCCCCGCGAAAGAGAGGATGAGGGCTGCGGAAGCGGCGAGTGCTGAGGCGAGGGAAAGGAGGTTGGTCTTCATGTTGGTTTGGCTTTCTTGTTGCCCCAAGAACCCGCCCTCGTGCGAAAAGTTACAGGGTTCGCCATGCTCCCTCTCGGGCAGGTCGGCCTCCCGCGGGAGGCCGGGGCAAGCATTCGGCCGGGCGTCAAAGGTCTGGAAAACAAAAGGCGCGGAGCACGAGGCTCCGCGCCGGATTCGAATCGATCCTTGGGAAACGTTCAGGCGGCCAGCTTCAGCTCGGGCATCGAGCGGCTGCCCGGGGTGAACGGAACGACCTCGGCCGGAAGGCTGATCGGCGCCAGCGTGCGCCTGTAGTCAAGGGCGAAGATCGCCAGGACCCCGGCCACCGTGAAGGCGACTCCCGCGGCGACGACCCCGACCGATGCTGTGACAAAAGCCGCCGAGGCGGCGAGGACTGAGCTGATGGAGAGAAGGTTGTTGTTCATGTGAGTTGTGTTTCTAAGTTGCCCAAGGAACACGCCGCCGCGCAGGAAAGTTGCAGCCATCGCAAACTTTTCCCTCAGAAGGCCGGGGTTTTCCCCGCGAGAGCCATCCCGCGGCGGGCCCCATCGTTGCGCAGGTCGATCGCCGCTAGAGTTCAAGCCCCCCCAAAGGGCAGGGGTAGTGCAGGAGCGACCCCCAGCGCTCCTCCCAGACCCGCCGCGGCTGCCTGTGGCCATCGAGGATGATCTTCTCGAACTCGCCGTAGACGGCGAACTCAGCCGTCCCGTCGGTCTTCATCTCGGCCGAGCGGATGTTGGGCGGCATCCTCAGCTCCCTGCGGTACGCGAATTCGCAGAAGACCGCCTGGGCGATCCTGTAGGCGCCGTACCAGTCCTTCCTCTTGTCCTTGTCCCAGTCACCAAGCTCGATCCGGGCCACGTTGTAGGCGCGGGCCCACATGTTGTAGACGATGGCCCTTGCCCGCAGCCGGTCCGCCATCTGGTCGACGGTCGCCGGCGCCCCGGGCTCGCTGCAGAGGAACTCCGTGAGGAGCGGGTTGATCCTCGCCAATTCCGGCAGCCGGGGCCTCAGCTCGCCGGTGATCGCCCGAAACTCGCTCTGCCTCGGGGTCCTTGTGAGCACCTCGTCGTAAGCGGTCAGGGTCGCGTAGTTGGTCAGGCGCCTTCTGACCGCCAGGACGGGGTCGGGATGCCCGACGTTCTCGAGGACGTCGGACAGGATCTCCTCACAGATCTTGCGCTTGTTCGCATCGGTGATCTCGGAGAGCTCCTCCGACGGCTCGTGAACAATGAAGCTCAGGAACCGCTCAACCTGCTCCGCGGCGGAATGGGACCTGGCCTCCCAGGAAGGATGAGGGGCGGCCCGGGGGTCATGCGGCTCCGACTGCATGGCCCTGTTTAGAAACGCCGCCCGCGAAAAACGATCGAAAAGGGGACCGCGGTGTGGGATTGGCGACGAAGGGGGGGCGGGAACAAACCTGTTGAAAGCCCGTCGGCGTGCCCCAAAACTTCCGAGCAACCCCGCCCGACCCTATGAGCCTTCCCAGCAGATCCGAGGCGCAGACGCTCCTCGAGTCCCGCGTCCACGACGACTACCAGCGCCATCACGCCCTGATGGTCGCCACGGCGATGGAGGGCTATGCGAACGCCCTGGGCGGCAACCCCCAACTCTGGCACCTGACGGGCCTGCTCCACGACCTGGACTTCGAGGAATTCCCCGACCTTCATCCCGCCGAGAGCATCAAATGGTTCCGCGAATGGGGCTATCCCGAGGAGCTCATCCACGCCGTAGAGGCCCACGCCTACGGGTACCACGGGTTCGCGACCCTTCCGCAGACCAAGCTCGCGGCGGCCCTCCTCGCCTGCGACGAGATCAGCGGCATCTTCTACGCCTACCGGAAGCTGAACCCCGTCCGGTACGGCGAGATGAAGGCGAGCTCGATAAAGAAGAAGCTGAAGGAGCCGTCCTTTGCCGCGAAGGTAGACCGCAAGACCATCTTCCTCGGCTGCGAGCACCTCGGCATCACCGTGGACGACCACGTGGCGAACCTGATCCGGTTCTTCGATGTGCTGGCCTGACCGGGCCGTTGGCGCTCGGCGCGACGGGACGGCAATCCCGTGGGAAGGAGGCGCCGCCTCAGACGCGGCCGAAATGCCGGTCGTTCACCGCGTGAGCGGGGCCCTTGCCGCAAACAGCTTCCTTGCGGTGACTCGCGGGTGTAGGTTCACTCATTGGTGCGGCCGGGCGATCCTGCCGCAGCTTGTGCGTCGCCCCGGCGCAGATGACGAACACCCTCGATAGCAGCAGCACAATGTCGACAAGAGCCGCGCTGTCCGCTGTCGCCCTGTGCCTGGTCTTCACATTGACGGTCGCGCTTCCGTTTCAGCCTTGGGCAGCCTCCAGAAGCGGCGCATGCGCGTTCGAGGTGACGGTCGAGTCGGACGAGTCCGGGTTGGCGACGCTCTTCTTTGACGTGGGAAGCGGCGGCAGCGCGGTTGATTCGGCGGTGCAGCCGGTGTCTGCGGGGCATTTGTCCACGCTGCGCTTTGCCCTTCCAAGTGGGCGCCTCCGTTCGCTCAGCCTCGCGCCGCTCGATCGCGACGTGAGAATGACACTCAGCGATGCCCGGATCGCGGACGGCTCGGGTCGGACGCTGGCTCGATTCGCCCCGGAGCGGCTCCAGCCGGCAAACCAGATCGAGTCGATGGTTGTCCGGAATGAGAAGGTGCTCGTGAGCACAAGTCGCAATGCGGACAGGCCGCTGGTGAGGATCGGCCTGACGGGCCCCTTGGCGCTTCCCCGATCCAACTGGTGGCTGCCCATGGCCCTGGTCTTCGCCAGCCTGTTGGCGGCTTACTTTGCCTTTGAATGGATGGGGCGGTCGCAAGGCGCGACCCACCGCCGGCGGGCTGCCGTGGCCTGGGAGGCGGCACGCGCGTCGCCTGGGCGGGCGATCCTTGCGGCGGCCCTTCTCGGGACCATCGCCGCAAATTATCCGGTGATATTTGCGGGGAGGAGCCTTGTCTCGCCGAATCTGGGCACAGCCCTTCTCTACGGGCAGCTTCCCTGGGTCCCCGGATTTCAGAGCCTCGAGCGCGGCAATTCGAATTCGGCGGATATCGACGCGCTGATGTGGCATCACCTGCCGCTTTCAATGGTGCAGCATCGCGCCGCGTTTGGGGACGGAGAGCTTCCCCTGTGGAACCGATACGACTCGGCGGGGACGCCACTTCTTGGCCAGGGCCAGTCATGCTTCGGCGATCCCCTTCACCTGATTCCCTTTCTGGCGAACGGGGCGCCGTGGGCATGGGACCTGAAGTTCCTCCTGGCGAAGGTGCTCTTCGCATGCGGCATCGGATTCTCGGTCTGGCGCCTGACCCGGCACCTGCCGGCCTCGCTGCTGATGGCGGTCTCCGTCCAATTCATCGGGTTCTTCGTCTACCGCGTGAATCACCCCGCCATCTTTAGCCTGTGCTATGCCCCGTGGATACTCTACGCCTGGATCCGGATAGTGGAGGCCGGGGCGATCCGCGCCTCGATCCTGTGGATGGCGGCGCTGCTCGCGGCCAACCTTGCGGAGCTCTGCAGCGGCACGGCCAAGGAGGCCTACATCCTTCTCGTCTCGTGCAATTTCTCGGGCGTGCTCATGCTGGCGGGTTGCCGGAGATCCCTCGCGGACAAGGTGAAGCTGCTGGGAGCGGCCTCCGTCGAGACCGCAGCTTTCGCGATGATGAGCTCGCCGGTCTGGTACACGTTCTTCAGGGCGCTGAAGAATTCCTATACGACCTACGGGGCCGTGCAGACGTTTCAGCTGCAGCCGGGGATGTTCGCGGGCCTGTTCGACGAGCTTTTCTTCAGGCCCTTCCAGTTCTTCGGAAACGTCATCAACCCGTCGGCGAACTTCTTCATTCTGGTGGGGCTGATTTGGGCGGCGGTTCGATCGAGGTCGCTTCTGAATTCCCGCTGCTCGGCCGCACTACTTGTCTCAACCCTCCCGGCGCTTGCCCTGGTCTTCGGCGTCATTCCCCCCGGATTTGTCGCCCGGATCCCCTACCTGGGCAACATCCTCCATGTCGACAACACGTTTTCCTGCGTCCTTATTGTGATGTTCGCCGTGCTAGCCGGCGTTGGCTGGAAGGAGGCGCTGGAACGCATCGGATCAAGGGACGGGAAGTGGGAGGCCGGGGTGGTGATGGTCGTCCTGATCGGCATCTACGCGGCCTATCTTGGAACGGCCCAGGCGGTGGTGCGCGGCTACTACTTCGACCGTACCTGGGGGAAGCTGATCGAGCTTGGGCCGTTCATCCACCTCTATGCCCTCAGCCTCCTCGCCGCGGCGGCGCTCCTCCTCTGGGTCGCCCGCAAGGTGCGGGAGCGCGGCCCATGGAGCGCCGAGCTGGTTCTGCTGGGAACCCTGTCATTCGCCGCCCTTCACTGGCGGCACGGGCTCCAGGCGGGAATGGCCTTTCCCGAGTACGTCATCATGCCCGCGAGCCGGGTGGACCTGCTCGCGCACTCGCCCGCCGTGGAAGCGGTGTCCTCCGTCCGCGATCTGCCGTCGCGCTCGGTGGGGTTTGTGGACAGCTTCTTTCCGGGTTGGTCGGCCGCGTACGGTCTGGAGGGCATTTCGGGACCCGACGCCCTGATGAATCGCTATTACCGGCAGCTCATGGACGTGTCGGGCATCGAGCGCGTCTGGGATTGGCGGTACAAGCTAGAGGACAGGGATCTTGGCGCCGTGAAGCCCATGCTCGATCTCCTGAACGTGCGGTTCTATCTCGACTATCCCGGCGGGAGACGGGCGCCGAGGGAGATGCTGAGCCCCTTCAGCTCGTCCGACATGGAGGTCTACGAGAGCCGTTCCTATTGGCCCAGGGCGTTCTTCACGGACAGCATCGCCGTCTACAGGGACCTCCCCCAGTATTGGTCTTGGATCCGGGCGGGCGATGGAAGGCCCTTCGCGGCGATCGAGCACGGCGACTGGGACCGCCTGAATCCACTGCCGGCAATCTCCGGCGACCTGAGCACCCGCCGTATTAACCCGGCCAGGGACTATGTGCTGACGGCCAACACGACCTCGTTCACGGTCGACGCCACCGGACCGGGACTGATTGTCCTGACAGAGGCCTACGAACGCGGGAACTTCCGCGCGACATTGAACGGCGTGGACGTGCCCTATTCCCGGGTCAACCATGCCTTCAAGGGCATCTTTGTCGGCTCGGCGGGACGATATACGGTGCGGTTCAGCTATTGGCCGGACGGTTTCTCAATCACGCTGGTGGTTATGGGGATGGGGATTCTTGTTGTCCTTGTCGGGCTCTCGCTAGTCCTGCTCACCTCCAAGACACCCCCCTTGTCGCGGCCGTTCGAGATTTAGGCCCGGGCGCGCCGTCGGGTTCATGCGCAGGGAACGGCCGGGTAAGCGGGAGGATCTGGGCCTGCCGGAAGCTGAACCCCGTCCGGTACGGCGCGATGAAGGCGGGTTCGATCAAGAAGAGGCCGAAGGAGCCGTCCTTTGGCGAAGGTGGATCGCGAGATCATCGTACTTTGAGGCGAGCACCTCGGCATCCCCATGGACGACCCCATCGGGATGCACGGTCGGTTTTTGCGCAATTATAGCCAAAATATGCGGAGGTTGGATGCCGGCCGGGCCGATTGCATAGGAGCAAGGGCGTGTCCCTCCCACTTTCGGATTCCCACGCCCCGCATCCCGGCCGCATCCCATTCCATCAAATGCCCTCGACGACCATTCCTCGGGAAACGCTCCTGCACGTCGTGAAGACGATGCCGGCCGCGCCGCGGATCCTCTCCCGCCTGGGCAAGATGACGATCGACCCGACTGTGGACCTTGAGGACGTGATCGCGCTCCTCAAGTGCGACGCCTCACTCACGGCCAGGATCATACGGGTCGCCAACAGCCCCTACTACAGCGCGGGATCCGAATACGCGTCGATCGAGGAGGCCCTTGCCCGCGTCGGCATGAGCGAGATCTACCGGCTTACGGGCTTCGCGGCGCTGCTGCAGACGACCGACCAGGACCTCCGCCTTTACGGGATCTCGGGCTCCGAGCTTCGCGAGAACTCGCTGGTGACCGCGCTCATCTCGGAGGCCCTGGCGAAGGCGTCGGGCGCCGACGCGAACGAGGCGTACTCCGCGGGCCTCTTGCGCTCGATCGGGAAGATCGCGCTCGACCGCCTCACGTATTCCGCGGGTCTCTTGCGCACGAGGGTCGACATCGACCTAAAGGGAGCAATGAACGCCGCCGCCCACCGGGTCAGCTACGATCTGGGACCCCGCGGCCTGCTGGGGGAATGGGAGTCGGGGCTTGTGGGCTTCTGCAACTGCGAGGCTGCGGCATTCGTCCTGACCGAATGGCGGTTCCCGGACGAGATGGTGGGGGCGATCGGCAATCACTACGCCCCCGAGAAGGCCCCGGGCGGGGGCGCGATGGCCTGCGTGCTGAACCTTGCCGCCGGTGCGGCCGACCGCCTTGGCTTCGGCCTTGCGGGCGAGCGGCCGTACTGGGAGCCGAGTCCGTCCAAGATGGAATTGGCGAGGGTGAGCGAGCAGGAGCTGGACGCCGCCTCGCAGGAGGGGCGCGAGCGCTTCCTCGCCCTCCACAAGGCCGTCAGCTAGGGGCCGTCCGGCCCCGCCGGGGCCCCGGTTCACTTTGGGATGCTGTCGCGATATCCGGGCCACCCTTCGAGGAGCCTGGTCGCGACCACGCTGCCGACCCTATAGTCCGCCTCGAGCGCCGGCAGGTATGCGACCCCGCTCGAGTCGGAGATCGTGTCGCCGAACAGGCTCTGCGCGGCGGTGGAGCCCTGCGGAGGCACCACGAAATTGCAGGCGGTCCTCAGGATGAGCAGGCGGTTGAAATCCACGCGGCCCATCGCCGCGAGCCTCTGGAGCGCGAGGCAGACGCCCGCGTCCTCGCAGTCCGAGATGGCCAGCCGGCCGGCCCCCTTCGTGTAGATCCGGTCCCAGTCCTCCGCCCACCGGGCCATGATTTCGCCGTGGAAGAAGCGGTCGGAGCCGATGCTGTCGCCCATGATCACGGAGGGGGGCCGCCGGGCCGCGGGATAGCCCTCGAACCTGCGGGCAAAGGCGCGCAAGGGCTCGTCGTCCGCCAGCTTCACGTCCTTCGTAAGCCCGAAGGCCCAGGCGGCCAGGGCTGTGTTGAGCTTGAACGCCACCGTGCCGACGCCCCCGGTTGAATCCTCCGACGCCCCTGCGGCGGGCACCGAGTCGACGTTCGCCGAGCCCTGCCCCGGCCGGGTCGCGCCGATGGCCACCAGGCCCACGGGCCAGTCGGCCGGGATCTCGCGGCTGTCGATCTCGAACGCAGGGTTGCCGTCCACCACGCGCACGACCCAGACCGCGCTCCCGAGCGACATCACCCGAGGGAATCCCCCGCCGATTCCGCTCAGGAGGAAGTAGGTGTGGGTGAGGTCGAATCTCGGATCGGACGCCAGAGCCATGATCTGGAGCGCGCACCGGGAGGTCGTCCCGGAGACCATCGCATAGAGGCCCTTTCCGTTCGTCAGCAGGGGGTGGTCCACCCCCGGGACCGTGATCTCCTGGCCCAGGTCCTGCCGCTCCGCCCAGAACTGCAGCTCGCCCGGCGTGTCCCCGCGGTCCTTGCCCGTCTCGTACGTCGTGATGACCAGGACCGGGATCGGCGTGGGGGCGCCGGCGGCGAAGGGGCTAGACAGAAGCGAAGCGGCCGCAACGAGCGCCAGCCTGGGCAACGGTGAACGGGGGGATCGGATCATGGCGTTGGGCCGAAGCCTAGCTTAAAGCGGGCCGCCGAAAAGCATTTGAACCGGCACCCTCCGGGACGCACCGGGCGCAGCCTTGAGGCCCCGCCGGGATTCGCATGCCATCGAATGCGGCGCGAACGCCGCTCGGCTTTGGTCTGGCCAGCCACTTGCCGCCTGGCCACCTTCTGCCCTGCCTCCGCTCCATGCCCGACAGACCGTCATCTGCGAGCCCTCACGGGACCGTCTTCATAAGCTACGCCCGCGAGGACGCCGCGGCGGCGCAGCGCATCGCCGAGGCCCTGCGCAGCCAGGGCATCGAGGTATGGTTTGATCAGGACCAGCTGCGCGGCGGCGACGCTTGGGATCAGAAGATCCGGCGCCAGATCGGCGAATGCACGCTCTTCCTGCCCGTCGTCTCGCAGCATACGGAGGAGAGGGGCAAGGGGTACTTCCGGCTCGAATGGAGGCTTGCCGTCGAGCAGACCCACCTGCTGGCCGAGGGTATCGTGTTTCTTGCACCCGTGGTCGTGGACGAGACGCCCGAGGGCGGCGCCGTCGTCCCGCCGGAGTTCCTGCGCGTGCAATGGGTCCGGCTGCCCGGCGCATTGCCGACGGCACAGTTCGTCGACCATGTGAAGCGCCTGCTCGACGCGCCGCGCAGGCCGCGCGGCGCGGGGCCCGCATCAGGCCAAGCATCGGAAACCAGGCCGAACGCAAAGACGGTCGCGGTGCTCGCGTTTGCGAACCTCAGCCGCGACCCGGAGAACGAATATTTCAGCGACGGGATCAGCGAGGAGCTGCTCAACCTGCTGGCGAAGATCCCGGGCTTGGGCGTGGCGGCACGGACGTCGGCGTTCTTCTTCAAGGGCAAGAACGTGCCGATCCCCGAGATCGCGCGGACGCTCGGGGTCGCCCACGTGGTCGAGGGCAGCGTACGCAGATCGGGCAACCGGGTGCGCATCACGGCGCAGCTCATCAACGCGGCCGACGGGTTTCACATGTGGTCGGAGACGTTCGACCGCGAGCTGCAGGACATCTTCGCGGTGCAGGACGAGATCGCCGGGCTGATCGCGCAAAGCCTCCAGCTGCGCCTCGGCCAGGAGATCCGCTCGGCCCGACAGGTCGATCCCGAGGCGTACCGGCTGGTGCTGGAAGGACGCCACTTCTGGTCCCAGCGCACGAGGGCCGGTTTCGCCCTGGCGGAGGACGCGTTCCTGAGGTCGCTCAAGATCAGCCCCGATTTTGCCCAGGCCCACGCCGGCCTTGCCGACGTGTGCGCAATCAGGGCGATCTTCGCGTCCCTTGGAGACGGCACGCCGCACTCCGAAGAGATGGTGCGGTCCAAGGTCCAGGCCGATATCGCCCTGGGCCTCGACCCGTTCCTTGCCGAGACTCACGGCACCCTGGCGCTGAACGCCTTTTACCTGCATCGCTTCAAGGACGCCGACAGTCATTTCGCGCGCATGTTCGAGCTCAACCCCAGCTATGCCGTCGGGCATCTCTGGCATGCGCACCTGTTTGGCGCGCGCGGCAGGATCGACCTTGCCTTGGGCGCGGTCGAGCGCGCCATCGCGCTCGATCCGCTCTCGTTCCCCTCCCTCGCGTTCCGCGGCATGCTGTTGAATTACGCCAAGAGGGACGAGGAGGCGCTGGCGATGATCACCCGGGCCGCGGCGATCGTGGGCGGGAGCTTCTTTGGATTCGAAAGCACGCGGTGCGCCGTCCTGGTCTCGCTCGGCCGAATGGAAGAGGCACTGGAGGCTGCGCGGGCGCTGCTGCGGGACAAGGCGGAGGTGGCCGTCGCGGGGCCCAGGGACGAGGCCATTTACGCGCTATACAGGGCCGGCGCCACCGATGAGGCGTCGGACGAGGCAAGCCGCATGCTTAGAACGCTGCCTCCCGACAGCACCTACCGCGGCACCGTGCTCCAGGCGCTGGGTCGCTTTGACGAGGCACTTCCGCACCTTGCAAACCCCCCGATGGTGTTTCTCGCGAGGCTCTACTTTCATCCGATGTGGGATCACGACCGACGGGACCCGCGCTTTCAACTGCTGCTGGGGAAGCTGGGCTGCGAAGCCGAGTACCAGGTCGGTAGGGAGACCCTGGCGCGGATGCTTCGTGATCGGGAAACGACGAAAATGGCGTGAATCCGGCCACGCAGTCCGCCCGTGCCGCGGCTCGGCTGGCGCATGCGCTGGTGGGAACAGAACCGCGCGGGTTGCTGAGTCCCATTTTCGGGACTGCCGAGTACCGCTTGCGAGCGCGAAGCGATATCCGGCTGCGCCATTGATGTTACATATATAATTACACTATAATGTGATACAATCGATTGTGGGTTCTGGCACGTGCAATGCATTGGAGGGGTCAACTCAAACAAAAGCCAGAAAATGAACTCCACAATTGCTTCCACGAACCTGTTCCTCGCTGCCGCGGCGTCCTTTCCCATCCTGCTCGTGAGCCCGGTTGCCGCCTGCCTGATCGCCACCCTCGCGGGCGTCCTATCCCTCCTCGTTCTCGACTATGGTCGGCCCGTGGGTCCCGTCGCCCTGTCGGCCAGGATCGTTCCCTTCGAGCCAACGTGCTGCGCGCCGGCCGTGTTCCGCGACGCGGCGTGATGCCTGTGGGTGCCGGAGCTGGCGGCCGGCGGCCCAAGTCCCGCTCGGGTCACCCGGTGGCGCACAGCTCCGCGGCCCTCCAGGCCGAGGTTCCTGGCGCCGTCATCAGCGCAATGAACTCCCATCCGGCCATCCGCGCCATGTGGCGCACAAACAGATACGGCTGGGAATCCGGTCCCTTCGGTCCGTTGGGCCCGCCCACCAGCACGACCGCGGCGGACAGGGGGTTGTCCTGTCGCCCCAGGAAGGCCGGAAGCCAGGCTTGGACCGCCGCCGGCAAGGGCCCCTCGCTGCTCAATGAGACCATGACGATATTCGCCGTGGCCCCGTCCGCCACCGCACGGAACCTCGAGTCGGCCTCCGCAAGGGCGTCGAACCGCCAGAGGCGCGGGCTGATAGGGGTCCCGCCGGTGCGGGCCTTTGGTACCAGGTAGGCGAGGGCGCGGAGCGCGTGTCGGTAGGCGGGGAGGTCGTCGTAAGCGATGACCAGGCTAAGGGTGCTGTCATCCGGCGCCTGGCATTCTTGAGCCGGGGCCGCGGTCGCAAGATTGTTCGTCATGGCGACAGGATATATCCCAGGCGCGGCCGCCACAATGGGTGCGCCGCCCAATATCCAATAGGGGAATTCCCTATGGGGCCGGCTGGATTGGGGAGGCCGTCTCAGCCCGGGCCGGCGCCTCGGTCGGAATCGCCAGCAGCGTTGCGATCACGGTGCGGAACGCGTCGATCTCGAAGGGTTTCTCGAGCACCTGGTTGGCGCCCAGATGCCTTGCAATGTGAAGGTAGTCCCTGGGGCTTCCGCGTCCGCCGCCGGAAATCGCCAGGATGGGGACCCTGGCGCTCATCTCCCTCAGGCTGCGGATGGTCTCGACGCCCTCGACCTCGGGCATGATGAGGTCCGTGACGACGAGATCGGCGGGAGTCGTCCGGAAGGCGGCGATGCCTTCCCGGCCGTTTCCGGCTTCCATGATCTGGTGGCCGGATTTTTCCAGGCCGAGGCGCAGCGCGCGGCGCAGCGTCGTGTCGTCTTCAATCAGGAGAATGCGGGACATGATCAGCCTGGACGGAGGGCAGCGACCGGCGGCAGATGGCGGCGCGCGAGGCCGGCCAGGATATCCGCGGCGTAGGGCTTGGCCAGGATCTCGCGCACACCCGCGGCTTTGACACGCTCCGGGGTCAGATCGTCGCTGTGGCCGGTTGCCAGCACCACGGGCAGGTCGGGCCTCAGGTTGCGGATGCGCCCGGCGAACTCGAGCCCGGTCATTCCGGGCATGGTCTGGTCCGCGATCACGAGCTGGAATGCCTGGGGATCGCGCTCCAGCCGTGCAAGGGCCTCTGATACCTGATTCTCGCCGTCCACTTCGTAGCCGAGCCTGCGCAGGATGAGCTCGCCGACGCGCACGATGGGTTTCTCATCATCCACGAACAGGATGCGCTCGCCGTGCCCGCGCGGCAGCGCCGACGGTTCCCCGTGCTCCTCTTGTTTCACGGACGCCGCCGCCGGCAGAAAGACCTCAAACGTCGTGCCGCGACCGACATCGCTGGTCAGCCGGATGGCGCCACGGTGGTTGTGCACAATGCCGTAGACGACGGACAGGCCGAGCCCGGTGCCCTCCCCGGGACCCTTCGTGGTGAAGAACGGCTCGTAGATGCGCATCTGCGTCGCCTTGTCCATCCCCATGCCGGTGTCGCGGACGGTCAGCAGGACGTGGGACCCCGCCGTGAGTCCGGGCAGCGATTCCGCCATGGCCGGGCTGACGGCGCACGCCTCGAGGCCGACGGTGAGGCGGCCGGAGCGGTCGTGCATCGCCTGCACGGCGTTGGTGCCCAGGTTCATCACGACTTGGTGCAGCTGCGTCGCGTTGCCCCGCACGAGCGGCAGGTCGGCCTGCAGGTCCTTCTCAAGTTCAATCGTGCTCGGGCTGGACGCGCGCAGGAGATTGCAGGCCTCGGCGACGACGTGGCCCAGCGGCACGGGGCCCATGGCCTCGTCGCCGTCCGCCTTCCTGCTGAACGCCAGGATCTGCTGCACCAGCTCCTTTGCCCGGTAGCTGGCCCGGCCGATCTCGTCGATGTAGTCGCGCACCTCGGTGTTGGCGCCGGCGGACTCGCGCGCGAGGGCCGTGAAGCCGAAGATGCCGGCGAGGATGTTGTTGAAGTCGTGCGCGATGCCGCTCGCGAGCGTGCCGATGGCCTTGTGCTTCTGCGACTGGCGCAGCTGCTCCTCCAGCCTCGCCCTGGCCTCCTCGGCCAGCCGGCGCTCGCTGATGTCGCGGATGTGCGCCACGGTATAGGCCTCGCCGCCCATCTCGTATGTGGAGATGCTCAGTTCGACGTCGAACTCGGAGCCGTCAGTCCTGATCCCGCGGGATTCATAGAAACGGGGAACCGGCTCGCCGGCGGCCCTGCGCCGGATGCTGTCGGCCACCCATTCCCGGCGGCTTGGCGCGGTGCAGGGCAGCACCGAGGTCCCGACGACCTGGTCATTGCTCTCGAATCCGTACAGCTTCAGATATGCGGGGTTCACGAAGACATGCATCCCGTTCTTGGTGACGCCGATGGCGTCCGAAGAGCCTTCAAACATGGCGCGGAGCTTGGCCTCGCTTGCGCGCATCCCCGCCTCCGCCCGTTTGCGCTCGGTGATGTCTTGAATGAAGGCGAAGCTGTATTCCCGCCCGTTGAATTCGAACCAGTTGAGGTTCACCTCGACAGGGATGACCTGGCCCTCTTTGCGCCTCAGGCATGTCTCGAATTGCATGCGCCTGTGCTGACGCAACCCCTGCCAATACGACGGCCAGAGTTCCGCGTTCATCTTTGTGTCGAAATCCGTCACCACCAACGCGAGGAGCTCCGCCTCCGAGTAGCCGAGCAGCTCGCAGGCGGCGCGGTTGACGCGCAGGATGCGGGCGTCGGGCCCAACCCAGAACGTGGGCACGGAGGACTCGCGCACGGAGGATTCGCTCAGCTGGAGCGCCTCCTCGGCCCTCTTCCGAGGGCCGATGTCGCGCGCGGTAACCTGGACGCAGGGTGCGCCGTCGAAGAGGACCCCGACACTCTGGACCTCGACGTCAATGGGCGCCCCGTCGAGCGTCAGGAATTTCAACTCGGACGCCGTCCCGCCGTCCCCGTCCGTGGCCACGCGCCTGCCGCGCGCCAGCGCCGCCTCCCTGAAGTCCGGGTGAACGAGGGTGAGGAGCCGCCTGCCCACGAGGTCCTGCACGGAAGACGCGCCGAACATCCTCAGGGCGGCCTGGTTTGCGTACACGATCGTCCCTCCGCCGTGGACGGTGACCGCCTCGGGCATGGCCTCTATCACATTGCGGTAGCGGTCCTCGCTCTTCTTCAGCTGCTTCACGACCATTTCCCTTTCCGCGACCGCGATCGCCGGTACGAGCCCCGCGATGGCACAGACGGCGAGGTACATTTGCATTGCGGGAATGTACGATCCGGTGGACACCTGCTCCGGCGAGAGACCCCTCAGGTAGTGCGACGTGAGGAACGTCACGACGAGGGCGAGCGCAAGGCCGGCCGCCGATGCCCCGCGAAGGCCAAAACGCAGGGCGGACCAAAGGATGAACAGGATCAACACCGCCTTGCCCGGGTACAGAACGCCCTGGCCCTGAGCCAGAAGGTGCCAGGCCACGGCCACCATTCCGGACCCGATAAGGGCAGCCTCCACCAGCCGGCCGGGGCGCGTCCACCACCGGTCCTGCGCCTCGTCAGGCGAGACCCAGATCAGGACGAAGGGCGCCACGAGGAGGATTGCCATCGCGTTTGCGATCCACCACCTCGACCAGGCATTCAAATAGGAAGGGTTGAAGCCAAACCCCACCACGATTGATGCCCCGAGTGTCGCGGCAAACGCGGCGCTGATGACCACGGTGCATGCCAGCAGGCCAAAGAATCCCTTGAAATGGTCGAGACGCGGGGTCTTTGCCACGCATCGGCGGAACAGGAACGCGCCCATGACGGCCTGGGTCGAATTCACGAGGCAGGTCAGGAGACCCAGCAGCGGGGAGAAGCCCTTCTGAAGGTCGGAGGCGATGTCCACCGCGACCGCAGCGAGCACAAGGGTTAACCATTCCTTCGGATCAGCCAGCAGAAGGGCCGCGACATAGATCCCTGCCGGCAACCAGATGCCGATATAGTGGGAATAGGGATTTGACACGAGCCGGCTCACGGCAATTGCGGCCGCGTAGGCCACGCACAGCCCGAGGGCCCGCAGCCACAGCGGGCGCGGCGTGGCAACTTCAGTGTGCATGTAGTGGTTATATCGGACGATTGGACGACGCGTAGAGCATTAATATTTGCGCGCACGCGTTGAGATCCCTCCACCGAACGTAACGGGCGTTCGCGGCGGAGATTATTCCTCTCCAGATACTTACAAATAAATAGCGGCCCTTGGGAAACGATAGGAACCCCGGGGTCACCTCCCCAACCGGCACCCTTCAGGCTATTCGATCCTCAGGGCGTCGTTCGGATCGATGCTGGCCGCCCGGCGGGCCGGCAGGTAGCACGAGACCACCGCGACGGCGGCCAAGACGAGCGAGACGACCGCGTAGGCCCACGGGTCGGTGGGCTTGAGCTCAAAGAGCATGCCCACCATGAGCCGGCTCAGGAGGACGGCGCTCACGACGCCGACCCCGAGGCCAATGCCGGTCCTCCAAAGGCCCTGGCGCATGACCATGCCCAGAATCTGGGTGCGCGAGGCGCCGATCGCCCCCCGGATGCCGATCTCGCGGGTCCGCTGGGAGATGTCGTAGGCGAGGACGCCGTAGATCCCTATCGCCGAGAGGAAGAGGGCGAGCGCCGCAAAGCCCCCGAGGAGCAGCATGACGGCCCTGCGGTTGTCAAAGGACTCGTTGATGGCTTTCTGGACCGTGCTGGCGTCGAACAGGGGTATCGACGGGTCGATCGTCCGCAGCTTCTCGCGCATCGCCGAGACCATGTCCGCGACAGGGCGCGACGACCTCACGAAGAGGCTCAGCCCCCAGGGGTTGCTCGTGAGCAGGGGATAGTAGATGAACGGGTTGCCGCTCGTGTCCTCAACCCCGTTGTGCGGGACCTGGCGCACGACCCCCACGATGACGGGCCAGTCGCTCTCCTTCGCGGGCGGCCCGCCGAACGTGAAGTGTCCGCCGAGCGCGGAGTGCCCGGGGAAGTACTTCTGCTCAAAGCGCTCGTCGACGACGTAGGCCTGCCTCGCGCCCTTTGCCATGTCGGTCTCGTCAAAGAAGCGCCCCTTGAGGAGCTGGATGCGCAGCGCCTTGAAATACCCCGCGGATACGCCGATCAGAAACGCGCCGGGCTGGGGCGAGTCGCGCGGAAGCAGGCTGTCCTTGAGCGTGAGCGCAAGGATCCCCAGGCCGCCGGTGAACGGGACGCCGGTGGCGAGGGCCTCGTCCTCAACACCCGGTATCTCGCTCAGGCCCTGCTCCAGCCTGCGCTGAAGCGCGGTCGCCTTCTCCTGGGGCTGGTACGGGGCCCCCAGCGCGACATTGCCGACCACCAGGTTGTGGGGGTCGAATCCGGGTTTCACCGATATGGCGTTCGCAAAGCTGTGGATGAGGAGTCCGGCGCCGCTCAGCAGGATGAGCGCCACGGCGATCTGGCCCGTCACGAGGATGCTGCTGAACGCCCTGACGCCGCGGCCCCCGGACGCGCTGCGCGAGCTGCGGTGGATCACCTCGGCGAGGTTCGATCTGAGGATGTGCACGACGGGCACGAGGCCCATCAAGAGGCCGACGGAGACCGAGACGCCCACGCCGTAGAGGAGCACGCCGGAGTCGATCGTGATCGGCAGCATGTCGGGCAGGAGCCTCTCGGTGAAGTGGTCGATCGCCCGGACGGCGCCCGACGCCAGGGCGACGCCGAGAGCGGCCCCCGCGAGCGTCAGCATGAGGCTTTCAACCATGAGCTGCCTGGCGATAGCGCCCCGGCCGGCGCCCAGCGCGGCCCGGATCGCCAGCTCGCTCTGCTGGCCGTTGGCGCGCGTGAGCAGCAGGTTCGCCACGTTCACGCAGCCGATGAGGAGGACGAAGATGACACCGCCCTGCAGGAGGTAGAGGGAGGACTTGATCGGCTCGACCCGCTCCGCCTGGACGAGGCCGACGGAGATCTTATGGCCCGTCCGGTCGAGGAAGGTCTTGGTGCCGGCGTCGGAGGTGTCGTAGTAGTGCTGCTCGAGGCCGGCGACCTCCGCGAGGGCCTTGCTCTCGGGGACGCCGGGCTTCAGCCGGGCATAGAGGTTCAGGTTGCAGTAATACCGGGCCTGCGGGTTGATGTCCTCAGGCTTCCACGAGATCGGCTTGATGAACCTCACCTTTGCGTTGAACCACTCGACGGAATGCGGGGCGACCCCGATGATCCGGTAGGTCGCTCCGTCCACGCGGATCGTCTTGTCGAGGACTCCGGGATCCTCGTTGTAGTGCGACTTCCAGAATGATTCGGTGAGGACGACCACCTTGTCCTCGCCGGGGCGGCAGTTCTTCAGCGTGAAATACTGCCCGATGGCGGGCTTCACCCCGAGGACGTCGAACATCTCGGCGGTGCAGTCGGCATCCATGACGCGCTCGGCCGAGCCCTCCTCGCCGACCATCACCATGTTCGAGGTGCTGAGGGCGACGGCGTCAAAGGACGTGGTGTGCTCCTTGAAGTCCCTGTACTGGGTGAGGTTGCAAGGGAACCGGTTCAGGCCTGCCTTGGGAAAGTTGTTGTAGATCGCCACGATCCGGTTCGGGGCCGGGTAGGGAAGCGGCTTAAGGACGAGGGCGTAGACCAGGGAGAAGATCGCCGTGTTCGCGCCGATGCAGAGCGCAAGCGTCAGCAGCGCCACCGAGGAAAACCCGCGGTCCTTCCAAAGCCGGCGCACCGCATACCGGACGTCACCTGCGACGCCCGCGGAAACCCTTATGAGCCACGATTCCCTGGCCAACACGTTCCCAGGAAGTGACTCGGCGGGCATGGTCTTTGGGAAAGTCGTTTCTCGGGGCGCGGGGGCGCGTCCCTGAAGCCGGATTGTTTTGTGGCGCCCGACACCGTTGCAACGAGAAACTGCCCTTCGCTGCGTCGGGAATGGCGGGGCAGGGGGTCCTTCGCGAATGCCTGCCCGACAGGGACGCGGAACGCGTCCTCGCGGTCGGCCGCAGCCGCGATCTTCGAAAAAATGTAAAACGGACGAATCTCTGCCGGGCCGGCTGGCTATTCATTAAAACAGATTAATATTAATCCGGGAAACTTCCCGCAACCGGCCTTCGTCGATCCCAGATTATGAAGTACCGCCTATGCGTTCTGCTGGCCCTGCTTCAGGGCCCGGTCGTCGCGGAGCCGACATCTTCCCCGGAACCCACCAAGGGCCTCGTGGATCCGGGTGTGTTTTCGGCGCTGAAGTCGCTTCCCGAGGTAAACCCCGGGTTGGTGACGAGCGATGCCAGGAGGGACACGTCGGGCTCCGGGTTGTTCGTGGGCGACGTCGTGTTCCCGGGCCCGGATCGTGCCCCGGTTCGGGCGACCTCCGGCGGGGCTCCGGTGCGCAGCGCGGTCAGGGACGCGTTCCGCTTCGAGCCGTCGTCCTACTCCCCGCCGGGCGCGGACGACGAGACCAATGCCGGCTCGGTCATGGTGATGGAGCCGATCCATGTGCCGGGCAGCAAGATGCGGGCGATGGCCGATGCGATCGACTTTGCGGAGGGCTTCAGGAGGGCCTCGGCGTTCCACCTGACGACGGGCGGCCGGCTGGCCTCCGTCGTCCTGGGCGACTACGACATTGATCTCGGCGTATGGAGGCACGAGAGCTTGATCGCCGAGGGCACCCACGTCGGGGTGCCCAAGCTCGTGATCGACCTGGTCCATGTCCGGTGGTGATCCCGGGGGCCGGGTTTTGACCGATCCGGGAACAAGGGCTGCCCTTGCGTGTCGCCATGTTCAACCGCTGCATGATCACCCCCGTGCGCAGGCACCAAGGCGCCTACCCGTGATGGCACGCCCGTCCCGCGGCCCCATGAGACTCCAGGCGCTCCTGCTCCTGATCGCATCCGCGGGCTCGCTCGCGGTCGCCGGCGACCCCGGCCCCGAGGCTCGGCACACGGATGTCCGCCGGCAGATCCTCCTGGAATACAAGTACACCGGGCCAGATGGGGGTTCCGCGCCGGCCGCGCCGGTTCTGCCCGGTGCGGCGGCCCAGAAGCGAACCGCGGCCGCCTTGCCGGGCGACCCCGCGATGGTGACGATGGCGCCCTTTGAAGTCCGCGAGACGACGAAGACGGATGCCCTGCGTGCCACGTTCGCCTGGCAAAAGGCCGACGCCCGAAAGGCCGGGGTGTTGTCCAAGCTCGGCATCGGCGTCCACGTGGCGCCGATGGGCCCGGTCGGATTCTACGCGGTCACGGTGTTCTACATACCGATTGCAGTCGGCTTCGGGATTTCCTTTTGAGCCGGGGGTCACATTCAAGGTCAAGCGGACGCGCGGCCGGCGATCCGGAATCTCCGCTCGCTGAGATTGCGCCGTCTCGCCTTGTGCGCCGGGACGGGCGGCGACGCCCTGCCTCGTCACGCACGACTTCCGTGTCCGCCTCATGGAGAAGCTGGAGCTTGGTCGCACTCGCCTCCGCGGCGATGGCGGGCTGCATGGGCGTCGACTACGTCACCGAGCATCCGGTCGACAATCCGGTTCCGCCGCTGAAACCCGGCGTTTACCGCATGGATGCGGTCGACGTTCGCCCCGTGGCGACCCGCGAGGTCGAGCCCGATTTTCCCCCAAGGCTTGGGTCCCTGCTGACCGGAGGCGCCGTGGTCGTGTTTACCGTTCGCGCCGACGGCAAGGTTGCGGACGCGGCGGTGGTGGAGGCCGATGACGTCCTGTTTGGCGAGGCGGCGGTCTCCGCGGTCCGGAAATGGCGATTCCGCCCGGCATTGGTCAAGGGCTCGCCGGTCGATTGCAGGATGAGGCTACCCTTCGTCTTCAGCTCGCCGTACGGCCGGCTCCCGCAGGACGGGTCGGCTCCCGATTCGCCAGATGGGGCGCCGCCGGGCGACTCCCACGCGACGACGATTGAACGCCGCTAAGCGGGAAGCGACCTGCGCCGTCAGACCGAACCTCGTCGGCGTGTTGGAGCCGGTCCCGCTTGCAATTAGACGGGCCGCACCAACCTTTTCCATGAATCGGGCGCTTGAATCCCCAGGCGCCCCCGCCGCGCCGCTACGGGCTGGCCGCCGGGCCCGCGGCCCGCATTATCCCCACCCATGTCACTTACCTCCTGCCTGAAGACGCTTGCGGCGCTTGCGTTCGCCGCCTCGGTTGCCTGCGCCGCCGACATCGCCAACGCACCTCGCGCCATCACCGCCGAGGACCTGTGGGCCGTGAAGCGGCCCGCGTCGCTGGAGCTTTCGCCGGACGGCTCGCGGCTGGTGTTTTCCGTCAAGGAGTACAGCCTCGAGAGGAACGACTCGGTCACCCATCTCTGGCTCATGGACACCGCGAGCGGCGCGGTCCGGCAGCTTACCACGGCGGAAAGCACCGACGCAGATCCCCAGTGGAGCCCGGATGGCGGCAGCGTGGCCTTTGTCTCAAAGCGTGGCGCGGACGACGTCGCGTCGCTCTACACCATCCGCGCCGACGGCGGCGAGGCGCAGAAGGTCCTCGAGCTGCCCCTGTCGATCTCCTCCCCCAGGTGGCTGCCGGACGGGCGCCGCATCGTCTTTGCCACGGGCGTCCTGCCGAAGCTTGGCGGCAATGTCGAGGCGACCCGGGCCGAGCTCAAGAGGCAGAAGGAGAGCAAGGTGACGGCGAAGGTCACCGAGAACGGCTTCTACCGGTTCTGGGACACCTGGCTCACCGACGAACGCGCGAACCACCTGATGACCGTCGACCTTTTAACGAAGGAGACGGTCGACCTCACCCCCCGGTGGGACCGCGCCTTCCAATTCGACATGGAGGTGCACTTTGACGTCTCCCCCGACGGCAAATGGATCGCGCTCTGCGCGGGAACCACGCCTCCTCCCTACCATGATCGGGAGAACACCGACATCTACCTCATCTCGGCCGACCAGCCGGGTTCGGCGTGGAGGAACCTGACGGCCGACAACCCGGGCGACGACTTCAATCCCCGCTTCACGGTCGACGGGACGGGTGTCGTCTTCGGCCGCCGCACGACGAACGAGGAAGGCGAGAACACGAAGCTGATGCGCGTCGACCTTGCGACCGGCAGGGCCAGCCCGCTCTTCCCCGGGGCCGATCTTTCCATGAGCGGCTGGCGCCTCTCGCCGGACGGCTCCGCTCTCTATTTCAGCGCCGAGGACCGCGGCCGCACCAAGGTGTTCAAGGCGCCGGCCGCGGGCGGCTCGTACTCGGCCGTGGTCGGCGACGGCACCACTTCGAGCCTCGCACCGGGGGCGAGGTCCGTCTTCTTCCTGAAGCAGAGCTTCACCCGGCCCGACGAGGTCTACAGCCTCGACGTGGCGACCGGCGTCGCCACGGTGCGCTCGCACCTTAACGATGCACTCTTCGCGCAGCTCAAGCTGGGGAAGGTGGAGGAGCACGCCTTCGTCGGCGCAGGCGGCGACTCGGTCATGCTGTGGATGATCTACCCGCCCGACTTCGACCCTTCGAAGAAGTACCCCCTCCTCCAGCTGATGCACGGCGGGCCCGCCACGATGATCGGCGACCAGTGGCAGTCGCGTTGGAATGCGCAGGTGTTCGTGGCCCCGGGCTACGTCGCCACCTGGATCGACCGCCACGGATCGACCGGATTCGGGGAGAAGTTCGCCGAGTCGATCGACGGCGCGTGGGGCGAGAAGCCGTTCGAGGACATCATGAAGGGCACCGACTACCTCCTGGCCACCTTCCCGTTCCTGGACGGGACGCGCACCGCGGCTCTCGGCGCCAGCTACGGCGGCTACATGGCGTGCTGGGTCTGCGGGCACACCGACCGCTTCAAGGCGATCGTCTGCCACGCCGGCGCGCTCGACTTCAACACCCAGTACGCGTCCGACGTCGCGAACTTCTGGCAGGACCGCCAGATGGGGGGGGCGCCCTGGCGCCGCACCCCCGAGTACGAGAAGGAGAACCCGATCAACTATGCGTCGCACTTCAGGACACCGACCCTCGTGATCCACGGCGGCGCGGACTACCGGGTGCCGGTCGACCAGGGCTTCGAGTTCTACGCGGCGCTCCAGGCCCAGAACGTGCCCTCCCGGCTCGTCTTTTTCCCCGACGAGAACCATTGGGTGCTGCACCCGCAGAACTCCGTCTTCTGGTACGGCCAGGTGCGGGACTGGCTCGCGCGCTGGCTGAGGTAGAAACCAAGGGCCTGCCGGGCCGGCCGGTTGAAGGGCAAGGGTCGGAAGCCCGCCGACTCGTGGCCTGCGGCCGCATTTAGCCGGCGCTCATGGCCGGCAACTCAATGGGAGCGGCCCAGGCGGGCGCGCCGGGCACCCCCAGCTTCCGCCTATAGATCCGGTGGTCGGCGCAGCTCACGTAGAGCGTGTCGAAATGCTCGCCACCGAAGGCCAGGCCGGTGACCTCGCCGCCGGGCACGGGAAGGATCGCCCGCACGCGGCCGTTGCGGTCGAAGACCTGAATCCCCATCCGGGTCGCCGCATAGAGCCGACCCTCGAGGTCCATGGCCCATGTGCCAGCACCGCTGTCGTCCGCCTCGTCCGGCACCTCGAACCGGTAGAACCGCTGCTTGTCCTCGATGCCGCCGCCGGGCAAAACCCGGTAGCTGTAGCCCCAATGCGACGTGCCCTCGGCAACGGCGAGCCAGAGCCCGTTGGGGGAGCGGGCAATGCCGGAGGGTTGGATGAGGCCGCTGTCCAGCAGGGTCTTCTCGCCGCCGGCCTTGACCATCCAGACCTTGCCGGAGGGACCTTCGCCGGATCCGGGCTCGGTCACGTAGATGACCCCGTCGCTGGTGACCACGAGGTCCCGGCCCGGCACACCGTCGGCGATGACCGATTTGCGCCCGTCGGGCGTGTAGGCCGAGATTCTGGAAGCCTTCCCTTCCGTGACATAGGCCCGGCCGTCGGGCCCGAAGGCGAGGCCCGTGAATGCATCCGAGATCGCCTTGTCGGGGCCGGGCCTCCCGTCGGCGCCGACCCTCCAGGCCCTTCCGCCACGGGCGTCCCGGAACACGATCCCGCCCTGCCGGTCGGCGGCAAGGGAACCGCCGGACTGGTAGTCGCCCGGCACGGCCTCCCAACCTTCCCCTGGAAGCAGGATGCCCGTGGAGTGCCAGCCCGCCCCGTTGCGCGGAGGCGGGGCCCCGGCAAGGAACACGTTCCGGCTCGTCCCGGCGGTTACCGGCTTCGGCCAATCCTTCCACAACCAGCGCATGGCGTCCGGGAAGATCGCCGTTGCATGCCTTCCGTCATGGGAGCCTTCGCCCCAGACATGCTCGACCGGGTAGCCGGCGAACTCCAACGCCCGCAGCATGGTCTGGTTGCTCATCCACCAGTCGCCGACCTCGCCGAGGAACGTGGTCAGGTTGTCATTGGAACCGTCCTGCATGAAGACGCGGATCGGCTTGGGCTCGGTCTTGCGCACGAGGACCGCGTAATGGTCGCCGCCGCGCATCCCGACGAAGGTTCCGATCGCGGTGAACACCCTCCGGAATGCGTCCGGGCGCTGCCATGCGAGGGTGAAGGCGCCGATGCCCCCAGTGCTCGCGCCCCCGACGGCGCGGTCGTTGGGGTCGGCCGACAGCAGGAGGGGCAGCCCGTCGGGCGTCCCGCGGCGCTCCACCTCGGGGAACACCTCATCGAGGAGGAACCGGGCGAGGTCGCCGCTCAGCCCATCGAATTCGAGGCTCCTGTTGAAGCGGGGGTCTCCGGGGGGGGGATCGGCCGAAATGACCGCGCCCGCCGCCAGCCCGATGGCGATCGTCACGGGCATCTCATGGCGGTGGATCAGGTTGTCGAACACCACGGGCGCCTCGAAGGACAGGCCGTCCAGCCCGACGTATACGCATGCGGGCCTGTCCGCCCGGTACTGCGCCGGCACGTAGACCGTGATCGTCCGCGTCGTCCCGGGGAAGATCCTCGAATGGTCGAAGACGAATTGGAACGCCTTGCCCTTGGGCACGCCGGGCTGCGGCAGGGAGTCCGGTCCGGGAACGTACTGCGCGTCCGGCGACGCGGAGGGCTTGTTCGCCGCGGGCTGTTGGGCCCAGGCGTCGGCGTGCGCCGCGGCCGCGGCAAGCAGCGAGAGAAGGACCCTGCGCCAGGGGTGCGCCTGCGGGGCATTCATGAAGGAGGGGGGCATAGTGTGAGCATAGGCACGCCGCCCGCCCGGGGACAACGGCCAATCACCGCCCGACGGAGATCACTTCATCCCGGCCGGGCCCTCCTTCATCCCGGACATGAAGGACTGTTCCTTGATCGCATCCTGCATGGCCTTGGCCTCCTCCGCGTCGCCCCCGACCGCCATGGCAATCGCAAGGTCCGTGAGCTCCATGCGGTCCGCATAGAGCTGCTCGCTCACGATCGCCTGGTAGGCGGCCTTCGCATTGAGGTTGAAGAAGTTCCCGATTCGCAGGCCGGGATGCTCCTTGAACGATAGGTCGATCAGCCCGGCCGTCGTGTAAAGGTCGCGGGGCCGAAACACGGGGAGGCGGGATTCGCGCACGACGTACCGTTGCATCACCTCCACCGGAAGCCTGGGGATCTGGTTCCTTGGCTTGTCGATGTCACGCAGGTCCGCCGCCGCGCCGGCCGTACCGGGCCCTGACCTCACCTCCACGTAGGCCGAAAGCCCGGCGGCGATGTTTGCGGCGACGCTCCCGGGAGCCGGCCGGTTGTCCGGCTTCGGGCTCACGTCGGCAGCCGAAGGGGTCGCCGCGGTCCTTGTCGCAAGGATGAGGCTCGCGGTGTCGCCCTGCGCGGATGACGGCGGCGAAACGTCCTCGGCCAACGTCCACGCGGCGCCCGCTATGACGGCGGCGGCGAAAAGGAAGGCCTGCTGCGCCCGGTGTCCCGGGGCGACGGGCGGGGGCGTGCGGCTGCCTTCCATGCCGCCGAGTTAATTCATGTTTTCGTTACTGGCAAGGTGGTGCCTTGCCTTGTTCCTCTTGGGAGTTGCGCCCTTTCGCCGCGGCGCGGGCCTTGAAAAGATCGAATTGAATGCTCAATGACGCGCCAAGTCGGTGCAGGTCACCCGATATTCCAAGGTCCCGATTCGACCATCTTCGACCGCGGAAACCGCAACGACGGTCTACATCGGGCTGTGGGGGTTCGCCTTAGGCCGCAACGTTCGCCAGAAGCAACCCAGCGTCAGGTGGGTGAACACCCCAATGCGTGAGGTCGGCAACTTCGGGCATTGTATTCTGTGCCCGTCGTGAAGAATCGATTAATGGTGAAGTGGCCGCCTGCGGGCAAAGCTGCCCCAGGGCCCAAGGCAACAGGACCCGCAGAAATCCTGATGGTCGAAGACAGCGCGACCGACGCCGAGCTGGCGCTCCGCGCATTCAAGCGCTCGCGAATCGCGAACCCGCTCAAGGTCATCCCAAGCGGCGAGCAGGCGTTGGACTATCTGTTCGGAACCGGCACATTCGCCAAGCGCGGGCCGGCGCGGCCCCTTTTGATTCTACTGGACCTCGGATTGCCCGGGATGCCGGGTCTGGATTTCCTGGGCAAGATCAAGGTCGACAAGCGCACCTGGGACATCCCCGTGGTGACGCTCAGTTTCACCCAGAGCGCACCCGCGATCGTGATGTGCCTCCAGCGTGGCGTCGCGGGCCACCTCATCAAGCCGATCGACCTTGCGGACCTGGCCCGAATAATCCGACAGCTTAAGCTGAGGTTAACCAGAGTTCCACCGGCAGCCGCTTCAACGGGCAATGCGTCCTCGAAGGGCTAAGCGAATCTGCACCATGGAAGGGTGACGCTGCCGTCCCCCGTTTCGCCCGAGTTGCCGTTCGACAAGAATGCCAAGCGTATCCCAAGCTGGCGCTGACAATCCACCGAGGCTGCAAGAGATCTTGATGGTCGAGGATAGCGTGACCGACGCAAAGCTGGCCCTGCGGGCGTTCAAGCTCGCGGAGTTCGCCAACCCGGTGACAGTGGTGGCCAGCGGCGAGGAGGGTTTGGACTACCTGTTTGGTACCGGCAAGTTGGCAGATCGTGGTTCCACGCAACCGCACCTCGTATTGCTGGATCTCGGGCTGCCACGAATGACGGGCATCGACTTCCTCGACCGCGTCCGATCCGACGGCCGCACGCGTGACATCCCCGTGGTGGTCCTTAGTCTTTCCCAGCACAATCGAGACGTTACGGAATGCATTCAGTTGGGGGCGGAGGCTTACATCGTAAAGCCCGTGAACTTTGAACACTTCACGCGGACCACCGCTGGGCTGAAATTGCGCCGGACCCTCGTCAAGCGGCCCGGCCAGGGTAGCTTGAGCAGTTGGGTTCTGAGCGGGGCCTGCGCGGTACCCCACGTGAAGCCGCGAAAGGGAGACCCAGCAATGCCCGCCAAGCCCAAGCCGTCTTGAAGAACAGTCACATGATTCTTGCCGTGCTGACGGGAGGCCTCCTGCTGGTCGCGCTAAGTGCATGGGTCACGTTCTCGATCTTCGGGCGTATCAAGGATACGGCTGCGTCGCGACTGCACGTCGAAGCCGTCGCAGCCCTCGCCGATGACCTGCAGTCAGCATTGGTCGATGCCGAGACTGGCCAGCGCGGCTTCTCCCTTACCGGTGACGACACCTTTCTGGACCCTTACTTGGCGGTGCGTGAGCGGGTCGGCCTGCAGCTGAAGGAATTGCGCATGCTCACGAAGATAGATGAAGACGGCAAGCGCCTTGAGGCAGTGGCTCCGCTGATTGACGCCAAGATGGCGGAGATGGCGCGAGTCATCGAGCTGCGCCGCAACGGCAACATGCCGGCCGTGATCGCGGCAGTGAGCAATGGCAAGGGCAAGCGGTTAATGGACTCGATTCGCGCCGAGCTGAAAGGCTTTCTTCGCGTCGAGAAGATCGCGGCGGCGCAACACGAGGCGCAGTTTCTGGGGGAAATGCGCTGGTTGTTTGGCATCATCGTCACGCTCAGCGGACTCGCCATGCTCTCCGCTTTCTTGCTTGCGTATCTAGTCTATCGCGAGAGTCGGCACAGACTCAGCGAACAGAACCATGTCGAGACAAAGCGCCTGCTCGATCTTCAGATCTCAAGCAGCGGCCTGCTGCGGCGGGCGAACGCGACCTTACAGTCAAGCGAGGCCAAGCTGATGGCGTCGATCAAGGAGAACGGCGACTTGAGGACCGCGCTCGACGAGCACGCCATCGTCGCCATCACCGATTCGCGGGGGCGGATTGTTTACGTGAACGACAAGTTTTGTGCGATCTCCAAGTATACGCGCGAGGAGTTGCTCGGCCAGGACCACCGCCTCATCAACTCCGGGCACCACTCGAAGGAGTTCATTCGCGACTTGTGGACCACGATCACCGGCGGCCAGGTCTGGCACGGTGAGATCAAGAATCGCGCGAAGGACGGCACATTCTACTGGGTGGACACGACCGTCGTGCCGTTTCTCGGCGAGCAGGGGCAGCCACGCCAATATGTTGCCATCCGTGCGGACATCACCGAGCGCAAGAGCAACGAAATTGCCGTGGCACGGCTGGCGGCCATCGTGACCTCGTCGGACGACGCGATCATAGGGAAGAGCCTCGAAGGCGTGGTGACGAGTTGGAATGCCGGAGCGGAGAAGACCTTCGGCTACGCATCGGGTGAAATGGAAGGCCAGTCGATCATGCGCCTAATCCCGCCCGATCGCCGGGAGGAGGAGGGGGAGATTCTGGCCAAGGTGAGACGGGGCGAGGCCGTGCGGAACTTCGACACCGTGCGGCTGCACAAGGATGGGCGCGCCATCGACGTGTCGGTAACCGTGTCGCCAATCAAGGACGCGGGGGGCCGGATCGTCGGAGCCTCGAAGGTGGTGCGCGGCATCATGGAGCGCAAACAGGCGGAGGCGGCGTTGCGCGACAGCGAGGAGCGGTTCCGGACGATGGCCGACTCCATTCCTCAACTTGCCTGGATCGCTCGTGCCGACGGATACATCTATTGGTATAACCGCCGCTGGTATGAATATACCGGCAGAACCCCTGAGGAAATGGAGGGATGGGGCTGGCAATGCGTGCATGATCCCGTGGCGCTGCCCCGAGTCATGGTGAGCTGGCCGGCCGCCATCGCCGCGGGGACCAGGTTCGAGATGGAATTCCCCTTGCGAAACGTGGAAGGAAGCTACCGCACTTTTCTGACGCGAGGGGAGCCGTTGAGGGATTCTACCGGGCAAGTCGTGCAGTGGTTCGGCACGAATACGGACGTGACGGTACTGAAAGAGGCCGAGGAGAGGGTCCGTCGGCTCAACGCGGAGCTCGAGCAGCGCGTCGTCGAGCGCACGGCCCAGCTCGAAATGATAAACAAGGAGATGGAGTCATTCTCCTACTCGGTCTCGCACGATCTGCGCACCCCCGTGCGGGCCATCGACGGGTTTTCCCAAGCCGTGCTGGAGGACTTCGGGCCGCTATTGCCCGAGGAGGGTCGCCGCTATCTGCGGACCATCCGACATTCCGCCCAGCACATGGGTGCGCTCATCGACGACTTGTTGGCCTTCTCGCAGCTAAAGCGACAGGCCTTGAACAAGCGTCCGATCGATACCCATGAATTGGTGCGGGCCACGATTGCCGATCTGGGCTCCCCGTGGCCGACCCGGCAGGTTGACCTTCGCGTCGGCGACTTGCCGAATTGTTCCGGCGATCGCGCACTGCTGAAGCAGGTCTGGATCAACCTGGTATCGAATGCCCTGAAATATACGCGCAAACGAGCCATAGCGGAAATCGAGGTCGGGTGTTCGAAGGTCGATGGTGCTGACGCTTTTTTCGTCCGCGACAATGGCACCGGTTTCGACATGCGCTATGCCGATAAGCTCTTCACCGTCTTCCAGCGTTTTCACCGTTCGGAGGACTACGAAGGCACGGGAGTCGGGCTCGCCATTGTCCAGCGGATCGTCGAGCGCCATGGTGGAAGGGTCTGGGCGGACGCGATCGTCGATCGCGGGGCGACGTTTCATTTCACGCTGGGGAAGGGGGCGACGTCATGAATGGACCCGACGCCGTGGAGCTGTTGCTCATCGAGGACGACCCGCAGGATTTGGAGCTGGTGCTGCGTGCGTTGGGCAAGTCCAACCTCAACCGCCAAATCCACGTCGCCCGGGATGGCGCCGAGGCGCTTGATTTTGTCTTTTGCGAAGGGCCGCACGCGGGGCGCGATGCGTCCAATGTCCCGAGGGTGATTCTTCTCGATCTCAAGCTGCCGAAGATCAATGGACTTGAGGTGTTGAGGCGCATCAGGGCTGATTCGCGCACGGATATGATCCCCGTAGTGGTGCTCACCTCGTCAAAGGAGCGAAGCGACGTGGTCGAGAGCTATCGACTCGGCGTTAGCAGCTACGTCGTTAAGCCCGTGAACTCCGAGCGGTTCTCGGAAGCCGTGCGGAACATCGGGCTCTATTGGCTGCTCCTTAACCTACCCCCCGGGGGGGCCGGAAAGACTGTGCGGCTGGCGTAGCGGTCGACCAGGGGCCGGCTGACCCCAGATTCCGCGATCAATCCCGTCCCCTCTTGAAACATTCAAAGGGAGGGTGGCTTGGTGAACGAGCCGGTCCGGCGCCGAATGGGTCCGGGCGTTGGTTCAGCGGCTGCTTTTCTGGAGGCTTGCTGCGGCCAGGGCCTGCCTCGCAAGGTTCTCCAGCAAGAGGAGCTTCCGGCTCTCGGACGGGTCTGCGCCTTCCCAAAGGCCGATCTCAATCAGCTGCGAAGCGTCCGCGACCTCCCCAGCCCGAAGCTCCCAGGAAACGGCTTGAATGACCAGCTGGGTGTCCCGTGGGAATTGGCGGGCGCCTTCGGCCAGCATGTGTCTCTCCGACGGCGCGGGCTCGCGTCCCAAGTGCTCGAATACCTTGGCGACCAGCCGGTAGGCGGCCTCGATCGGCCCCTCGCGGAGCGACGCGGTGATCTCGCGGAGGATCCCGGAGGCTTGCTCGTCCCCGAGCAATCCCTTGGGTCCGGCCGGCCGCAATAGGGCGTCGGAAAGGTGCTGCTGCGCAAGTTCAAGCCGGGCCACCGGCCGCGCGGCCGCGGCGGCGGGAAACTGCTCGAGCAGTTCAATCCCCTCCTTCGGGTGGCCGTTTTGAACACGGAACAGGGCCAGGGAGGCCAGGAATCCCGGGTCGCGCTCGCCGCGCGAAAAGGCTCCCTCGAGGGAGCTGCGAACCCTTCCGGTGAAGTGGGGGAGGTAATCCGGATTGTCCTCCCTGATCACCCCTAGGACCCGGCGGGACCATTCGCCCTTGATCCTGCGCACCTCGCTCACGGTGGCCGACTGGAGGTCAAAGGCCGGGATATCAGAGGCGGCGCCTTGGGCGACGTGGAGCGGCCTTCCGACGGCGTGCGGCAGGAAGTCGCTGAGCGCGTCCAAACCGTCGGCGAAGTCGATTCCAAAGCAGGAATAGAAGAAGGCCTCCGTGGTGCGCTGGGTGGCCGCGCCTTCCACGAAGCGCCGCAGCCGCTCCGGTCCCTCGTCCACCGCCCCGGAGAGGGCCCACCGGACAAAGAGCTCTGCCTGCGCTTCCCAGACCCGGCGGTATTCCTGCGACTTCAGGGCGGGGTAGCGCGCGGCGAAGAGCTCACGCAGCGGCACCAGCGGCCGTGCGCCCTCCGGGTGACGGCTCAGGCCCGAGGCGTCTTCGTCGGAGAGCCAGGGGTCCGCCCCGAAGCTCGCCCCTTGCCATAGCCGCACTTTGGGGTTGGCGCCCGCGTTGTGATCAATCCCCTCGTAGAGCCGCACGCAGCCGGTCACGTACCAGTCGGGAAGCGCCGGAACACGCGCATCCAGGAGGAATCGGACATAGGCCGGGGAATGCACCGCCGTTCGTAGGCTCGTCGAGCGGGGTCCGCCGCCGGGCTGGATCCACCCGTTGGCTCCCCACGCGGCCTCGTCGAACACGATGAAGATGTAGCTGGAGTCGGGCTCCGAGAGCCGAAGGTCGTTCATCGGGCTCAGCCGTCGGGACGTGCCCGTGTCGCCCGGTTCGAGCTCCCGCGCCAGCGCCTGGTCCATGGTCTGCTTCAGCGACCCCGGGAAGAGGATGAGGGTCGTCGGCAGGCTCGCGTGGAGCAGGAACTCGTCCGGGATGAAGGCCCGAAGCTCGTTGCGCTGCTCCGTGATCTGCCTGAGGAACTCGGCCGTCGCGCGGGTGGAGCAGCCGGAAAGCACCTGAAGGTCGCCGTCGGCGCCGTAGAGCCAATCGATGGCGTCGGTCTTAGGCTCCTCGACGAAGAAGGGCGGCATCACAATGGGGTGGTCGACACCGGGTGCCGCGCCCAGCGCGTGCAGCACGGGCGCCACCACGGCGAGCGTCCAGCGTGACAGGGTGCTCATGGGGCCCGGCCGGACCTGCCCACGTCAACGAGCACGTCGTCCGTCTTGTCGAACAGGTAGTACCTGGCGGGGCCCTTCGCGCCCGAGACGGCCAGGAGGTAGCGCCGGCCGGCGTCGTCCGAGCCCAGGATCTCCACGTTTCGATGGGGGAACTTCTCCTCGACTCGGGCCTGCAGGGCGTCGTCGTGGGCGGGGGCCGCACGCCCGGCGGGTGCGGAGTCCGCAGGCGCGGCCGACCAGGACCTTGCCTTCGTGTCGAACGTCGCCGCGCCCGCGGAGACGAGGGCCACGCGGACGTGCTCGGGATCGATCCAGGCGATGCGCGCGGGCGCCTCGGCGTTAGGAATCCTGGAGAAGGCGCTCTCCCCGGGCCGTCCCACGTCGACGACCGCCAGGCCGGTCTCCGAGCGCTCCTTCTTGAGGTAGGCCACATGGGCCCCGTCGCCCGAGAGGGCCGCGGCCTCGGCCTCGGTGGGAAACTCCAGTGCGCGCATCTGGCCGATGTGCACGAACCCCGCGGGCACCGCCTTGTGGACGAGGCCGTTGCTGTCCTGGCCGAAATAGGCGCTGGCGTTCTCCGCCAGCGCGCCAAGCCGCTTGTCAAAGAGGCTCCGATGCTCGCTGATGCTCAGGCGCGCCTCCCATAGCAGCTTCGGCTTCTTCTGGGAGAGCGTCTTGTGGTCGTAGGCCTGAAGCACGACGAAGTAGCGGTACCTCTGGAGCTCGGCATCCGCGAGGGACGCGTACCCCAGCATCCGGGCGTTCTGCTGGCTCGCCTGCGCCCACATCTGGTTTTCAAGCTGGAGCGCGGCGCTCCCCTGGATGATGAGGTTGTTGTTTGCGTTCGCATCCGACGTCGACAGGGTCGGCGTGATGGCCGAGGACGGATCCGCCCCGCCCAGGTTCCAGGTGCCCGCGCTTCCGTCCATGGATCCCTGCTGCAGGCCGCCCGTGACTCCGCTCATCACGCCCGTGCGGCCCGCCTTCATGAAGTCCGGGGATCCGGGCGGCGTTCGGGCGCGCATCTGTGCGATTTCGGTGTCCTGGAAGGCGGGACTCATCGCCCGGTGCTCGGGCGCCACGGTCGTTCCCCAGCTGATAACGATGAAGAGCTCCGCGGAACTCGGATCCTTTGCGGGCACGTAGCTCCGCCGCGCAAGCGCAGGCGCTATCGTGCGCGCGATGTCGTCGACGGTCAGGCGGTCCACCGAGGCGTCGGCCATTTCGCCTCCCCAGAACTCACCCTTTCCATACCGGTAGGTCTCGGGGCGGAGGGAGCCGTCCGCGCGAAGGAGCCGAACGTAGCCGTTGCTCGTCTTTGAGTAGATGGCCTCGATCTGCTCGGCCTCCTCCCCCGGGTCGGCGAGGGCGACCCGTGCCGGCAGCGCGCTGAGCGCCGCCATGAGGGCCGCCAGGGCAAACCGTGAGCGTCTGCGCACGCGCCCGCCTTGGGTTGGGGTCATTCTGCGAGGGTGGGGGTCCGGGCGCATCTATATGAAGCCGGCAGCGGGGACGCGGGTCTTGTGCGGGTCGGTCCTGTGGGTATGCGACGTGCCGCCCAAGAGACGCCTCGCTTGAATCCGCCGGCGCGGGTGAACGCCCACTACCGGAGGCCTATGTTTGCCGGAGGGCAAAGAGACGGCCGGGATTGTCGCCGACGACGACGCCGTCCCCGTGTCCGCCCAGGTCCAGCAGCAGTTCCTTCAGGGCTCCGTCGTGCAGGACGTTGTCGCGGATGACGCAGTTGCGGAGCCCCCCGTAGATGATGCCGTAGCTCGGCGTGAAGGTCCCGACGTCGCCGTCGTCCCTGCCGGACCAGATGCTGTTCCCGACGCAGGTGACCCCCTGGCAGCCGTCCATGAGGATCTGCGACGACTCATGGGTTTCCTCGCGCGCCAGCTTGCCGCTGCGCTTGATGAAGTTCCCGGTGAGGGTCATCTGCGTGCAGGGAACCTTGCCCTTGCGAAGCGCGATCCCGCAGGTCCCCGCGCGGTCGAAGAAGTTGCCCGTGATCTGGTAGCCGTCTCCGCCGGTCACCAGCATGTTCTCCTCGCCGTTCCACTCGACGCGGTTGGCGGTGAAGGTGACCGACGCGTTCTCAAGGCGCGCCGCGAATCCTGCCCGCTCGTTGCCGGAGAACCAGTTGTCCGTCAGGTAGCCGTCCCAGCCGCGCA
>CAYQOH010000001.1:0-64668 GCA_964419075.1 uncultured Opitutaceae bacterium | reverse complement strand
CTGAAGGTCGCTGGTTCAAATCCAGCCCCTGCACCCAATTTAATCCCTCGTAACCACAAGGTTATGGGGGATTTTTCTTTGGGATACCCTTAACCAAGACCTCGAACGGCGTCCGTAAAGTGTCCAGAAATACCGTCCAATTCTCGGCGGCCCCTGTTTTAGTCGAGGGCGGGCGCAACACTCACGTCACTACCCTGGCAGACAGGGAAATCTCCCTATGCCTTCTTGAGCCGCTGCCTTGGAGGTAAGACATCGACGACCCTGCCATCGCGCCAAATCGCTACCTTCTCGCCCGCCTTCCGGTGCGCCTCGAGCGCCTTCGCGACGCCAAGCCGAATTCCTAGGTCGATTCGTTGGGAGAGATCGTGGTTGGACTTCGGATTCATCGGGCTAACGCAACAATCCTGCGCCACACTGTCGCTTCATGCAACTGGATCTTTCCGCCCCGAATTCTACGGGCCACCGGCTCTGTGGTCGTGCCTGAATTGTCATACACGTACCACGAGTCTGCCAACGGCACGTAGAGGTTCAGGAAATTGCTGATTCCAGACTTGTACCGGCGTCTGACTACTTTGCTGGGGATGCCGTGGCCTCCACCTCGAACCCGCTTGGCAACTCGCCTCTGAGCAAGGGCAATGGACCGCAGCCAGAGGAACAGCAGGTTGATCTCGTAACCACGGTCTCGGCAGCTGGCTAGAAACGGAACGAAGCTCCGAGAGGCCATCGTGGTTTCGAAGGCAAAATCTCTTTGTCGGTCTGCCAAGTCGTGGATCGTCTCCAACATCACCCGACCCGCCCTGAATGATGCCCTGTCTGACTCGAAAGGCGAAAGAGCCTTTGCAATCGCATCGGCGTTAACGTACTCATCGCACTCCAGAATTTCAGGCAACAATCCGCCCGCAATCGTGGTTTTCCCGGCGCCGTTAGGTCCACCAATGACAAAGATACGGGGCATAGTCCAGAATGGGGATGGTGGCCGATCGAAGCGTCAAGCGCCTATGCTCGGGCTCAAGGGCGAACTTCGGCTTTCAGAGGAAGCCATTTCTACCTTCGCCCAAAAAGCCTTCTTTCTGGCATGTTCACGGCCGATTCGCCCCCGAAATGTCTGAAGGGGTTCAAGTCCCTTCCAATCCTCTATGCGAGACCCGAGCGAACGGAGAATCTCCCAGTAGCGGGCAGCGTGGTGATAGGTCTTGGGAACGGCACGCCGAAGAATTGATTCAAGCAGAGCGCGGTACACCAAATAGGCAGCCAACGGATGCGCCGCCTCTAACCTTTCGGCCATCGGCACAAGGAAGAAATAGAGGTCGCCATTCAGTTTCTCCGGCGCGCTCAAGATGATTGAGGCGCATGTCTCGAGATCTCCGATCTCGGCAAAGAATTCGGACTGCTCTTGGACCGGAAGTCGGACCCGGACCTCCTCCAATGCCGAAATTCGGCGCGGCTCGCGGTTTTCAAGAGGTTCAGCCGCGAGCATTTCCTCAAACGTGTCGCGCTCTGGTGCGCACAAAAACCTCGCCCAAAGTGCCGCACGCAGCGCATCGGAATCGCCGAGCTCCGCCAAAATTCTTACCCGCATGTCGAAATAGTCGTGCGTGAAGGCGCGAAGGCCATCGGCGTTGGCCGGAAGCCTTTCAAGTGCTTCACGAGGACGCCCGGCTTCCAGGTAGTGGCGGCCCACATCGACTGCAATGTTGGGCGGCATCCCCCGCTCGCAGCCGGCATAGGTAGCCTGTTCGTAGAGCACCGGATCCCGGATCGATTCCGCAATAGCCAAGAGACGCAGACGGGCCCCACGAGCAGGCTCGCCGCCAGCCGTCAACAGGGCCTGGGTTTCGCCGATAAATGCCTCCAAGTGCGCATTGTCGAGAAACTGCCCTACCCCCTTAAGCAAATGATAGCGGACTCCGTAGTGATCCTCAGCCAGAAGCTGTTTCAGGACCGGTAACGTATCTGCCGAGGGAAGGCTCTTTGCCGCTTCAACAAACAATCCACAGGCGCGTCGGAAAACGTCACCGATGACTCCGTCGGAATCATCGGCGCTCTCGAACGCGTGATCCTCCCCTTCCATAAACCGAACGATCAATTTCAGGGCCGCAGCCGGGCTAACGGTCAGGACGGCGGTGTCGATGACGTCGAGAATCTGCGCCAAACGACCGGCAAGCTCAGAGGCACGGGCATAACCATAAAACTGGCGCGAGCGCCGCAACGAGGCCATGAGTTGCTTCGCCAACTGGGCCGCATCCTCGCTCTTGTCGGAAACCAGAAACGCCTCGATCCTCTCGTCCAGGCCCTCTACCTCGCTTCCGAGTTTGAGGATGAACTTGGCCAGTCGCTTTGCACCAAAGGTGGTGAGCTGGTCAGCACGAATCTCGCTACTCTCAGGGAGGCCATCCATCGGGCAATGAGCGGAGCGTTTCTGCACCTGGATACGGCGTCAATCGCGCTTGATAGCCGGAGAGACGAACGACGAAAGCGACGCTAACGGCCTCTGTCATTATCCCAATAGAGAGAGGTGCGCAAAGCATCTCAATTTCGAAGGACCGTTGAAGCAAATCCGGACCAAGTTATACTGTCCAAACGCTGTCCATTTTGTCCCCGTCCCTGTCCGCCCCAGTCGGTCCCTGTCCGTCACACCAGAGAGAACTTAAGATGTTTATAGGGAGCTATTAGGCTCATAACCTGAAGGTCGCTGGTTCAAATCCAGCCCCTGCACCCAATCTTAGATACCCTAAGGCCCGCTAGGATAATCACTTCCGAGCGGGCCTTCGTGTCTTCTGAAATGACGGCAGAGTGCAGCCGAGTGCAATGAAATGAGGCATTTTGGGCACGCGTTTGGCACATATTCGGCGGCGAATTCTCAAGACAGGGCATTGGCCAGCCATTCGGGAAGACGGTCCGATCCGCTCCTGCGGCCACTGTCCACCGATAGCACAAGTCGGAACGGATCCTCATCCGAAGAATTATCATAAACCCGCACTGTGGGAACGAACTCCATTGCAGCCACAAGATTCAAGAGCGACTGCTTGTAGCGGCGAGACAGCCGGTCCGAGGGAACGTCATGTCCCCCTTCTCCTACCCTCTGTATGACCCGCGCCTCAGACAAGTCCGGTCCGGCCAATCCAATATAGATCAATGTGACAGAAAAACCTTTCGCCAGGGCCTCCCTCATGAACTGGAGCTTGGCCCCAACCGGGTCAGAAAAAACGGTCATTGTTATAAACGACTCGCGGGTCTCGAGTAATTTAGTCCGGAGTGCGTCAGCAGCGCGGGCGGCATCGGAAACAGAGAGACTGAGCTTGGCCGCAATGTCGTCGGCGTTAAGGAATTTGAGGCCCGACCCACGAAGGAAAGCGCGGAAGAATGTCGACTTTCCTGCGCCATTGGGTCCCGCCAAGACAACAAGGTGAGGCGCGCTCATTCCGAGTTCACTGCCACCAAGGGCATGAAATGGCGGTTTGAGAATTTGCCGCGGCGCTTGGAGCCGTCAGGCCGCGTTTCAATGATCACTCCTGGTTTCGTCGGGTCCGCACTGTAAGTCGGTCCCTTGTGACGGCGAATCACAGCCAGCGCCCTCTGCTTACCCTTGGGCGTCGCAACCATTGCCAATAGCTCGTCCAGGCGTTTGACCCGAGAAGCCTCTTTTACCGTCACCAGGGCATCGTGGGTGAGGACTTGCTCCATGACTCGCCCAAGTTTAGCCCAGAACTCAATTTGGGCCGTCGGCGTCCGATCCATCACAGCGGCCGATTCTCGGGCGACGTTGACCAAATCCGTGTCTATGCGAAGTGGAATAGTGCTCATGCGAATCAATTTGTAGCATTTTGCTACGGCGTCAAGCTGACCGTGTTCGCCGTCGAATTCGGAGAAAGCCAGCCAGGCTCATAACCTGAAGGTCGCTGGTTCAAATCCAGCCACTGCACCCAATCTAATCCCTCGTAGCCGCAAGGTTACGGGGGATTTTGCTTTTGGATACCCCTTACCGGACCTCGAGCGATTTCCGTCAAGCGTCCAGAAATAAGGTCCCTTCTCCGGCATCCCCTATCTTGGTCGAGGCTGCACGCAATGATAGTGGCAATCCCCTGCCCGATCGAGAAATGACCCTATACCTTCTTGAGCCGTTGCCTCGGGGGCAGGGCATCGAAAATCGCGCCAAATCGCCACCTTGTCGCCCACCCTCCTTTGGGCTTCGAGCACTTGGCGGCTCCCGGCCGAATCCCAAAGTCAATTTGTCTGGAGAGTTCGTGGTTGGACTTCGAATTCTTCGGGCCAACGACACAATCCTGCGCCACACTGTCAGACTGGTAGGGTCGCGCGGAAGGTCAGTGGACGGCCGCAGCGCGCATGTGGAGCGCCACGTCAAGCGCGTACGCAGGGGTTGTCACGGTAAGATCGCCTCCGCGCCAGTCGATTCGCCCGGACGCCCTGACCAGGCCTGTCTCCGGCTCAATCCAATCCAGCCGATAGGCACCCTCGGGCACAGCCTTCAGTGTAAACGTGTCGCGGTAGGCGCCGGGGACGCCGACGAAGTGTGCGCCCCATTCTCCATCGTCCTTGGCATGCGCGACGTATACCGCATATTCCACGCCCGGGATTGCAAGGGCTCCCGAACGGGTACCGGCGGGGACTCCGCCCAGGCCCTCGAACCGCACAATCGACCTGAGGTCAAGGCCCTCGACAAAGTCCTTCAGGATTCTCCTCTGCGGTACGACCTTCCCATGTGTGTCAGCGCCTCCAGTTTCCCGCCCGGCAAAGTACTCCCCGTTGAGGTTGGTGTTTCCGGCACCCCCGTTTAGCAGGAACCACCAACCCTCAATCCGCACGTCCTCCGTAGTGTATGGCCTTACGAGGGCGCCTCCGAAGTAGTCCGACTCCACATCGACGATCGGCTTGCAGGCGGCGTAGTTCTTCTTGAGGGCCTCCGCGGCGGCGCGAACATACTCGGTGGGGAGCCAGTCGCACCAGGATTCAGCGGAGAGATCCGGGGAGGCGCTTTGTACCGTCTGCCCGAGCACGTGCACCTTGGGGAGCTTGGACTGCGCCTCGAAGAACGCGTTCTTTAGCTCGTGAAGCCAAGGAATCACGTCGCTTTCCGGCATGAAGACAACCTTGCCGCCGGGAAGCCCCTGCAGAAGGGGCTCGTCGCAGATATCGAAGATCACGTTGTCGTACTCGTTCAGTTCAGCGGTTATCTTGGCGACGTAGGCGCGCTGGTAGCGGAGAACATCCTCGTTGCGGGGGTTGCACGTCGTGAAGAGCCCGCATTCCGCGGCTTCATAGCGCCCGACACCCTGGATGTTGTTGGCGTGATAGAGCGCCATCAGCGGCCAGCAATCTGCATACATGCCGTTGAAGAAAGCGACCTCGACCACGATGCCCTTCTTTCGAGCGAGATCGACGAAGGCCCTCAGGCGCGCGAAATAGTCGGGATTCCACCGATCCAGATCGAACTTGAGCGACGCCTTGCCCGGCTCCGCAAGCGAGGCATTTGCCCCCGCCTCGCCCGAGCGCATCCACGGCAGGATCTGGTGGCCGGGTCGCGGCCCCAGCGGATTGCCCGCGACGTACTTGTCAGGGGGCTCGAACATGCCGCCCGGATAGATGCGGGTAAGGTTCATGCCGCTCGCCGCGAGGTAATCGAGGAAGCGCGCAAAATCGAAGTTCGCGTCGATGACCGCGCCGTAGTGGTGATCGGAGGTCGCCAATACTATAGGCTTACCGTCACGCATGAAGTAGTGGGGATTCGCCGGATAGGGGCGGATGGGCTCGGCCCGCGCGGCCCTCGGCAGCAGCAGGAGCAAGGCCGCCGCAGCCAACAGTCGGCAAAGTGAGATGACCGCATGCGGTTGCTTCGCCGAAGTGACAGGCGCGAGCCCCGGATCCGGTAGTAGGTTCGCCATCACGCAAGCTAACGGCCATTCGAGGATGAAGTAAATGCCTCGTTACCCGTCTATGCCCATGGGTCATTCATGCGTGCCCCGGACCGGTCGGAAAAGCTTTGCCTAAGGGGACACGTGGTCGGCATCGCCGGGCTGGGCCGCTCAAGGACGGGGACCGAGGAGAGAGATCCTCGAGAGTGACGGCCACCGCCTCGGGGTCGCATTGCCAGGCCACCGAAGCGATTTCCCGCAGGTTGCCGATCTTGTGACCTCTTCCTGAGAGTTCACTGCGCCAAAGGGGATTCCGCCGCATGCCCACCCGGCCGCCGCAGGCCCGCATCTCCATCGTCGCGCTGCGACACAAGGAACCCCCGGCGGTGATCCCAGATCCGGGACGTCCGCTTCCCACATTCGGTCAATTCATGTCCGTGAAGAACCGACAGCTGATTCGTTAGTTATTGTTCCGTATTACTTTAAAATACGCTCAAGGCTTGGCATCGGCATTGCTCTAATAGGGCCCATTAGTTTTCGTCCACCGATGTGAGCCCTCCACGAACTGAATGAACTCAATTCTCTCCGACCTGCTTCACTCCTTGCACCTCCTACGAAAGTCCCCCGGATTCACGGTCACGGTCACGGCGGTGCTGGCCCTGGGCGTCGGCGCCAACACGGCCATCTTCAGCGTGATCCACGCCGTGCTGCTTCACCCGTTTCCCTACACGGACCCCGAACGCATCACCTTCATCAGCTCCGCGCCCGTGGGACAGAGCGGCCAGATGCCGGTCACCTACCCCGACTACCTTGAAATGCGCAAGGAAGCCCGCGAGTTCGACTTTCTGGCCTACGCCTGGAACCGAGAGCTGACGCTCACGAAGGTAAAGGAGCCCGCGAGCCTGAGGGGGGCGCTCATCTCCGCCTCGGCGTGGCCTTTGCTCGGAATGAAGCCCATGCTGGGACGCGCGTTCACCGAGGCGGAGGACCGCCCGGGCGCGGATCCCGTCTGCGTTATCGGCGCCTCCATGTGGATGAATCGCCTCGGGGGAAACCCCGATGTGGTGGGGAAGGAGCTCATGCTCGACGGAAAGGCCTATACGGTGGTCGGCGTGATGCCGCCGCGCTTCAAGTTCTGGGGCGCGGAGGTCTGGCTGCCGGTGGGCTTGGAGGCGGACACGGATCTCATGCGAAGCCGCGTCCTCCGGATGAACACTTGGGTCGTGGGAAAGCTGAAGCCAACCGCCACTCTGAAGGACGGCAGGGCCGAACTGGGCGTGATCGCAAAGAGGATTGCCGACCAGTTCCCCGACTCGAACAAGAATATCGGCGTGGGCGCCGTCATGCTGTCGGACTCGGTTTCGGGACCCATCCGCAACCCGCTGCTCATGCTTCTGGGGGCCGTCGGTTTTGTGCTGCTCATAGCCTGCGCCAACGTCGCCAACCTCCTGCTCGCGCGCGCTACCACGCGCCAACGCGAATTTGCGATCCGGTCGGCGCTGGGAGCCGGCCGGGGCCGCCTCGTCCGGCAGGTCCTTCTCGAGAGCATCCCGCTCGCCGCGTTTGGCGCCGGCGCCGGAATCCTCGTGGGAGCGTGGGGCCTCAGGGCCCTGCTCGCCCTTCTTCCCGCGGATGTCATCCCGTCCGAAGCGGCCATCACTGTGAATCTGCCGGTCATGCTCTTTTCCGTCGCCGTGTGCACGGGCACCATGCTTGTCTTTGCCCTGCTTCCAGCCCTCGAGCTATCCCGGGACCGCCTTACGGGCGCGCTTCAGGAAGGCGGACGTGGCACAGTCGGCCCGCGAAGCTCCATGGTACGCTCGGGCCTCATCGTGGGCGAGGTGGCCCTCTCCCTCATCCTGCTTATCGGCGCTGGCCTCCTCATCCGCAGCTTCGCGAGGCTCCAGTCCGTTGACCCGGGCTTCAATCCCGAGAATCTGCTCGTGATGACGATCCAGCTTCCACAATCCCGCTATCCGACGGGCGAACAGGCGACACGGTTCTTCACGGAGGTGGTCGCACGCTCGACTCACCTGCCGGGGGTCAGGGCCGCCGCTGCTTCGAGCAACGCGCCGCTGCTTGGGAGCAATAATCTTCCGCTCATTACGCCCGAGCGCACCTATTCGAACCTCAGCGATCTCCAGAGCGTCCAGTTCAGCTGCGTGACCGGCGCCTACTTCACCGCCCAGGGCCTGCGGCTCTTGCGGGGGAGGGCTTTCACTGAGGCCGACCGCGCCGGGTCGGAGCCGGTCATCATCCTGAACGAGGCCGCGGTTAAGCAATTCCTCGGCAGCCGGGACCCGCTCGGCCAGAAGGTCATGCTCGGGCTGCCCGCCAACCTGATCAAGCCGGGCCTGCTCCCGCCGGGCTTGGACAAATTCCAGTGGACGCGCGTCGTCGGCGTCGTCCAGAGCTCGCGCCATTCCGGCCTTCAGTCGGATCCAACACCGGCGGCCTACCTGCCCGTCGACCAGAGCTGGGACTCGCCGATCATCCGCAACGGCATGATTGTCCTCATGCGGACGAACGGCGATCCACTGCTCGCTGCCGCTGCCGCCCGCGCGATCGTGATGGCAGCCGATCCCAACCAGCCGATCCGGGAACTGTCGACGATGGAGATCACAATCGCACAGAGCCTGCGCCAGAACCGTTTCAGCACCGTGCTTCTGGGACTCTTCGCCTCCGTGGCGAGCGTGCTGGCGGCGGTCGGCATCTATGGGGTTGTGGCGTGGAACGTGACCCAGAGGGCCCGCGAGCTTGGCATCCGAACCGCCCTGGGTGCCACGCAGGGTGATATTGTGCGGCTGATCGTGAATCAAAGCATGCGTATCGTGTTCATTGGCCTGGGCGCCGGGCTGGCCGGATCCCTCGCGTTGTCGCGCATCCTTCAGAGCATGCTCTTTGAGACCAGCGCATTCGATGTCGTGACATTCACGGCGGTCGGGACGGCGCTCGCTGGTGTCGCCTTGCTAGCATGCCTGGTCCCTGCCCTGCGCGCCGGCCGCATCAGCCCGCTCGAGGCGCTGCGGGCCGAATGACGGACCACTCTGGCGGTGAAGAAGGGAGACCACGCCCCGGGGCGCTGAGTTGTTCAGTCAGACCGCGGACCCCTTCTGCAGGGCGCGATGGCCGGGCTGCAGGGCGATAAGCTTACCATAGGTGTCCCGGCAGGACCCGTGCACCTTGGGCGCCCAGAAGATCGGGACCCTCTCAACAAAAGGAGCATGAAGAACTGTCGAAATCACCAATTCTTCGAATCAAGAGTTTGCTTTGAAGAATCAGTGCCCAAAGGCGTTGGGGAGCTAGCCAATTTCAGATTCGATCTTCTCGGACGCACGAATCGGTTATGAACGAATGCCAAGGGGCTCCGTGCAGCCTCACCGCACGATTCTTGTCGTCATGTATGAAGCCGTCTGGGCTCCCCCTCCTTGCCGCTTTCCTTCTCGTTCGTGGCGGCACTCCTTCGGAACTTTGGAGTGTCACCCCTCATCGCTCTAATCTTTGCCTATGAGCTCGTAGTTGGCACGAACCCGCCCAAACTAACACAACCCCGGCTCAATAGAGCGTGCTCACGTCAGCTCTGCTTTCAACTCATGAAGACCATGAATCGACGCAAGTTTCTCCTCCAAAGTGCAGCGCTGACCGGCACCGTGTATGCTGGCACTTCCCTTAACGGCCGCCTGCTCGCCGCCATCGGCGCACCCATGAGCGGACCCGGAGCTCGGGACGGAGGAGGGAATGCCTACGGGTCGGGCCACTTCGGCGAATGGATCACCGATCCGTTCGGCCTGCCGGCCTACCGGTACACCTGCAACCAGCTCACCGACGCCAAGGCCCGGTGCCCGGTCCACCCGCAGTGGCGCTCGGCCGCCGACCACACGCACCAGGTGGGAAATGATCGCCTGGTTGCCGCCGTTTCAAATTACGGATACGTGCAGGTGCGCCAGGACGAGGGTTCGCCGAAATTCCTGAACGACTATTGCCCCGATCTTGGCCTCTACGGGGCCGGTGTCGGATTCCTCACCGGTGGAGACGAAACGCTGAGCACCTACTATCCCGGACATGGCGAGTCCTTCGAGCGAATCCTGGGCGAAGGCTATTTCAAAAAGGCTGTGAAGGGACGCCAGTACGGGGTCGACCAGGTGATCTTCGCACCCTTCGGGGACGATCCGGTCTTGGTCTCAATGGTTACGGTCACAAACCATTCGAGCCAGGTCGCGGACCTCCGATGGCTCGAATACTGGGGCTGCCAGAATATTCAGTTTTCCTTCCGCTCGACGATGCAGGCGACGGCGAACGAAGCGGTCAATGCGGCGGATCGCCGCCGCCAGTTCGCCCGGCGCTTTGCGCACCAGTTCCGGCCGATGGCGAACGGCGCAGGCCTGGTCGAGACGCAGAGATTCCTTGGACGTGATCCCGAAGACATCCGGGCGTGGGAGGACGTGGAGGCGTATCTGAAGAAGAACCCTTCCGGCTTCCTAGGCGGGTCTTTGCCGAAACTATCGCCCCAGACATCGATGGAGGACCTCAACCCACCGTCCACGTTTCTGGTTTCGTTGGACGCCCCGATTGACGGGTTTGCGACGAACGCCTCCGCCTTTTTCGGCGGAGGCGGAATCGACCGTCCTTCGGGGCTCTCGGCCAAGCTGGGCAACGATCTTGGCTCCACCGGTCCGGAAAGCGCGTTTCTGCTTGAACGCGACGTCAGGCTCCAGCCCCAAGAGAGCCGAACGCTCAGCTTTCTGTATGGCTATGTCCCGCAGGGTTTCGAGGTCAACGAGCTTGTGGCGAAATACTCGTCCGACCCGGCGTTGCTGTGGTCACGCTCAAGCGCGGCCTGGAAGGGGGACGGTGTTCGATTTAGCACGCCGCTCGAGCCATGGGTGGAACGAGAGACGTCCTGGCACAACTACTACCTTCGCAGCAACCTGACCTATGACAGCTTCTTCCGTGAGCACATGCTCTCGCAGGGCCACGTCTACCAGTACATCGTGGGATTTCAGGGAGCGGCGCGCGATCCGCTGCAGCATACCTTGCCCTTCGTCTTCAGCAAACCGGAGATTGTCCGGGGAATAATCCGCTACACCCTGAAGGAGATCCAGCCGGACGGGTCCATTCCCTACGGCATCGTGGGAAGCGGTGTTCCAATGCCTGCATTCTACATTCCGAGCGACTTGGAGCTGTGGCTCCTCTGGACGGCCAGCGAATATGTGCTCGCAACTCGCGACACGGCATTTCTCGAAGAGAGAATTCCCGTCTATCCGCGGCAGGAGCCGAACCCCGCAGACCCCACGGTCCGCGAGCTTCTCGGGCGCTCCTTCAGACACCTTGTCGAAGGCATTGGCTCGGGGAAGCACGGCGTGATGCGCCTTTCCAACGGGGATTGGAACGACGAGGTCGTGGTCGCATATGCCCCGCGAGAACAGAGAGAGGAGATCCGCAAGGAAGGCGAAAGCGTTCTCAATGCCGCGATGGCCTCCTATGTCCTCGAGCACTATGCGCGAATGCTCGCGTATGCCGGGGACTCCAAGGCCGCTGACGAGGCAGGCGCAAGAGCTGAGGCGCAACGACGGTCGGTCCAGGCGCAATGGGCGGGGCAGTGGTTCCGCCGCGCTTGGCTGGGCCCGAAGGTTGGGTGGATCGGCGAAGACCATCTTTGGCTGGAGCCGCAGCCGTGGGCCGTCATCGGAGGCGCGGCAACGGCACAGCAGCGCAAGACATTGGTCGCCGCACTTGACGAGACCCTGAGAAAGCCCTCGCCGATCGGTGCCCTTTTGCAAAACCCAGGCGTGAGCACCATCAAGCGACCGGTCGGCACGCTGTCCAACGGGGGCGTTTGGTCCGCCATCAATGGAACCCTGATCTGGGCGCTGGCCACGGAAGACGGTGCGCTGGCTTGGGACGAGTGGAAGAAGAATTCGCTTGCGAAGCACGCGGAGGCTTATCCGGACCTTTGGTACGGAATCTGGAGTGGTCCCGACTATTACAACTCCGTGTTGTCGCGGTATCCCGGCCAGACCATGTTTGCGGAACACCCGTCGACCGAACTGCAGGTGCAAGACGATTGGGGATACAATTGGACAGACTTCCCGGTCATGAACATGCACCCGCACGCCTGGCCCCTCTACAGCGCGGCCAAGCTGCTGGGACTCGAGTTCCACGAGGGCGGCGTCAGCTTCAAGCCGGACCTTCCCATGGCGGAGTACGCATTCACGTCCCCCCTCCTCGGGTTCAAGAAGGCCAGGAACGGCTACACGGGATGGTACGCGCCTGCCGCGGCCGGACGCTGGGAGATTGAACTGACACTCTCCGGCCCCGAAGGGGCGCGAACGCGCCAGGTCAGGGTCAACGGCTCTGCCGAGGCCCAGACGAACCCGGGGCCGTCGATCCGATTCGCGGGAGAGAGTCGTCCCGGTAACCCGCTGCGCTGGGAAATCAGTTGAGTTCTCCCCTCCGCCCTGGCCCTCAAGAGTGTCCCCTTGAGGTAAGGCCTCAAGTCTCGTCGACCCGCCCTAAACGGCACTCAAACCGGCCTGCGGCCTCATCCACGTTCGAATTCCGGTACCGGGAAGCACTAGGGCTCCGGTCCGGCACCGCTCACGTCAATCGAGTGGATGCCAAGCCTAAGGGCGGGCGAATCCGGAGCGAGTTCAACCCGCCCGCTATCGTATCGGAATATCCCGGGATCTGACAGCGTCCACTGGGCGCCGGACACAGGGGACGGCGCATCCACCAAGTCATAGGCTGTGGGAACATTTCCGAGAACAGGGGTCACGCGCGCTACGATCACCCCCGTTCCGCTAAAGAGCACGTTTCCGGAGGCTCGCCCAATCGCGTTGAATGGGTGGATCGAGATCGTCGTGCGGCCCACGATCACGTTGTGCTCCATGCACTGGTCCACGCACCGGGGAAACTGGAGCTCCAAATCACCCTGGCTGATGAAGAAATTGTTCCGGATGAGGTTGCCATTTCCGATATGGCAATTGAGGGCGCGCACGACGTTCAACGAGAGGTTGTCCTCAACGAGGACATGGCTGCAGAGCTCGTCCAGGTAATAGGCAGCCGCGCCATACCCTCCAGTGTCCGTTATGTCTCGAACAAAGTTGCCGCGAATTACCATGCCCTCCCCCGCTCCAGCCACGTAGATCCCGGCGCCGTCATGAAGGCCCTCCATCACGTGGTGAACGAGATTTCTTTCTATGAGAAGCCCTCCGCCTGTAGCCATGATTCCATCGTAGGAGGTATGGCTAATCTCATTGTGGCTGATAACCGCCCTGTCCCCGGATGCCTCGATTCCCATGCCCTCTTCGTAAACGATGCCCGCGCGTAGGACATGGTTGCCAACCAGCGTGCAGCGATTGCCGTCAATCACGATCCCGGTTGCGCCAATATCCGTTAAACTACAGTCCCGGACAATGAGCCTATTGACCGCCACCGCCTTGATCCCCTGGCCAACCACCCGCGAGAGCTCCAGCCGGTCGAAGGTGCAGTCATTTGCCATGCGCACCTGAATCGCACCGGGCCGGCTGGTCCCGTTGAATCCGCCGATGGTCCAGTCGGTGGGCAATGCACCCACGGCCGCGTTTGCGATTGAGATTCCAAGCCCACGCAGCACCACATCGTGAGCCGGCGCATCCTCCGAACCCTGGATCCGAATCACCGCCTCAACGAGCGGAGCCAGGGCCTGCGCCTTGCGCATGTCCTGTCCAGGGAGCGGCCAATAGTATACGCGTCGCAGCGTCCGATCCAGATACCATTGGCCTGGATCGGTCATTCCCGCCGTCTCGTTCCATACGACATATTTCCTCACGCCGAAGGCCCCGGGAGGGTAGTCGCACGGGTTCGAGAGCCTCAGCGCATGTCTCGGCAAATCGATTGCCGATAGGCCAACGACCGATGCGTTCCACATGTGGTAGATGGTGAGCTCTGCGTTCCCACGTTCGAGCCACGCTCCCAGATCCTGAGGCCGGCATACGAGCGTCGTCAGCTGCTCAACGGTGGGACGCCGCGCCCATCCATGGGTTCTGCCTACAGTCCATGTCCCATCGAATGTGCTCAGGTGCTCAAAGGCGCCCTGCTTGGGAAGGCGCGAGCGGCTCGCGACCCGACCGTCGATCACCAGCATCCGGAAATCCCAGGGAATCCCAAGCACCTCAGGCAGGGCCGCCGACCAGAATCCATGGGCATCAGGCCGCCATCCGCCGATGGGCCTCCCCCCGTAAATGACCGGCCGTTCCCCGGGGGCTGCTTCCAGGGTCAGACCCGAATCGTCCACCGACAGGTCGAGCGTTCGGTCCATGAAATAGTCGCCGCCGCGGATCAAGACGCGCTGCCCAAGCGTCGCAAGGCGCTCCTTGGCAGACCGTGCTGCATCGCGCGCATGCGCCAGCGTGGCAAACGGCCCATCCTTACCTCCTGGGGCCGGGTCCATGAGCCTGCCCGACCAACTGTCGTTCCCGAAGGGGGAGACGAAGAACGGCTCAGCGTTGGGCACACCCTCGCTCGATTGGTCTGCCGATCGAGCCGGGGCTGCCGACAGGCAGGCCAGTGAAAGCCCTGCCAGGATCCTCACCGGTTGTCTGAAGCGCATCGGTGATCAAGCTGTCCGCCGAGTTGTTCGGAGGTTGGACGCGTGATGGCTGCGGACGCGGCCTTTCCGCGCCGCTGCTTCGCGGTCGGCCCAAAGCCTTTCCCATCCTGTGCCCCGTGCCGGCCTGGCCTCGGGCTCAATTTCGATCGACAGGAGCGCTTCGGCCCTTGGCCCAAAGGGGCCGGTAAGGGCCGGCCTACCCTGCGGATCAACCACGAGGGAGCGCCCGATGCATGAGTAACCATCCCACGGTCCTCCATCGATGACGCCGACATTGCTGCATGCCGCGATCCATATCCGAAAATCGCGGGCGACAGCTCCGTAGCACCGGCGCCACATTGCGCCGTACGGCGTGCGCGCGTTGTCGTAGGCTGGTTTCACGGCCCACGCAGACGGGGAGAGGATCACGTCGGCTCCCATGAGTGCCAACGAGCGGCTCACCACCTGACCCGCCACGCTTCCGTCTGCGCAGATCATGAGGCCGAATGTCCCCAGGGGTGTCCGGGCCACCGCCAAGCGGTCGCCTTGGTCATAGGCCGGGTGCGCAATCTCAAGCTCATTGAGCTTCCGGTGGTGCAGGAGGAGCCGACCCTGAGGAGAAATCAGGACGGCCGAGTTAAAGACCCGCATTCCCGATCGCTCGGTCAATCCTGCGCAGACGTAGACCCTGGCCTTCTTGGCCGCGTCCCTCAGGGATCTGTACGCGGCGCCCGAAGGAATAGGCCCGGCGAGCTCGCGCGCCTTGGGACTCGTCCATCCGAGGTCGAGCGCTTCCGGCAGGAGCACGACCTGCGCTCCAGCCCTGGCGCCGGCCGCAACCATCCGGGCTGCGCGCCCGAGGTTGCCGTCCCTGTCAGCGCCGACCACCCGCATCTGCGCGAGAGCCAGCCTGAAAGAGCCGGTATGCCTATCCTCCATGAGATTCACTGCCTAGGGCATGGCCCCCCAAGGGGCAACCTCTTGCGGTGGGCCGCCGCGTGCGCATGGCACGCAACGGAGGAGGAATGCGAAAGCGGGGTCAAGGCCTCCACTATGCGCCAAGACGCACAGGAACAGAATCCACAGCCAGACGATTTCCCTGCAATATTGGCTGATCGCTCCCGTTTGGGCACGGGCCCGTGCTCGGGCGTCGGAATTCCGCAATCAAAGCCATTCGGATTGCGCCCCCGTCGGGGAGCTTCAATTTAGGATGATGGGCAGGCAGAATATAGGCTCCTCTTATCCGCTCTTTCCGCGCACCGGCTACGTGCGGTACGAGCACGAGGGCGCTGCCTGGGCCGAGCATGACCTAAAGAACTGGAACCTGTATTTCACCTTCCTAGGCGCAGGCGAGGTACACTTCGGCAAGGATGTGCTTCGATCGGAAGTCGGATCACTAATGATCCTTCCCCCGAAGCTGGAACGAAGCTACCGGGTTGCTGACCCGAAGGAGGGATGGGGCTTCTATTTCATGCATTTTCAGCCGTCTAAGAAGCTAAAGGGGACCCTGCCGTGGTTCGACGCGGACCGATTGCAGGCGTTCGAGGTCAGGGACCCAACGGCGCGCAACAGGACAATTGCCGCGCTCGAGGAGATGTTTCAGGTGAACCTTCGCTCACCGGAGATGCCGCTGAGGCCGGCGCTCATGGAAAGCCTTATCGAGGGCATGCTCCTCAGGGTTGCCTGCGCGGTCGAGCGCTCGGGCACAGCCGGAGGCGGGGTGGATCTCCGAATTGAGCGTGCCATCGAGCTCTTCCACAATGATTTCAGCAGGCGCCACTCGATCGACACCCTGGCCCGTTGCGCGGGCCTCTCCCGTTCGCAGTTCTGCCTGCTGTTCCGCGCAGGCCTCGGGCGCTCGCCCCAGGAGTACATGGAGGAGCGCCGCTTGGAGTTGGCCCGCTTCCACTTGATGACCACCGCCGCCTCGATTGGGGAAATTGCCGCAAATGTCGGCTTTGAGGATCCCTTCTATTTTTGCACCCGGTTCAAGCGGAGATTCGAGCTGAGCCCGACGGCATACCGTGGCGCCAACCGAAAGCTGGGAAGCGACATCAGTTACTGGACACCGGAACTGAGGCCGCCGACCAGGGGCCTTGTGCGGGCCCGGCGTTGAGCCGCGGGTTCCCCGAGGGCCCCATCCAATATTACAGGCGTTTCGTCCGGCCGTAGATTCTATTCTTAGGAGGAATGGCCCAGAATGGAAGCCTGCCGGCAGGGTGTTCCAAGCCAGCGGACGTACAAAAACAATGGTTCCCAAGGACATGTCCTTTAGGCCGCTGAGCGGACGAATTCATAGGGTTACCCTGTGCCCTGCCGCGTGTTCCGTCGACCTTGGAGTGGGAAGCGAACGGGGGGAATTCGTAAGCCAGGATTACATCCTGGGCGTGCTGGGTCGCCCCCACCGGGCAATAAACATCATCTATTGCTACTACCCCTTTGACAAGGGATGGCCCAATCGGGTCTCGCAGGTGTTCAGGAACAGGGGTGGGTTTATCTGGGGTTACCCTTATGACGACTATTTCCCCTACAGAGGCGGCCTTGGAGGGGACCCAGACGCCGAGGTTTTCGAGCAACTTCGAGAAATCCGCCGACACGGCCAGGACGTCACCTTCACGCTGACGGCGGACTGCGCACTCACAGACGACCACATCCGCGCGATCGCCCGTGACCTGAAGCCGTTCGGCAACCTGCGGCTCCGCGTCAACCACGAGTGCGACGGCACCTGGTTCCAGTTCAACCGCCGCTATTCCTACACAGAGGTGGCGCGCTTCTTTGTGAGATTCGCAACGATCGTCCATGAGGAGGCGCCTAACATCCGCATGGTCTCCTGCTGGGGCACCCTGGCGCAGAACACGATTTGGGGTGCCCATTCGAACAACACGGCCAAGTCCCTTGACCATGAGGCCGATCTTTCACCGACCCTCGCAGCCGCAGACGTATGGGCAACGGACCGATACCTCGCGCTGCACTTTGGGTGGCCGTTTCGGCGATGCGAGCCATCAGACCTAGGAACGACCTACTCCATCTCCACAAATCGCGACCTCTGGAAGCTCCTTGAGACCGCGCACGGGCGCTTCTGCGCGCTCACCGGCCAGGACAAGGGGATCGAACTCTGTGAATTCAACGCCGACGGCAGCGTCGGCGGCCGCCACGCCCAGTCCCGAAGGGCCGGATCCTTCTACAGGGACATCCTCAGGGGAAAGCCCGCATTCCTCAAGGCGATCACCTACTATCAGTTCCGGGATCGAGCCAGGCTGGGCCTGGAGAGGGAGGATCCAAACAACCGGGAGATCGGTAACCCGAGTCCCTTCCTCCCCGTTTACAAGAGACTCATCCAAGACCCCTATTTCCTGCCAGGGGAACATTGGACTCGAAACGGTCAAGATTTGGGCGTCGAATGGCGCTCCTCCGAAGACTCCGACGGACTCGGCTGGAAGATCAGGCTCGCGCACCGCCCCATCTTCCTCGAACTCCTGCTCGGCAAGGGAGAAAATCTGATGATCCGTGCAGGACACACATGGTATTACAAGAAACCCGGTGTCGAACTGATCGATGTCACCCCGGCAACGGAGCAATGGCCCCTGGACACACCGTTCCCAATTCGCCTTTTCGCGCCACCGCCCGAAGGCACGAATCCCGGGTGCCGAAGCTCCTACCCGTCGAGGCTCTCGGGCATCCCACAGATGCGGCTTCTTTACCGCTGGAACACATCCAAATGACGCCCTCTCAGATCGGAACCCTCTGCCGTGGGTCGCTCGCTTCGGCGCTCACATTCCTAGGGATCGCCTCTATCGGCTTGGCCGGCGCCCAACCGCCCGCCTCGGACCTGCAGATCGCCTGGAGGGATGCAGCCACGCTCTCCGTAGAAGGCCGCGGCTTTGCCGACACAAAGGCTGTGTTCGACCGCCTTCCCCGCTCAGCCGAGGGTCGTGTTCGCCAGCCTGTTTGGGATCTCAGCCATGACTCAGCCGGCATGCTGGTTCATTTTTCGACCGACGCTTGCGAGCTTCGGGTCCGATGGGACCTTCTCAGCGATTCGCTAGCCCTCCCCAATTTGGCCTCGAGCGCTGCAAGCGGGCTGGACCTCTATGTCAGGATTGGCCGGGATTGGCACTGGCTTGCAGCCGCGAGGCCGGAGCCCTCCCACAAGGCAAATGAAGCCACCCTCTTCAAAGATTTGCCGGCCGGGTACCGGGAGTACCTGCTCTACCTTCCCCTTTACAACGGGATCGAGTCGCTCCAGCTGGGTTTCCCGGTGGGAAGCCGCATCGACCCGGTTGTTCGGCAGGGAAAGCCCATCGTGTTCTACGGCACCTCGATTACCCAGGGAGGCAGCGTCGCAAGGCCGGGAATGGCCTATCCGGCCGTGCTCGGCCGCCGTCTGGACATGCCTGTCGTGAATCTGGGCTTCTCCGGAAATGCCAAGGCGGAGCCCGAGATCGCCGAGCTCGTCTCGTCGGTCGACTCCGCATGCTACGTGCTCGACTGCCTCCCCAACCTGGGATCCGACGAAGTGCCTCGCATGGAGAAGCTGGTGGCCGCGCTCAGGAGCCGTCACCCCACCACCCCAATTGTCCTAGTCGAGGCGCCGGAATACCCCGATGGCGTGCTAATCGCCTCGAGGCGGGCGTGGAGCGACCAGGACAACGCGGCCCTGAGAGCCGTCTACGAGAAGGCTCGGCGCAACGACCCGCTTCTCTTCTACGTCCCGACGGACGGCCTCATCGGTGAAGACGGCGAGGGAACGGTCGACGGCACGCATCCGACCGACCTCGGAACGATGCGGATGGTCGAGAAGATACAACCCATCCTTGCTGCGGCGCTCGTCGCTGAAACGAGCAAGTCGAGGAGTCCTTGAAATCAAACCCTGCAATCGACCCAGGGACAAGGATACGTGGATTCCGGACCGGAAGGGCCCCTTCCGCGGCCCTCCTGCTCGCCGCTGCCGCATCATCGACATTCGGGGAGGACCCTGCATCAAGTCTCGGGCCCGTGAGGATGGACTCCTACGCGCAAACCGTGGTGGTGCAGTTTCGCTCGGAGGCTGCCGCAAATGCGGCGCACCTGCACATCGCCCCGCTGTACCACGACCTCAAAGCCGCGTTCTCGACGCGGATGGACGACTCAAACCTGAACGACCTCATGGTGGCGCAGGTGTTGGAGAAATTCGGCCAGAAAGGGACATTCTACCTCAACAACCCCGAGTCGTGGTGGCAGGACAACCCCGCGACGGGCATCAAGGCCCCGAAAAACCCCGGACTCGAGATCCCGCGGCGGCTCCTTTCGGGCGGCCATTCCCTGGGCGGACACACCCTCAACCACGAATACCTGCCGGTGCTCTCCAAGAACGCCGCGTTCAAGGAGATCATGGGGATCCGTGTGGCGATCGAGGCTCACGCGTCCTCTCCCTGCATCTCGTTCACCTATCCCTTTGTGTCCTACATCGAGACCGGTCTTCGAAATGCGTCCGAGCGCGCCGACCTCGAGGAGATCCTAAGGCGAGCAGGCTATTTCCAGCTTGCGGAGCACCGGTACAACGCGGACTGGGACAGCGGACTGCAAGATGCTGTCTTTATCACCGTCGACAATAGCGGCGACGAGGGAACGTATTCTGAATCCGTTCTGACCGCGCCCCTTCCCCCTTCGGAAAGGCCGCTCTTCCTCGTAACGATGCATGCCCTTGTAAGCGCCTGGGGGGCGCCGGACTTCCCTCTGCTGTCGGATCTGGAACGAAGATGGGCAAGCCGGCCGGACTGGTGGTATTGCAATCAAAGCCAATACGCAGCGTATCGGTACCAGGCCCTTCATTCTCGACTGTCCGTGTTTGTCGAAGGATCCACGCTCCGGGCGGTCCTGACTCGCCCAGATGCCCTGGACCTGGGAGACCCTGTTCCCCTCACGCTCCTGGTGGAGGGATGTCATCCGGAGGATGTGCTTTCGGTCACTGCATCCGCGGCGGTAACGGAACCTGTGAAGATAGGCCCGAGTTATTCATTCGACCTGTTCCACGACACGCGGAGGGGCTCGATTGGCGCCTTCCACGAGTCAAGCAACCCAACGAACACCGATCAACTCGGTCACGGCGAGGCGGGTCCGGAAGGACTGCAGGCGCTCCTTTTTCACCGGGGAGAGCGCCTCACCCTGATCCTAAAGAACAGCGGTGGGTGCAACCTGAGCGATATTCGGGTGGTCTTCCGGCTTCCGCTTCGCTGGAAGACAGGAGTAGTCCGTGAATCCCTCAGGGACCTAGAGAAGGGCGCCTCCACCCAGGTTCAGATTCAACTCTCCGAGCGGGAGGACTCGGGGCATTTTTGCGACGGCAGTGAATATGATGTCGCCCAGATCGACTACCGTGGGTCCGAGCGGGCCCGCGTATACGCCACCTGTGAGACGGCGGCCGGGGCGCCCGCTTCCAGTTTCGCCAGGGACGGCTTCTGGATCCTGGGCCCCCTTGCAGGCGACGAGCCCGACTTCGACCCGCTAGCCTTCTCAAGTGCCCTGCTCTCGGGAGCCAAGCCGGAAAGGGAGTACGCGGTGCACTGGAGCGGCCGCCTCTCATGGAGGACGCTTGATCCTGCAAGAGCGTCCATCCTCGATCCCGATATCATCCCAACGACCGGAAGATCCAACATACCTAGCTTCTACGTCTGGGATCCCGCCATCTATTCTCCCCACAAGAGGGTGCATTACCTCCTCTATGGGCGCGTCCTGAGCCCTTTCGAGCGGAACGTACGGGCCGTGTACCGCAAAGACTGCGTCAGGAGTCTCTCGGTCAATGGCGGGGTGGTCGACGGGGGCGAGTTTCCTCTACACAAGGGGGAAAACACGATTTGCATCCTCTACGCCCCGGCGCCCGGCATCGGATCGACGTTCTCCCCGGCGAACTATGGATGCTATTTCAGACTAGCCTCGCGCGAGGGCCGGCCGTTGGAGGATGTGACGTTCGAGAGGCCCCCAGCTCCCTAAGCCTACCGTGCCTGCTCACCGCCGACGCCTTGCGCTGGGACTCGCTGCGGCACTCTCCCTTTGCTCCGCAAGTCGGCTCGCCGCCGAGGCTCCGGCCGTACATCTCGTGGTCGATTCCGCCGCAGACCGGCGACCCATCCATCCCGAGATCTACGGAATGATGTTCGGCACGGCCGCCGACCTTGAGGCGAACAATGCGACCGTGAACCGGCAAGGGGGGAATTACGCGACGCTCTACAACTGGGAGCTCAACGCCAGCAACCATTCGAGGCCGTGGTACCTGAGCCGGCCGGAGCCGGGCGGGGAATCGCCCTGCGGCCTTCTTGATGCCGTTGTCGAAAACAGCCGAGCTGCGGGAGCCCGTGCGATAGTGACGATTCCGATCTCCGGCTGGACCGCACGGCTGGGCCCGGGGCAAGGCCCGCTCTGGAGCTACTCGGTCGCGAAATACGGGGCCCAGACGGCCCACGGCTCCGGCGAGTATTCGGATGCAGGCAACGGCCTTCGCTCGCCCGGCGGTGAGCCCATAACGGACAACGATCCGCGGGATGCCAATAAGGCTGCCTCGGTGGACTTCCAGCGAGGGCTTGTTGAACACCTCGTCCGTCGCTGGGGAAAGGCTGCAGATGGAGGCGTCCGTGTCTACCTGATGGACAACGAACCCAGCATCTGGTGGGCGAGCCATGGGGATGTCATACGGCGGGGACCCTCTGCCTCGGAACTCTGCGACGCCATCACACGCTACGCGTCCATGGTGCACCGGCTGGACCCCGGGGCACTCGTCGGCGGCCCCGAGGAGTGGGGCTGGAATGCGTTCTTCTTCAGCGGGTTGGACCAGCAATGGGGCGAGGAGCGAAAGAAGGAAAGTGGAAGATTCCCGGGCCCTTCGGACCCGTTCCCCGACCGGGCCGCACGGGGTGGAGCAGACTACACCCCTTGGCTACTCGGGGAGCTCCGCCAAAGGGAGGAGAAGTCCGCGGTGAAGCTGCTGGATGTGTTCACCTTTCATTTCTACCCGGCGGGCGGTGAATTCAGCGACGACGTGTCCCGTGAAATGCAGCTCCGCCGGAACCGTTCGACGCGAACGCTCTGGGACCCGGATTACCGCGACCCTTCCTGGATTGACGATAGAGTCCGCCTGATTCCCAGGATGAAGGAACTTGTCGCCTCCAACTATCCAGGCCTCGCCATCGGCATCACGGAATATGACTGGGGAGCCGTCGATCACATCAACGGCGCGACGGCCCAGGCCGACATCCTCGGCATCCTCGGACGCGAAGGGGTCTTCCTCGCGACACGCGAACAGGTCGGGATTCACGGCATTGACGATCGCGAGGGTCTTGACCTTGCCAGGCGATGGACTCCAACGCCCGGAAGCACCCTCGTGGACAAAGCCTTCCAGATGTACCGCAACTACGACGGCCATCGGTCGACCTTCGGGGACACCCGAATCCGCCTGACCAACTCCGCCAATGTCGACGAGTTATCGGCCTTTGCAGCAGAGCGGTCTTCCGATGGCGCGCGAACCGTGATGATCGTGGCAAAGTCCCTCGATCACCCAATCCCCATTGAGCTTACGGTGACTGGCTTGAACAAAGCGGTGCCCGCGCAGGTGTGGCAGCTCACGGCCGCAAACAGGATAGACCGCCTGAGAGACCTTATCCTAAGCGACGGTCGCGCCGTTGAGACCGTGCCGGCGCAGAGCGTGACCCTGGTCGTGATCCCCAAGGGGTGATTCGCCCGCGCGGCGGGCACCGTGGTCCGAACTCCGCTCGGCGGCGCGTTACGGCTCAGGCCGGCTTGGGTCTCTCGAACCGGACCCCCTTTGCCCGCCTGCCCTTCGCATCCACAAGCCGGAAGTAGCAGCCGTAGTTGCCTTCGTTGAACTGCGAATCGCAGGCGAGGAGCGAGTGGTAGAGGATTCGTAGCTCGTTGGCGCCCTCCCTGAGTTCGAGGGATCCATCCGAAACCCCCACTCCGTTGAGCTCGACGCGAACGACCCGCGTTCGATCAAAGACAGCATGCACCGTCATCCCAACAGGCGCGTGAATCATGCCGCGAAGCAGGTAATTCATCCTCGTGTGCGGATGGACGGAGGACGAATGCCAGCCGTGGATGTCGAGGGTATTCGCCTGCGCCGACGTGGGGACAATGTCCGGATCCAGGAAACCGGCGAGCGGAGCCGCAACGGCCCGCCAGGACAGGCTCCGTCCCCAAGGCGCCGTGTAGGCCCGCTCCCCGGCGCGGTTCACGGGGAAGTTCTCGCCGAAGAACTGGGGATCCAGCTCGGCAAGGTCTCCTGGAACGGGGCCCAGCACGAGAAACCCCTCGCGGGAGAAATGGGCAGGGGCATCCTCGCGATGCGCCTCACACAACGCATAAAGCCGCGCTCGAGACACGCCGACGAAATCCACCTGAGCCACGTCGTACTCCACGCCATCCGCGTACCCATCGGTTTCGGGTCGCTCCGAGAGATCAATCTTCAGGGTGGCCGTCGAGCCGGGCCCCAAGGCCTCCAGGTTCCGCCGGACAACGCCCTCGCGCCAGCGCAGGGGCAGCCTGAAGGTCACCCGGATGCGGCGCAGGGGGGCCTCTCCATCATTCTTCAGGTGGAGCACCAGGTGGTCGGGTCGCCTCTGGAGGAGCGCCCTCAATCCCGAAAATGGGGCCACATCATCCCATCGATCGCTGTTTCCGGGATTGTCGGATCGGCCGTAGGCCGCAACGGGTCCGAATTCCCCGTCATGGCTCAGGTCGACGGCACAGAGGCCCGGGATCCCGGAAGTCTCGATCTTCGCCCCTTCACTTGACAAGGACAGCACCTCTTCCGGACCCACGCCGTCGAACGCCAGCGTCAAGGGAACCCAGTCTCCCAGATCAAGCGGGTCCGGCCTCGCAAGCGTCACTCGGACCGACCGGCCATCGACTCTGGTGGTCAGAACCGTGTGCAATGCCTGGTACCGGTAGGCGGCGTATTCGTTCGCGTTGCAATACCACCAGTCCTGCCTGCCCGCCCACCTGCGATAGACCTCCTCGAGAATCGGAAACCCACGACCTCCCCAGCGCTCCGGCCAGGCGTGCATTGACACGAGGAACAGGGGTCGCCCGCCGCGCTGGCATTCGCGGTCGATCACGGACTCGCCAGATCCGCCCCCGACCGCCTTCCCGTCGACGACGATGAAACAGGCGTCTTGCAGCCCCGTGTCGCGCCCCCCGTTGTAGCCGTCCTCGGCAAGTTGCACGATCCCAGAGCGACGCAGCACCTCCTCGATGTCCGTGCGGTCGAGACCCTCCCTCAGCGGCGAGCGCCAATACATGAACGGAAACGTGAAGGTGGAGACGGGCGATCCCGATTGGACCTCCAGGACGATCCGGGACCCCATGATCTCCTTGAACGCAGCGTTCTTTGAGAGCGCCGGCAGGTAGTCGTGACTCAGCGTGTGAGCCCCGATGGAATGCCCACCGGCACGCAGGCCCCTAGGGACCTCCGATCCGGGCTCATGTGGCATCGCGGATCCCTGATCCGCGTTTCCCTCCCACCAGGCCCACGGATCGTTCAGGAAGAATGTCCCCTTTTGTCCGAAACGTGCCATCACCTCGGCAACACGGATATCATTTGAGTTGTTGTCGTCCATTCTCGTGGAGAAGGCCGCTTTGAAATCGTGGTAAAGGCCCGCCACGCGAACCGCGGCCTTGCGCGCGGACTCAGGTGAGCGGAATTCCACGGTGAAGGCTTGCTCGTAGGTTTCGACCATGCTCACGGGAGGGGTGCGGCGGTTACGCCCCTAGAACGAATCGAACCCGGCGGTGACCCATGCCTCCGCGACCTGGCCAAAGGGCCTGCCGTCCACATCGAGGTCGAGGGCTATGGGTAACCTCCGGCAACGCGTGCCGGGTGGCACGCCCAGCGTGCCCTCGAAGGCGCACTTCTGACGGCCCCCCAGGGCCAGCTCGATGGGCGCCGCAGACCATCCCGGGTAGGGTGTCTCAAAGCGAAGCCTTGCCCGCACCTTCCGGTTGAAGGGGTTCAGGACCCATCCGTGGATGCGCACTGTGCCCCCGGCGCCGGGCATGTGGAGGCTGTAGGGTTGCAGCATCGCCGCCCGGCTCTCCGGGCCAAAATGCACCTCTTCCTCGCCGATGGGCATGAGCGCCTTGTGAATGGCGTCGAACTCAACCGAAGCCCGCTCGAGCTGCCGCCAGGCTTCCGCATCCGGCCGGTACGGGACCGCATGGCCGCTGAGGATCAGCTCGGGCTCAAACGCCCGCAGCAGGCTCAGGCAGTGGGCATACCCGCCAAGCGCCAAGCCGTTCCTGTAAACATGGTTCGTAAAGACGGCGCCCCCGGCATGCGGCGCGCTGTTCTGGCCGGACGACGTTTGGTAGAAATACTGGTCCCCGGTGTGGGCCACGCGGTGCCCCTCGAACTCGATTAGCAGAAGCGTCGAGAACTCGGTGTGCCCGACCATGGGGTGCAGCGTGATCGAGACATCCTCCCACCTTACAGCCTCGCCCAAGGGGAGGCGTTTGTTCACACCGATGGCCTCGGGCCAGAGACAGGGACGGTTGAACTCTGCGGGGCGTTCGATCAGGTCGGCAAAGTTCTCCCCGGCCCAGAGCTCGGTCCCGAAGAGCCTTTGGAGGAGCCCAACGCCGCCTATGTGGTCGTCGTGGTAATGGGACGCGACCACGGTGTCGATGCGCGCCCGTCCGGTGAGCTGTCCCAGCGCCTCCACGCTGTGAAGAAGCGTCCTTCGCGTCGAGAAGGCCGCTCGGCGAGGCAGGGCGACCCCGGCAGTCGCATAGCCATAGTCGAGCGCAAGCACCCTGCCGGAGCGCCCTAGAATGAAATGGGTCTCGGCAATCGATGATTTCGCTCGGTAGAGCCTGGGAATCACCTCCTCTATCCCGTCCTCCGATCCTCTGAGCCGCGCCGCGTAGCCGGGCTGGATTGAATCGAACCGCTCAAGATTGGCCCGAAGCCGCGCAGCCCCGGACGCTAGGTCGCCGATGGGATCACCCAGGCTTGGGTATGCAGCGGCGGGGCCCAATGCCAGCACCCGGCTCAACGACGCCAGCACGTTCTGGCCTCCCATCAGGTCATTGTATTCGTATTGAAGCGGCGACAACCGGGGGATCTTCCCTTCGGCGCACATGAGTTCGCCAACGAAGGCAACCCTGCGGCCCATCGGCCTATCAACGACGTAGGTGACGGCGCCCATGGTCACCCCGGGCGCGGGGACCACCTGCACGCTCAGACCCGCTGTCTCCGTGGTCTCATAGTCCATCACCCAGCGGGAGATGCGCAGGGGTTCAATCGGGGCGAACCTGTCCCATGCGAGGTTGTAGAGCAGCCAGTTGTCGCCCGAGCGAGATTCGGTCTGAGCGCCGCCCATGTGGCCCCGCTCCCAATAAGGGGCCACAACTTCGGCCCCCTGCGACAGGAATCGGGCGGCGCCCGCCGAATGGTCCCTGAAGTGGTGGGTCAATAGGACCGTCACGCCGCGCACCTCCCCGAGCTCGGACACGTGTGCCGCGGCTGCGCCCGTTCCGGCATTGACAATCAGCCAGCGCCCATTGGTTCCCCGAACGGCATAGACGTTGCAACTGTCTCGGAAAAGGAGGATCCCTTCCTCCAGAGTACTCCATAGTCCCATCGTTGCGCGTGTTGTTGGATGGCCGACGCCTAGATTTTGCCCCGCCGCGCCTCAAGTTCGAGACGGATCGCGTGCATGCTCTCCTGCGTGAGCGGAAACCGCAAAAGCAAAAATGCACCCAGGCCAATCCCTAGGATCGGCCCGGCAATGACCGCCGCCCGCAACAGCGCCAACGTGTGGGCCGACTGCGGGCCCACCGATCCGGCGTGGAACCCGATGACGTTGAGGATCTGGCCGGCAATGAAATAGCCGGCTGCGCCGCCGGCCTTGTTGATCCACGAATTGCAGGCTGAGAATGCGCCCTCCCGCCTCTTTCCCGTGCCCAACTCGTCATAGTCCATCACATCCGCCACCATGGAGCCCACAATCATGGAAATCCCCGCGCTTCCGAAGGCACCCGCTCCCGAGCCGACCAGCTGCAGCCAAGGGAACCTTGGGCTGTACCAGAACCAGTTCCCGCCGAAGGCGAAAAGGGCGATGCCGAGAGCATAGAACATGGCCGCCCGCTTCCCGGTTCGCCGGCCGATCCAGGCGAGCGACGGCGCACCCAGGAAACCCAGCAGCATGTAGGAGAGCCCCATCAGCCCGTTCCAATTGTTGCCCGCGACGGTGTTGCCTTGGTTCACGTAGTAGATCGTCATGTAGTATCCGAGGGTGCTGAGCATTCCGGTCCCCACCGTGAACGAAAGGTTGATAAAGAGGATCAGCCTGAAGGGCCGGCAACCCATCGCCGCGTAGATCGAGTCCCTGATGGACACCGTCTCCTGATGGCGGGACGCGACGCTCTTATAGTAACGTTCCTTCACGTTGAAGAAGATGACCACGCCGATCACGGCCATCAGCATCCCGAGAATCGCCGCGTAGACCTGGATCCCGAGGAGGGTGTTCTGTTTCCCGTCGACCGCGCTCCTAAAGAACCAGAGGTTCGTGAACGGCAGGGCGGCGAATGTCGTGACCTCGAAGATCTTCGAGATGGCCGCCTTGAATGCATTTACGCTGGTGCGTTCGTGGTAATCCGGGGTCAGCTCAGCGCCGAGACTCTGATAGGCCATGTTGAAACAGCTGATGAGCGGCAGGTAGAGCAGGTTCGAGATCAGCATCCACCAGAACAGCGACGAGCCGCGAATCGATGAGGGCACGAGGAACAGGAAGGGAAGGCCAATCCCCCCTATGACGGAGCCTGCGAGGATAAAGGGCCGCCGCCTGCCGAACCGGCTACGGGCATTGTCGGAAAGCCAGCCGAACACCGGGTCAGAAACGGCGTCGAAAAGCCGGATAAGGGCGAGCGCAAGGCCCACAAGGCTGGGTCCAAGCCCTAGGTAGATGTTGAAGATCGCGTACGCCACGCCCGGGTACAGCCAATGGCCCCACGTGTCGTTTGCGGTGCCCAGTCCGTATGCTATCTTCTCGCGGCGTGGCAGCCTGTCCTCGGGATCTGTAAAGCGGGTTGCTTGATCGGTCATCGCGAGACCTCCGCGTTGCTGGTCTCTCCGGCAGGAAAAGTGTCCCGCGCATCTCGTGGTCCTTCCTCCGTACTTGACCGTCGGCCTGGCTTCACCGCGACCACCACGACATCCCGGTCCCTGTCCCTGCAGACATGCAGGACCCTCCCGCCCTCCTCCGCCACCACGCTCTGCCCTCCGTAAACCTGTCCGGACCACGGCCCGTTCGTGATCGACCCGACGAGGTCGGTCCCAACCACAACGCATCCGACCTTCGAGGCCACCGAAATCACCGTGTCACACAGATTCTTGCCGTGTTCGGGCCACTTGTCCTCAGGCGCCGCCCAGCCGTATGGGATCAGCATGATATCGGGATGCGCCGCACGCGTCTCCTGAAGCAGTTCCTCCAGAAAGGAGTCGGCGCAGATCAGGATCCCGATTCTTCCCAAAGGGGTTTCGACTACGCTCGCCCCCCTCCCAACCGAATACGGCGGCGTCATCAGTTCCGGAAGCACATTCACCTTCCGGTGCTTCGCGAGCAGCTCGCCGCGATCATCCACCAAGATGCACGCCCCAAAGAGCCGATCGCCGTCCTTCTCATCGAGGCCGACGCAGAGGTAGACTCGGTGTCGGCGTGCCAAGGCGCATAACCGATCGGAGTCTGGCCCAGGAATGGCATGGGCGCGCACATGCGCCGCGGGATTCTCCCAGCCGAGGATGCAAGACTCGGGAAACGTCACAATTTGAGCACCCATCGCCTTGGCCTCGACCACGGCATTCTCAATCCTTGCGAAATTCCCTGAACGGTCGCCATCCAACGCAAAGATCTGGGCGATTCCGACCCTGATTTCCTTGGATTTCCTATTTTCCGATTTCATCTACCGTGGAAGCTTGGCCGCCCCTGTAAGATCATCCGATGAACAGACCGGATCTGCGGATTGCGCGCCTCTCCCGGGTCGTGGCTGGATTAGGCGGAATCATCCGCGAAGGAGTGCGTGGTCCAATGGATTATGCGATCGGGGAATCAATTGAATCGGGGTTGCTGGAGCGCTGCCATAGGCGCCCCGAATGACGCCTTAACTATGAGCCGGCGGTTGTTGAAATGGAATCGAAGCCTGAATGATAGGCATTGAATATAGGATGATTGGCAACCCTCCGGCTGCTCCTGCGCACACGACCACCCAATAATCGATCAGGCGCAGTGATCCCAAAACCAAACGCCGGACCGCAAATCCCCGTAATGGTTCACACGGCTCATCCGCTACCCCTCTCGACCCCGTACCTGTTCCTCCCAGTCGGTTCCTGGCGGCCACTTCATAATTACGCCAACATGTGGATATGGAACGACTCGGCTCATAACCTGAAGGCCGCTGCTACAAATCCAAGCCCTACACCCAAATCAAGATCCTTGGAAACACTCAGATGATATTTTTAATCCGCAACTTATGTGAGTCGGAAGGGTGATCTCGAATATGCACCTACGAGCAATATGGAGCAACATCGAGCAGCAGATCCCGCATCTCCCCCCGTGCTCATTCGAGCCCCATATATCGGTATGCGGTCGGCAGCTGAAGAGTCCCTTGTCGGGATCCCAGCCCTTGCCGCTGTCGATCAATATGTTGTATAATTGGATATGACCCGAAGAGAGCTCTAGGACCGCTCGGTTTGCGCACGACGAATCTCGCAGACCCAAGGGAAATCCACCGAGACCGCCATAAGGGGCCGCTTGAAACGGGGGATCCGCTCGCGGAGTGCTTGGGATCAGCAAGGGCCGGACCCATGGCAGGGCTGCAACGGGTGGGTGACGATTTGACTTGGAAGTCGATCCCAGCCTGTTGCGCTCACGCCCATGCATGGCCACCGTATTGCCACCGTAGGCGCAAGCAGCCTTCGAATCATACGGCATTCCTTTCGGGCATCCGCCCCTATGCTCCGGCTTCGTGTAGTGCTTTCTTCCGGTATGGCCGCCACCGCGCTCGCGGGAGGATCGCCGGCCGACTTGTCGGTGCCGGCTGCCGTGCAATTCAACCGCGACGTGCGGCCGATCATGGCAAACACTTGCTTCAAGTGCCATGGTCCCGATCCCAAGGCAAACAAGGCGAACTTGAGGCTCGACCTCCCCGACGACGCAGCGAGGGAGCGGACGGACAAGAGCGGGAGGAAGTACACGCCGATAGTTCCGGGAAGACCCGATGGTTCAGAGGTGTGGAGGCGCATCAGCTCCAAGGACCCCGCGGTCGCCATGCCCCCTCCCGACTCGCTGCACCTTCTCTCCGAGCGCGACCGCATGATCCTGAAACTCTGGATTGCGCAGGGCGCGAAATATGAGCCGCACTGGGCCTACATCCCGCCGAGGAAGCTCGCGCCCCCGGACTCCGCGGGCCACCCGGCGAACCCGATTGACGCGTTCATCCGCAAGGAGCTGGCCGAACGGGGCGTCAGCCCCTCCCCTGAGGCGGACAAGCGCACGCTTGTCCGCAGGCTCTATCTCGACCTTGTGGGGCTTCCGCCCACACCGGGGGAGACGGAGGCCTTTGTCGGGGATGCCCGCCCGGACGCCTACGACAGGCTGGTCGACCACCTGCTCGAGTCGCCCCACTACGGCGAGCGCATGGCCGTCGCCTGGCTCGACCTCGCGCGCTTCTCCGACACGGTCGGCTTCCACGGCGACCAGCAGTTCAACGACTTCCCTTTCCGCGACTACGTGATCGACGCCTTCAACCGCAACGAGCCCTTCGACGAATTCACCCGCGAGCAGCTCGCGGGAGACCTGATTGCCAACGCGACCGACAGGCAGAAGACGGCGAGCGGCTTCAACCGCCTGAACATGGTGACCCGGGAGGGCGGCGCGCAGGCCAAGGAATACCTGGCAAAGTACGCCGCCGACCGAGTGCGGACGGTCTCCACCGTCTGGCTCGGCTCGACGATGGGCTGCTGCGAGTGCCACGACCACAAGTTCGACCCCTTCAAGTCGAGGGATTTCTACGCCATGGCTGCGTTCTTCGCCGACGTGAAGCAGTGGGGCGTCTACGCCGACTACGACTACACGCCGGAGCCCGAGCTCTCGGGCTACACGAACGACTCCCCTTTCCCGCCCGAGATCGAGGTCGACAGCCCCTACCTGAAGGCGCGCCAGGACCGGCTCGTCGTGAAATATCGCTCGATCGTTAGCGAGATGGCGAGGGCCATGGCCTCGGACCCGGCGGCCGCGCAGGCGGTCCGCGACTGGGCCCGGGCCGCCGCGCGCGAGGCAGCCTCGGGACCCTCAGGCTGGCCCGTCCTCCACCCCGTGGAGGCGCACGCCGCCCACGAAGGGTCCGACACCTCGCTCAACGCCAAGGCGCCCGTCGCGATTCTTCCCGACGACAGCGTGCGGATCGAGTTCGTGAGGGACGCAAACGCCAGCAGGTCCGGCGACAGCGCGACCGTGACGCTCGCCGGGGGCGAGGGGCCGGTCGCCCGGGTGAGGCTCGAGGCCCTGCCCGACGCTAAGTTCGGCGGGCGGGTCACGAACGAGAACGCGGGCGGGTTCTTCGCGAGCGTCAATCTCTTCTCCCTCCAGCTTGAGCTCTCGGTCCTGAGGGCAGGGAGCAGCACGCCCGAGCCGATCAAGTTGGCGGACGCCTACGCCAACCAGCGCACCACGAGCTACGAGAACGGCCATGCGATGGTTTCGGTGGTCGCGGAGTGGCGGTCCGATCCCTCGCGCGTGCACGAGGCCCAGTCCGCCGACTACATCCTCGCCGAGCCGCTCGTGCTCAAGGCCGGCGACAAGGTCGTCGCAAAGGTGAAGAGCGAGGAGGTCGGCCGCGTTCGCTTCTCGGTCTCCCCCCTCGGCGTGCCCTTGCCAGGATCGAAGGCCGACGGTGAGGCGCTAGCCCTTCTGGGGACGCCTTCCTGCGCCGACGCCATCCTGCCCCTTGCCGCCGAGTGTTTCCGGTCGACCGGAGCCGGCCACCGACCCGAGTTCGCTTCGCTCCTCTCGACCGTCCGAGGCATCGCCGAATGCCGGGACGGGAGGGCGTTCACCCTCGTGACGGAGGCCACCACGCCCCTTGTGACCCGCGTCCTCCACAGGGGCGACTGGCAGGATGAGACGGGCGAGGTGGTGCAGCCCTCGCCGCCCGCGTTCCTGCCGGGTCTGCACGCCTCACCGGGCGCGGCCCGGCTCACGAGGCTCGACCTCGCCAACTGGATCGTCTCCCGCGACAACCCGCTCACGGCGCGGGCCTTCATGAACCGCCTCTGGAAGCAGTACTTCGGGACGGGGATCTCCTCCGTGGTCGACGATCTCGGGCTCCAGGGCGAATACCCGAGCCACCCTGAGCTCCTCGACTGGCTCGCCGTGGACTTCATGGACAGCGGCTGGGACGTAAAGGCGATGGTCAGGCGGATCGTCACCTCGCGGACCTACCGGCAGAGCTCGCAGTATCGCCCCGAGCTCGCCGACATCGACCCCAACAACCGCCTTCTGGCCCACCAGACGCCGCGAAGGCTCGAGGCCGAGTTCGTCAGGGACAACGCCCTCGCTGCCGCGGGACTCATCACCCTCGATGTCGGCGGGCCCAGCGTTCACCCGTACCAGCCCGAGGGCTACTATGCAGCCCTCCAGTTCCCCGACCGCGACTACGTCGCGGACACCGACGAGCGCGAATTCCGACGGGGCGTCTACATGCACTGGCAGCGCACGTTCCTTCACCCGATGCTCGCGAACTTCGACGCGCCGTCGCGCGAGGAGTGCACGGCCTCCCGCATCGTCTCCAGCACGCCGCAGCAGGCACTGACACTGCTCAATGACCCCACGTTCGTGGAGGCTGCCCGGGGCCTGGCGGAGGAGGCCATGGCCGCCGGCCCGTCGGCGCCGTTCTCGGCCTCCCTCGATGTCGCCTTCCGGAGGCTCCTTTCGCGCCCGCCCGAGCCAAGGGAGGCGAGCTCCCTTGAGGGCTTCTTCAAGGAGCAGCTTGCCTATTATTCGGGCAGGCCGGACGAGGCGAAGAAGCTCCTTTCCGTCGGGATCCATTCCCCTCCGGCGTCGGCCGACCCGGCCATGCTCGCGGCCTGGACGTCCGTCGCCCGGGTCCTCATCAACCTAAACGAGGCCATCGTGCGCTACTAGGTCCCATGAACCTTCCCTTTGACCCCAAGGTACTGCGCGAGCACCAGGTGGAATGGTCCCGCCGCACCTTCCTTGGCAAGTCCGCCCAGGCCTTGGGCGCCCTCGCCCTGGGATCGCTCCTGAACCCCCGCCTCCTTGGGGCTGGCGCATCGGCGGCCCCGGGCCCGGACGGGCGATGGATGGGGTGCCTGCCGTCGCTTCACTTCCCTCCGAGGGCGAAGCGGGTGATCCACCTCTACATGGCGGGGGGACCCTCGCACATCGACCTTCTCGACCCGAAGCCCGAGCTCCGGAGGATCCACGGACAGCCTTTCCCGGCCTCGTTCACGAACGGCCAGCAGCTGGCGCAGCTTCAGAACACGAAGCTCATCGCCCGGGGATCGACGTTCAACTTCAGCCGCTGCGGGCTCTCCGGCCAGTGGATCTCGGACCTCCTGCCGCACACCCAGCAGATCGCCGACGACATCTGCGTCATCCGCTCGCTCCACACCGAGCAGATCAACCATGATCCCGCCCACGCCTTCATGAACGCGGGCTCCATGGTGAAGGGCCGGCCAAGCATGGGCTCCTGGCTCCTCTACGGCCTGGGGGCCGAGGCCGACGACCTTCCGGGCTTTGTGGTGCTCATGTCCCACGGGCCTTCAGGCGGCGAGCAACCCGTTTCGGCGCGCCAGTGGTCTGCCGGATTCCTTCCGGGCCGCTTCCAGGGCGTCCAGTTCCAGAGCCGGGGCATGCCGGTCCACTACGTGGGGAGCCCCGACGGCGTTTGCCAGAGCACCCAGCGCCAGGTGATCGATGAGATCGCGCGCCTGAATGGCGTGCACGAGGAGGAGACCCTCGACCCGGAGATCCAGACGCGCGTGGCGCAGTACGAGCTCGCGTTCAAGATGCAGACCAGCGTGCCCGAGCTCACCGACCTCGCGAGCGAGCCCCAGTCAGTCCGCGACATGTACGGGGTGAAGGAGCCCGGGGACGGGTCGTTCGCGTCGAACTGCCTCATGGCCCGCCGGATGGCCGAGCGCGGGGTGCGGTTCATCCAGCTGTACCACCGGGGGTGGGACCAGCACGGCAACCTGGACACCGACATCAAGGACGTCTGCACGCGGGTGGACCAGGCAAGCGCGGCGCTGGTGAAGGACCTCAAGCAGCGCGGGATGCTGGACGACACGCTCGTGCTCTGGGGCGGCGAGTTTGGGCGCACCCCGATGGGCCAGGGCACGGGCCGCGACCACCACATCAACGCGTTCTCCGCCTGGATGGCGGGCGGCGGCATACGCGGCGGGATCAGCTGGGGTTCGACGGACGAGCTCGGCTACCGCTACATCGACGACGCGCAGCAGATGCATGTCCATGACCTCCACGCCACGATGCTCGCGGCCTTTGGCATTGACCACGAGCGGCTCACCTACCGGTTCCAGGGCCGTGACTTCAGGCTGACGGACGTCCACGGCAAGATCGCCCGCGGAATCTTCGCCTGAACGGCCCCCACGCCCGTGGACACCCTTCCCGCGTTTCTTGGACGCCTGCATCCCCTTTGGGTCCACCTACCGATCGGGATCCTGGTCCTGCTCGGCATTCTCGAGCTCGTCGGGCTGGCCTCGCGGCTGCCCGGGCTCTCCCGCCTGCCCGCGCTCGGCCCGGGGCAGCGGGCCCTGGTCCTCGCGCTCGGGGCCCTCGCCGCGGCCGTCGCGGCGCTCCTCGGGTGGATGCTCGCGCGGACAGGGGACTATGATCAGGCGGCCGTCGCGCACCACAGGGTGCTCGGGATCGCGGCGGCAGGCGCCGCCCTCGCGGCGCTCGCCGTGCACCGGCTTCCGCGGGTCTATCTCCCGGTCCTTGCCGTCTCGCTCGGGCTACTCGCCGCCGCGGGCCATGCCGGCGGTTCGATCACCCACGGCGGTGACTTCCTGACGGCTCGCATGCCGGCACCCCTCGCGAAGGTCCTTGGAATCGCCCCGCGGCAGGCGTCGGCGAAGCCCCGGGACAGGACCTTCGCCGACGCCGCGGTGTTTGCGGACGCCGTGCAGCCGATCCTCCGCGACCGATGCGTGGGCTGCCACGGCCCCGAAAAGAGCAACGGCGGCCTCAGGCTCGACTCCTGGGAGGCGCTGTCCAAGGGCGGAAAGCACGGGGCCGTGCTGAAGCCCGGAAGCGCAGGGGGCGGAATGCTCCTGTCGAGAATCGACCTGCCGCGCGACGAGAAGGAGCACATGCCGCCCAGGGGCCGGCCGCAGCTCTCCGACGACGAGCTCGCGGTGCTCGAGTGGTGGGCCTCATCCGGGGCCGCGCCGGACCGCGCACTCGCATCGCTGGACCTACCCCCTCCCGTGGAGGACGTCCTGAGGCAGCGCCTCGGCGGTCCCCAGCCAGAGGCGCCACCCCCGCGCGCGGCGACCCTGGAGCAGGCGCGACAGATCGCCCGCAGGCTCGGGATCCTTGTCCGGTCGGTTTCGCCCGACGGACCATGGATCGACGTGACGGCCAGCAGGGCCGGGCGCGCGTTCGGGGACGCGGAGCTGGCCCGGCTGGCGCCCGTGGCCTCCGCGGTCCAGTGGCTCGATGTCGCCGGCACGTCCGTGTCGGACAAAGGGATGGCGACCGTCGCGGCGATGCGCAGCCTCGAGCGCCTCCACCTCGACGGAACCAAGGTGACCGACGAGGGGCTCCGCCGGCTCGGCCGTCTTCGCCGCCTGACGTATCTCAATCTGCGGGGGACGGCCGTCACCGACGCGGGGATCGCCGCCCTTCGCGGGATGCCCCGCCTGCGCTCCCTCTACGTCTGGCAGACCGCGGTCACGCCCGCGGCCGTTGAGGAGCTGGGCCGCCAGCTCGTCGACGCGCGGAAGATTTCGCGCTGGAACGCCGAGCGCGATGTGCTGGGACGCGAGATCGATGCCGAACACTTCGAGGGCAACACCGGGGAGGCCCTGAGGATTGACCCCCCGCCCGCATCCGCGAACCCCACGACCCCGTCGCCCTTACCCAAATGAATACCCTGACCCGCAGATCCTTCATCGCCCGGTTCCTGGCCGCCTCGGCGGCATCGACCCTTCCAACCTTCTTCGTCCGCGCCTCCGACAAGTCGGGCTCGTCGCCGCCCGTTCTCGGTTCCGGAGAGCACACGTACGAGTGCGTCCACGACTGGCTCCTTCCCCCCGAGGGCCTCGCCTGGGGCGACACGCACGGCCTCTGCCAGGACGCCTCCGGCAACCTCTACGTCGCCCACACCGTCAACAGCGCGAGCGCCCGCAGCGAGTCGGTCGTCGTCTACGACGCCCGAGGCCGCTTCGTCCGCGCGTTCGGCGGCGAGTTCCGGAACGGCGCCCATGGGCTCACCCTGCGCCGCGAGGGAAATGACGAGCACCTCTACCACTGCGACATCAACCGGTGCAAGGTCGTGAAGACGACGCTTCAGGGCGAGGTGCTCTGGGAGCACGGCTACCCCTCGGAGGACCCGGCGTATTCCGCCGCGCCCATCAAGTTCGTGCCGACGAACGTCGCGTTCGCCCCGAACGGCGACTTCTTTGTCGGGGACGGCTACGGCTCGTCCCACATGCTCCGCTTCTCCTCCTCAGGGGCCTTCGTCGGGGAGGTCGGCAGGCCGGGCAAGGCGGACGGCGAGTTCGACACGCCCCACGGCCAATGGCTCGACACGCGCGGGTCGGAACCCGTGCTCGTCGTGGCCGACCGCGGGAACCGCCGGATTCAGGTCTTTGACCTCGAGGGCACGCACCTGCGGACGGTCAAGGACGAGGAACACATGAGGATGCCCTGCTACTTCCACACGCGCGGGGACCTGATGGTGTGCCCGGACCTCGACAGCCAGGTGTGCCTCCTTGACCGGGACTACCGCGTGGTGGCCCAGCTTGGGGACGGACAGTCCATCAACGGGAAGGTCGGCTCCCGGCGCGGCCAGTCGCGCTCGGAGTTCACGCCCGGCAAGTTCATCACGCCCCACTCGGCCATCTTCCTGCAGAACGGCGACATCCTGGTCGCCGAGTGGCTGCCGATCGGGCGCCTCACGCTCCTGCGAAAGGCCTGAGGCCTGACCGGAATGATCGAGCGGGCCCGGGAGGTCGCTGTGACCTGCCCGCCTCGTCAATCGCGCGACGGGAAGGCCCGGTGCGGTCGGCGATGAGGGAATTCAACCTCTCATCGCTGGCAATTGTCCCTCATTTGGTTACCAATTGGCGCGCGGAAGCCGCGATGAATCCCCTCCCCATGGCACTGCCTTTCCAGCCAAACCCGGCCCGGTTCACGGGAGAGGTGATCGCATCCTGCGGAAACGAGCCTGGCTGTCGCAGATCCAGGCCCCGCCGTAGGCGACCATGACCGACGGCTACGACGGAATCATCCTCGGAGGGGGGCACAACGCCCTCGTCCTTCAGGCGTACCTCTGCAAGTCGGGGCTCGACGTCCTCCTCGTCGAGCGCAAGAGCGTGGTCGGGGGCGGACTGAGCACAATCGAGGACCCCGGATATCCCGGATTCTACCACAACACCCACGCCTTCTTCCAAAGGGCCGTCACCGCGATGCCCTGGTACCGGGACCTCGAGCTGGAGCGGCAGGGCGCGCGCTACATCGAGCCGGAGCTCAACGTTGCGCTGCTTACTCCGGATGGACGGGTGCTCGAGTGGTGGACCGACTTCGAGAAGACCGTCAAGTCCTTCGAAAGCTTCAGCGCCCGCGACGCCGCGGCCCTGCGCAGGTGGCGCGACGAGTTCGTGCCCATCGTCCGGGACATTCTTTCGGTGGAGGCGGCGTCGCCCCCGCTCCCGCCGGATGAGCGTCGGGCCATCCTGGGACGGACCGCCGCGGGCCGCCGGCTCCTCGAGCTCCAGGAGATGACGCCGCTCGAGTTCGTGCACCGTGAATTTGAGCACCCGACGATAAAGGCGGGGCTCCTCTTCTTCAACGGGCTGAGGGAGGTCGACATCCGGGCCAGGGGCTTTGGCCACCACATCGCGGCGTTGCTGGCGTCGCCGGTCAAGGCGCAGATGTCGCGCGGGGGCTCGGCGGCGCTCGCGCGCGCCCTCGAGGGCGCCGTGCGCGAGGCCGGGGGCAAGATCAGGACGCTGGTGAACCCCTCGCGGATCGTCGTGGAGGGGGGGAGAGCCGCCGGAATCGTCACCGGCGACGGCGAGCTGATAAGGGCACGGAAGTTCGTCGTTTCGTCGCTCAATCCGCACCAGACGTTTCTCGATCTGCTGGAAGATCGCTTCGTCCCCGCCGACGTTAGGCACAAGGTGGAGCAATTCCGCTACAACCTCATCGCCCCCCTGTTCAGCCTGAACCTGAACCTCCGCGAGGCCCCGCTCTACTCGGCGGCGGCCCAATACCCGGAGCTCGATCGCGCGTTCATGGTCATCATGGGCCTGGACCACGTGGACCAGTTCTCGGAGATCATCCGCCACCACGAGCGTGGCACGATCCCGAGAACGGTCATGTGGGGCGCCTGCCCAACCGCATTCGACCCCTCGCAGGCACCCGCGGGATGCCACACGGCGTTCATGTGGGAGAAGCTTCCCTATCGCCTTCGCGGCGATCCCCTCAACTGGGACGCGGAACGCGAAAGACACGGGCGAAAGATGCTCCGCCTCTGGCAGAAGCACGCACCAAACCTGAGGGACTCGGTCATATCATCGTTCACCCGATCGGCCCTCGACGTCGAGCGGAGCTTCCCGAACATGAGGGAAGGCGACCTCCTCGTGGGCGCCTTCGCAAATGGACAGATAGGATACCACCGCCCCTTCCCCGGCGCGGGCGACTATCGCACCCACATTCCCGGACTCTACCTATGCGGCGCGAGCAGCCATCCCGGCGGCAACATCACGGGCCTTCCCGGCTACAACGCCGCCCAAGTGCTTCTTGCCGACCTTGGCTTGAAGGCCTCTTGGATTCCCGGCCCCATCCGCGAGCGCTTGCCGTGACCCATCCCCACCGCGAACCCGCGTGAGCACCGAACCCAATTGAGGAAGCTGGCGCCATGGTCCTTTGGAATCCACGGGCGGCCGACGCCGCGAGGCCGGGCGTTCCCAAGAAGGACCCCATGAGACTGCCCGTCACGCGCCTGATCCTGATCGGCTGCACCGCCATGGCGAGCTCGGCCATGCGTGCCAGCGCCGACATCGAGCGCGTCATCCGTTTGACGCAATCGCCGTCACGGTACGAGCGCACGGACTTTGTGGTCGTCCTCACGGCAGACTGGAGCGACCCCTGCCGATCGGAGGACGTAAGGCTCGACATGCGCCTGCGATCGCCCTCCGAAAAGACCGTCATCGTGCCCGCATTCCTCGTGAGGGGCTCAAGCGGCCGGCCGTCCGTCTGGTCTGCGCGCTATGCCCCAGGCGAGGTGGGCAGCTACCGCGGCTCGTTCGAGCTCGTCGACGGGGCAGGAGGCCGGGCGACCGCCCCCATTTCCTTTGCCGTCTCAACCTCGCCCTCAAAGGGATTCCTCCACGCCGCGGGACCTTGGGTGCTGCGTTTCGACGACGGGACGCCGTTCCGCGGCCTGGGTGAGAACCTGTGCTGGGAGTCCCGCTCGACTGACGACTCGAGGCACTTCAAGGACCTGCAGCAGAGCCAGCGCTTCAACTACGACTACATGCTGGGCGCGCTCGCCTCCGCCGGGGGCCAATTCACACGGATCTGGATGTGCCCGTGGAACCTTCCGCTCGAATGGCGGAAGGTCTCCCGGGACACGGACCGCTACAGGGATGACCCCGGCCATTTCAACCCATCGGCCATCGACCGCATGGACCGCCTGGTCGAGTCCCTCGAGGCGGCCGACGTCTACGCGATGCTGACGCTGGAGTCCCATGTCGCGCTTCTCGGCGCGGGCTGGGACAGCAGCAACTACAACCTGCTCAACGGCGGGCCCTGCGCGGAGCCCGGGGACTTCTTCACGAACGCGGCGGCGAAGGCTCAGTTCAAGAACCGCCTCCGCTACGTGGTCGCTCGCTGGGGCTACAGCACGCACCTCGCCGCCTGGGAGTTCTTCAACGAGGTCGACAACGCCATGTACGGCCAGAAGCCGAACCGCATACCCGACGCCGACGTGACCGCATGGCACCGGGAGATGGGCGCGTACCTCAAGGGCCTCGATCCGTACGGCCATCTCATCACCACCAGCACCTCGCACCGGCCCGTCGAGGGCCTTAACCAGATTGAGGCCTTCGACTTCAACCAGCTCCACATCTACAGGCGCACCGGCACGATTGCGTCCGCGATTCGGCAGTCCGTGCAGGCCGAGGGCAAGCCCTGCGTGGTGGGCGAGTTCGGTTTTGAGTGGGACTGGAGCAAGGATTTCAATGCGTTCGCATGGGACATGGACAACGACTTCAAGGAGGGCGCCTGGCTGGGCCTGTTCTCCCCCACCCCGGTCATGCCGATGAGCTGGTGGTGGGAGTTCTTTGACGAAAGGGGCATGACCGGCGCGCTGGCCCAGATTCGCGAAGTGAGCGACCGGATGCTGAAGGCGGGCGACGGCGCGTTCGCGGAAGTACCCTGCTCGGCCCAGGGCCTGACCTGCCTCGCGGTGCGGTGCGGATCCACGACCTTCGTGTACCTCTCCAATCCGTCACGGGAACCGAGGTCCGGAAGGCCCCAGGTGAACATCCGTCACGCGGCGACCGTGGACACACTCAATCCCGATGCACGGACCCAATCGGCTGCGCCCGCGGACGCGCAAGCGGACGGCAGCCTCAGGTTGCCCGTCTACGCGCTCGGGCCCGGTCAGAGACGGATCCTTGAGATCCGTTGAGCGGGGCCCCAGTAAGGGATGGAGCAGCCGAACCAACCCATCTCGATGGACCTCCTTCACCCCCCCGTCCGACACGGCCCCCGCTTCGGCTTTATTCCCCTTGCGGCCGCTCTGGCGCTGTGGTGCGCCGCGCCCGCCCGCGCCGGCGCAGACCCGCTGTACACCTACACCCTGGGCTCCGACGGCTCCGCCCAGGCCTACGACGAGGCCGTAGCCGTCGCCTGCCTCCAGGGCGTCGTCAACCGGGACGGCCCCCGTGTCTACGTGCTGTCCCAGAAGGACCGAAGGCCGGGCTACTGGCTCGACCTGTTCTCGAGAGGCGGCCGCTGGCTTGAGGGTAGGCGGTTCCAGGCGATGCCGGACATCGAGTCGCTCGTGCGCCTCGCGGGCCCACGCCTGAAGGGTGCGGTGGTCTGGGACCCTGGGGTTCCCGCCACGATCAACGTTGCGACCACCGCGGCGGGCGTCGAGGACGCGGTCGCCCTCAGCCCGGAGCTGGCCCAGAGGCTGCACCTGCGCGTCCTCTTGGACCTCCGCGGCCGGTTCAGCGGCGCGGAGACGGGAAGCCGCAAGAACGACGCCTACCGCTGGGCCCTGCGCGAATACCTCGAGACGGGCCGGTGCTCGGCGCACCGGTTGTGCCTATACGAGGACGCCTTCAGCGCGCGCGCGCGGGGGGACCTGGGCTACGCGGTGACGCGAGACTGGGCGGTCTACAACCGCTCCTTTGTCTTCGACCTTTCGCCCTGGTCCGACGAGGCGCCGGCGGACGACGCGGGCCAGCGGCCCGGGCTGGACTGCGAGACCTACCGCATGATCCTGGCGGCGGCGCGGCGCAACGCGGCGGGACGCCAGGCCACGGAGTTGGCCGGGTTCTTTGTCTTCAACAAGTACAGCAACGTTGGCGGGAACCGGAGCGCCCACGAGCCCGTGCCCACCGAATGGGAGACGGTGTGGCTCATCACGCCCTTCGGCTGCTACCAGAACACGGTCACGAGCGACTGCTTCAACCAGTCGCTCCACAGCCAGGCACCGAGGCTTGCGCTCAGGCAGCACCCGGCGACGCGAAGGGTCGCACTGGAGAGGAGGGCCTACCTGTGCATCCTCATGGCGGACTACGACTCGTCGACGCCGCTCTACGATTTCTTCCCCGACAACTGGGAGGACCCGGGGCGCGGCTCGCTCCCGCTCGCGTGGGGCATCAACCCGAGCCTGCTCGAGACCTACCCGGACATCATTGCCTACGCCTACTCGACCGCGTCCGGCCAGGACACGTTCACGGCCGACGCGAGCGCGGCCGGTTACACGAACCCGAACCGCCTGCCCCGCGAAGACCTTCCTCTGTTCATCCGCCACAACCAAAGGTTCTTCAGGGAGGCGGACATGGAAATTGCGCCTATGGTCCTCGACTTTGACCAGCCGTCCGCCGACGTGAAGGACGCATTCCTGGAGTTCGCGCCTGCGGGCATGGGGACGATCATCTACGACTTTCACAACCGTGGCGGAAAGCCGCCCGTTCCCCACGTTTGGAAGGGCATGCCCGTCACGGAGCTGATCAACGATGCCGGGGAGCCCGCGGACGCCCAAAAGACCGCGGAGCGCATGGCCCGCGCCATCCAGGTCCGCGGCGCGAAGGCGCCTGGCCTCTACCTGTTTAGGATCGTGTGGACGCGGCCCTCCACGGTCGCCGCCGCCCTTGACCTCGTGCGCTCACAGCTGCCCGGGACCCAGATCGAGGTCCTTGATCCGCATAGCTTCTTCGACCTTTTCCGCCGCACGACGCGATGACGCGGCGCCCTTCCAGACAAAGGAACGTGCAGCCCCCCTCCGATCGCATATTGTGCGGGTCGCAACAACCGGGATCCGAATGAGTCGAAGTCCAAAGAGGGAAGCCGATCTCGGCGCGGCGCCGGCACATCCTGCCGCCGGGCCTGCTCCGGGCGCCCCGTCCTGGACAGGGCCATGGCTGCCCGGGCTGGCGCTGCTGGCCGTGACGCTCATCACCTACGCGCGCGTGCGCCACGCGGGCTTCATCTGGGACGACGAGATGCACGTGACCCAGAATCCCGCCATCATCGGGCCGCTGGGCCTGTCGGACATCTGGACCAGCCGCGCGGCGCGGTATTTCCCGCTGACGCTGACCACCTTCTGGCTCGAGCACGCCTTCTGGGGCCTCAACCCGCTTCCCTACCATGCCGTCAACGTCCTCATGCACGGTGCCTGCGCGGTCCTTCTCTGGCGGGTGCTGGGGAGCCTGCGCGTCCGCGGCGCCTGGGTGGGCGCCGCCCTCTGGGCGCTCCACCCCGTGCAGGCGGAGACAGTGGCTTGGATCACCGAGCTCAAGAACACCCAATCGTGCCTGTTCTACCTGCTGGCCGTCCTCTTCTTTGTCCGGTGGCTTTCGGCCGGGGGGGATGAGGCCTCGGGCTCGCGGCCGTGGAGCTACGCGTTGGCGCTCGTCAGCGCGGCGATGGCCATGGCCAGCAAGTCCTCCGCTGTCGTCCTTCCCGTGGCGCTGTGCGCCTGCGCCTGGTGGATGACCGGGCGCCTGAGGTGGCGCCACCTCCTAGCCCTTTCGCCGGTCTTTCTCATGTCCATGGCCTCGAGCGCCCTGTCGGTGTGGACGCAGCACCTTGAAGGGGCCAACGATCCAATGTGGTCCCGCGCCCTGCCCGAACGAATCGCGGTCGCCGGCAACGTGGTCTGGTTCTACATCGGCAAGCTCCTCTGGCCAAGCCCGCTTGTCTTCATCTACCCGCGCTGGCGCGTCGACGGGACGCACGCGTCATCGTACCTCCCCTTGGCGGCGGTGTGCGCCGTGTTCGCTCTCCTGTGGTGGAACCGCAACGGGCGGCTCAGGCCCGTCTTCTTCTGCTTTGCCTACTACCTGGTGGCGCTGCTCCCGGTCATGGGGCTCGTCGACCAGTACTTCTGGCGCTATTCCTTTGTCGGCGATCACTTCCAATACCTGGCCGGCATCGGGCCGCTGGCCCTGGCGGGCGCCGCGATTGCAAGCGCCTTTGCCCTTCCGTGGAAGGGTTGGCCCGTCCTCGCGGCGGGCGCCTGCGGCGCGCTCCTGTCGGCGCTCGCCGTGCTGACCGCCAGGGAATGCCCGAAATACCATGACTCGGAGGCGCTGTGGCGAAGCACCGTTGCGGATAACCCCGGCGCCTGGATGGCCCACAACAACCTTGGCGCGGAGCTGATGCACGACGGCCGGGTCGACGAGGCCGTGAGGCAATTTCGAACGTCCCTCGATCTCGAGCCTAACAATTCCTCGGCCCATGAAAACCTGGCCGATGCGCTGCTGCGCCAGGGCCGGACCGAGGAGGGGCTCGCCCACTACGGCAGGGCCCTCGAACTAGATCCCCTCAACCTCTCGACGCAGACCGATCTCGGCGCCGCGTTGCTTCAGCTCGGACGGATCCGGGAGGCCATCCCCCACCTTCAAAAGGCCCTGGAGGCGAGGCCCTCCTTCGCCAAGGCGCGGGCAAGTCTAGGCACCGCCTATCTTCAGGAGGGCCGGATCGATGAAGCCGTGACTCAATTCAACGAAGCCCTGGCGGTCGATCCCGGGAATTGTGCGACGCTCGCCGACCTCGGCATCGCTCTCGCACAAAAGGGGCAGTTGGAGCAGGCCGCCGCCCGGCTCCAACGGGCCCTCGACATAAACCCGGACTTCTCCACGGCCCTGATCAACCTCGGCAACGTCCGCCTGCAGCAAGGCCGCCTCGATGAGGCGATCGCCCGGTATGAGAAGGCCCTAAGCTTGGACCCGAATTCGGCCGTCACCCACAACAACCTTGCCTTTGCCCTTCTTCAAAAGGGGCAGCTTGACCCTGCCATCGCCCACTTTCAAAGGGCCCTTGAGATCAGGCCCGACTACCCCGAGGCGCGACGCAATCTGGGAACCGCCCTTCAGAGGAAACGCGCGGATTTGGGCGGCGGTCAGCCCCGGGGCGCTTCTCCCGACAGGTGAGCGCAGGAGCGGGCTTGTCGAGGAAGCCCCGCCCGGCAGGAATACTCGGGCCCTTCGGGCGAGGCCATCGCTTCGGCCACCCTTAGGGTGAGTCGCCTCGTTTGGACCCTTATCTCGGGCGAGGTCCAGGGTCCAATTGCACGCCAGCCTTAAGGAGTTCGCCGCGAAGGGGCACAAGGAACTTCTCCCCTATCTCCTCCAATCTGAAACTCATCACGGCGTCGTCGCAGCCCGTATTGAAGGCCAATACGTCCGCCAGATCGGCAACGTGTCCGTCGGTGAAATGCTCCTCGATCACGGATTGATTGCCCTCCAGCGCCGCCAACACCGGCCAATAGCGATCAGCAGCGGGGTCTCGCGGCTCGAGGCATACAAGTCCGCGAAGCTTTGATTGGTCGAGCCGCGCGACCAGCGTCTCAAGCTGCTGGTATGCAAAGGCCATGTTCGCCAAATGGGTCTGCCGCAGCAGAGCCTCCCGCCGCGAGATGAGATGGGACAGTTTCATAGGTGTTCCTCCCTTAGTTGTTCGCATAGCACATGGATTGGATGGTGGCCTGCTCCTGCGGCTTAGATCACCGGCGGACCTGACAGGGCGCGGAACGAGGGTCTCAAACCTTGACGCTGACGAACGCGGTGCGCACCCGGGCTCCGGCCCAGAGAACCACGCTGACGATTCCGGGCCTTGCTACCCGATGGCTGAAGCCCCTAGCAGTCGTTCCACAGTCTCGATGACGGACTCAACTCACGATCTAAGCCGTGCAGATGAAACCTGACTGACCTGAGACGACTAATCGCCCCAATCCGGCCGTTCGCAAGAAGAATAGATGGGGGACGGATCGCCCGCCGTTCCGGGTCCGCCCGCGTCGACTCCCAGGCCGGCCGCAGCCCCGCCGGCAATCACCTCAGCACGCCCCGCTGGGTTGACCCGCGCGCGTAAACCACCAGCAAGGCGCCGACTGCGAGAATGACGGCCGCGAAGACCAGTTGTCCCGCTCCGCCCATTACCTTCATCCCGTCGGAAAGGACGAGATTGTGGAGATCGGTGAGGATGATGCAGAGGGCCGATGCGAGAAAGAGGTGAAACGCCTGGCGCCGGCGGAGCAGCAGCAGCAGCGACCCCAGCACCCCGCCCCAAACCGCGATCCCCCAGGTGGTCACGACCCAGGCGGGAAAGCCCAGGAAGAAGTCCAGCTGCGCGGGCGTGAGGGCCTTCAGATAGGCCGGGTTCCTCGTCTCCGTCATCATGAAATCCATCGCGCCAAACGAATTCCAGACCAGCGAAGCGGCTCCCACGACCCACAGATGCCACGGCGCCTTCGTTGAGGGGGAGGTCGGACCGGCCATGGGGTGAGCGAAGAAGAACCCGGAAGGCTGTCAATTCCGATGTGCGGGGCCGTCCCGGCGTCCTCCAATCGAACAAATTCCCCTTTCTAAACGTCCGCTTGTTCCGATCATAGGAGTTGTTCCTTGGACATTCCTAGACCCGACTCAGCACAGCGTGCTTAGTCTCGCCGCTCATGCCCTACTGTTCCCCCCTAGCACACTGCTGCTTTGCGCGGGATGTGCTCCGGCGGCTATAGCGGCCTGAGTGGCCGCTCTGCGCAACCCGCAGATTGAGATCCAAGCCACACGGCCCCCCGCCGGCGAACCCGGCGGGGGGCCTTTGACTTCACCGCCGACCGGGCGGCGCGCAGGCGCCTGCCCATCCCCCGTTGTGGGGCGCGTGGCCGTCCTTCGGGCCCGCGAAACGCCGGCCTGAACGCCTCTCAGGCCGCCCTGTCGTGGGGGGGCCCGTGAACGTGCGGCTCGGACGATCCCGAATCGCAGGCAGCCTGAGGCGTCACCCTCCTCCTAAGCTCCATTCCGATGCGAAGGACCACCTCGCAAACGTGCTCCCGCACCACGGGATCCCAAGACACGACAAGACGGCCACGCCGCTCGCCCTCGAGCCAGGTCTCATCCTGGATGATCCTCTGGATCACAGGGATTTCGAGGGAGATGATCGGGTCGGGATGGGTCATGGCGCGGGTTAGCGGATTCAACATCGCCCGAATCCTTGGCGACTGCAGCGAAGGATGGGGTCGGCCGAAGCCGTTTGCCTCGCGGCCCGACGTGGCGCCTGCTCCCGCGGGCCCGCCGGCCATCGCCGTTGACCCGCGATGCCTGCCGACGTAACCTGCTCACGGCGAACGCTCCTCCCCTCCCATGAACCTCAAGAACGCGATAGTCCCCCTCCTGCTTCTCGCGGCAGTCTGCATTCCGGCAAAGGCGCAGTCCCAGGGCGCGGGCTTGGCCGGGATCTACCTCACGGTTGACGGCGGAGCCCAGGTCCGGGTCACCAAGGCGCCCGATGGAACCTACACGGGCACGATCATCTGGCTCAGGGATGACAAGGACAGGCTGGACAAGAATAATCCCGACCCCGGCAGAAAGGGTGACCGTGTCCTCGGGCTCGTCATCCTCCGGGGACTCAGGGCAAACGACGAGACGAAGCGATGGGAGGGGGGGACCATCTACGACCCGAAGAACGGCAAGACCTACGACGCCTTCGCGTGGCGCGATCCGGACAGGCCGGGGACCCTGTTCCTGAAGGGATACGTCCTTGGCATCACCTGGCTTGGCCGCTCGACGACGTGGACCGAGGAGAAGACGGCCCGTCCGTGACGGCGGGCCGGCCCGCGGAGGGCGCGCCGGATCTCCGCGCAGGGCAAAACGGGGCCTCGCCTTGCCAAGCGCGCGGCTCCCGGCCACGATGAGGGCTCCGTGAATGCAACGCCTGCTCCCAAGGTCCCGAACGCCGCGGCAAGCGGCGTGTTTTCAATAGGCGGTGACCTGCCGGTCCACCGCCTTGGCTACGGCGCCATGCGGGTGACCGGTCCGGGGGTCTGGGGCGAGCCCAAGGATCCCGCCGAGGCGCGCCGCGTCCTGAGGCGGGCCGTGGAGCTTGGCGTGACCCTGATCGACACCGCCGACTCCTACGGACCCGAGGTGAGCGAGCGCCTGATCGCCGAGGCCCTCCACCCCTATCCCCAGGGGCTGGTCATCGCGACCAAGGGCGGCCTGACCCGATCGGGTCCGGGAGAATGGGAGCCGGTCGGCCGGCCGGAATACCTCCGGCAGTGCGTCGAGATGAGCCTGCGCAGGCTCAAGGTCGACCGCATCGACCTCTACCAGCTCCACCGCATCGATCCCAAGGTTCCGGCCGCCGAGACGCTCGGCGCCCTCAGGGACCTCCAGCAGGCAGGCAAGATCCGCCATGTCGGCTTGTCCGAGGTGTCGGTGGCCGAGATCGAGCAGGCGCGAAAGACCGTAGCGATCGTGAGCGTGCAGAACCTTTATAATCTCGCCAACCGCCGGAGCGAGGCGGTCCTCGACTACTGCGCCCAGCACGGCATGGGGTTCATCCCCTGGCTTCCGATTGGTGGCGGCGAAATGTCCCGCCCCGGCAGCGCGCTCGACCGGGCCGCCGCCGGGCACGGCGCAACCGTCTCCCAGCTTGCCCTTGCGTGGCTGCTGCAGCGCTCGCCGGTCATGCTGCCCATTCCGGGCACCTCAAGCGTGGCCCACCTAGAGGAGAACATGGGCGCCGCCGCCGTCAGCCTTTCCAAGGCCGAATGGGCGGAGATCGCCAAGGCGGCCGGCGGCTGACCCGCCCGCGCCGCTCAGGGCTTGAGCGCCCGGCTGTAGATGCGCCACGCGAAGGCCCCGAGGGAGACCTCCGGCAGGCCGGCCTTCGCGCCGCTCTGCGCGGCGCCCGACTGGAGCTCGACGCCGAATTCCTGGGCGTTGTCCACGCGGACCACGGCGGCTTGGGGCCGGTTGGAGAAGTTGACGACCGTCACGAACTCCTCCCGCTCGCCGCGGCGCAGGAAGGAGACGACGTTCTGGGGCGCCGAGTTGTCGAGCCAGACGACCGACCCGCCCTGCAGGGCGGGATGCAGGTGTCGCAGGCTGATCAGCCGGACGTAGGTCTCCCGGAGGGACCCGCGTCCCTTGGGCTCCCAGAAGATGGGGACCTTCTCGAACAGCGCCGGGTCGCCCGACTCGGTCGCGTCCCCTACCTCCATGCCGTTGTAGAGGAGCGGCACGCCGTCGAGGGTGAACTCCATCGCGCTCGCGGCGAGCGCCGCGGTCCACCCGAAGCGGCTGATGGCGCGGGCCTCGTCGTGGTCGTCCGACATGCGCAGGTGGAGGGACCCGCGCGGGAAGGCCGCCTGCTCCGACTCCTCCCAGGTGCGCCGGACCTCGCTGGCCGGCGCCCCCTCCATGAGCACCTTGTTGAGCGTGCTCAGCATCGGCCACGCATAGTCCATGTCGAAGGCGTGCACCAGGAGCTCGGGCTTGCTGGCCTCGGCCAGCATGAGGAACCCGGGCCGGATCTTCTCGAGGTCCTGGCGCACGTCCTCCCAGAAGTCCGTCGGCACCTCGCTCGCCACGTCGCAGCGGATCCCGTCGAGCTGGAAGTCGCGCGCCCAGTACGTGAGCATGTCGCGCATGTACCGGCGCGTCTCCGCGTTGCCGTAGTTCAGCGCGGCGACGTCGTCCCATTCCGGATGGGGCGGGATGATGTGGCCCTCGGCGTCGCGCTTGTAGAAACCCGGGTTGGACATCATCACGCTGTCCCACGCCGTGTGGTTCGGGACGATGTCGATGATGACCTTCATCCCGCGGGCGTGGGCCGCCTCGACGAGGCGGTGCAGGTCCTCCTTGGTCCCGTAGTCCGGGTTGATGCCGTAGTAATCCTGGACGGCATAGGGGCTGCCCACGGCCCCCTTGGCCCTGAGGTGGCCGACCGGATGGATCGGCATCAGCCACAGGACGTCCACGCCGAGCGCCCTGAGGCCGTCCATGCGCGCCGTGACCCCGGCGAAGTCCCCCTTCGCCGAGAACTGGCGGGGAAACACCTCGTAGACCACCGACTCGCGAATCCACGCCGGGGTCGGGCGGGCCTGGACGGCCGTCCAATCCACCGGATCCGCGGCCCGGAGGGCCGGGAGGCACGAGAAGGCGAGAAGGAGCGCGACGGCCGCGCGTCGGTGCAGGTGGGGGTGCTTCATGGCTTTGGGTTCCAAGCCTCCGGCGGAGCCAGGGTCCGAGTCTTCCCGCGCCGGGGTCGTGGCAGCGGGAAAGCTTGGGCCGCCGGCCGCGAGGCCGCGAGGAACAAGGCCACGAGGTTACCTTGAACGACCCGAAGAATCCTAGGTCGCCAGTCCGGGCCCGTCACGGGCCGCCCGCTCAACCGGGCCTAGGGTACGGTCAGCTCGAGGGGGGCGAACCCCTTGGCGCTCACGATGACCTTGTCGGTCGCGGCGAGCTCGGAGATGGTCCAGACCTGACCCGGGTCGATGGCGCGCTCGGGAAGGCTACGGGTCTTGGCCGTGGCGTGGATGGCCACGCTCGGGATCACCTGCGCGCTCGCCGTGATGGCGTCCTTCGAGACGTTCTTCAGGTTCAGGACGTAGGGTCCGTTCTCGCCGCTCGTGACCTTCTCGAACGTCGGGACGAGCGGCAGGCTCGGCGCCTTGTCGGCCGCAGCCGGCGAGGCCGGGGCATCGGCGGCGCTGAGCGTGGAGAAGGGGACGGCGACGAGGGCGAGGGCGCATCCCAGCGCGAGCAGGGTGGTCCTGCAGAGGGTCGGGCAGGCGTAAGGATTGTGTGATTTAGTCATGGTGGGGGAGTCCCTGTTTCTATTTTGGTATTCCGGACAACGCAAGGCAGACCGGGCGTGAGCGAGCCCAGGGGTTGGCCAGATCGGCCCCAAGGGGCCGTTGACGGTGCGTCAGGGAATCCGAACGAAGTGAAGGGCCGCCCCGCCGCCCGGCGCCATGCGCAGGTCGATCGTGTCGTCGTCCGTGACGTCGCGCTCGTCAATGGCGATGTGCTCGGCGTTCTCGGAGCTGTCGGGCGCGTCGCGCCACCAGCGCAGGTGCCACCTGCCCGCCCCTAGGAAGTCGAGTTTGATCGTGCGCACCCGGCTCGTGCTGTTGTTCAGCGCGCCCAGGTACCAGTCCGCGCCGGAACGCCGCGCGACCACCAGGTGCTCGGCGACGACGCCCGAGAGGACACGGGTCTCGTCCCACACGGTCGGCACGAGCCTCAGGAAGTCGATGCCGGGCTGGCCCCGGAGGTTCGTCGGATGGTCGCACACGCACATAACCGGGCTGTCATACGCGACAAAAAGCGCGAGCTGGCCCGCGCGGGTGCTCTGCACCTGCGCCGGGGAGGCGTGCGGCTGGAACTGCTCCGCCGTCCGGTTCACGAACCCGCCGGGCGTGAAGTCGCCGGGTCCTGCAAGGAAACGCGTGAACGGCAGCGTGACCCGGTGCTCCGGGGTGACGCGCCGGCTCCACTTGTTGTACTCGTTGCCGAGAACCCCCTCCCGCGTGATCTGGTTCGGCCATGCGCGGATCATTCCCGTCGGCTTGTAGGCGCCGTGGAAGTCCACAAGCAGGTGATGTTCGGCGGCGCAGCGCGTCACCCGCTCGTACCAGTTCACCATGTCCTGGTCGTCCCGGTCCATGAAATCGATCTTTACCCCCGCGAGCCCCCATTTCTCGTAGAGCGCGAACGCCCGCTTGTAGGCGTCCCCCCTGTCGGCATCGCTCCAATAGAGCCAAACCCAGAGGCGCACGTTCCTTTCGGCGGCGAATCGCCGGAGTTCGGCCATGTCCACCTCGGGGACCGTCTGGGTGATGTCGGAATTCGGACTGCGCGTGCCGACGTACCAGCCTCCGTCCACAAGCTGATAGGGCCAGCCCATCTCGCCTGCGAATTGGATGAAGTCCTTCATCGTGCCGGTGTCCATCGTCCCTATCCCGGACCACCAGCGGTCCCAGGCCATCATGCCCGGCTTGATCCACGACGGGTCGGCGATCTGGCACGGTGTGCTTAGGTTGAGCACCAGGTCGCTTTCAATCAGTCGTCCCGGCTCCCTGCCGATCACGAGGACTCGCCACGGGGACGGATGCGGCAGGGAGACATGGACCAAACCGTTCCCGTCCCATCGCGGCGCAAGCCGGCTGCGCAGGGTCACCGCGCTCGTTCCCGCCGCCTGGGGCTCGCGGGCCAGCCAGAGTCCCGCCCAGTCCACAAGGTCGGCCTCGGTGACCGCAACCCACGCGGCGGGCGTGTGGGTGAGCACCGGCAGGCCAGTCACGGTTTCGACGGGAAGGTCCGAGAGCCGTTGCCTTCGAAACTCCCATTCCTGGGAGCCGTGGAAGCCTCCCCGCGAGTCGTAGTCGTCGGGCGGCACCGCAACGTGGTCGCCGGCGAAACACACACTGTCGGTCGTGAACGCGAACTCCGTAAGCTCCTCCTCGATAATGATGTCCGCCGCCCCCTCCCCAGCGGGGAGCAGGTAGCGAAAGCCCACTCCGTCATCATAGGCGCGCACCACCAATGAAAACGTCCCGCCCGCGCCGCCCTTCTCCCTCAGCTTGACCGCAAGCTCCCGGTAATGGTCTCGCACCTCGCGCCGCTTGCCGAGCGGGTTGGACCAGAGCGTGTCGCTCTCGGAGCGCGCCGCGTCCACGAGCGAGACATCGCTGCCAAGCGCGATGCCCCCGCGAAGGCGCAGCCCGAGCCTCGAATCGTTCAGGACCGGGGTGCCGTCGACGGCCACCCGGTAGCTCAAGGGGCCCCCGGTGCTGACCGTCACCGCGATGCGCCCGTCCGGGGACGTTACCTCCTGTGTGGCCACTGGCGGCCCGCCTTGCGCGGCCAGGGCGCCGCCCCCGGCGGCCGCAAACAGAAGCGCGATCAGCGCGCAGGCTGGGAGGACGCGGACCTTGCAGGGCATGGGGACGGCGGGGGTGTTCATGGGGTTTTCGCGGATGCTTGATCTTGCGGCTGGTGCCGTGCGTCCTAACGCAGGCAGCGGGTCGGCGCCAACGCGCATGCCGCGCTTTGGCGGCCCAACCACCGTAGTCCCCGGGTTGGTCGTGATCGACGCCAAAATGGGGCCCTTCACGCACCGACCGGCCGGCTCCAGCCCAGCGCAACTACGCGGGCTTGCCCAGGACGCTCGATAGCGACGCCGCGATCTCGTCGATCGAGAAGGGCTTTGCGAGCACCTGGTCCGCGCCCATGGCGCGCGCAATCTTCAGGTAGTCCGACGCGTTCACGCGCCCGCCGCCCGACATCGCGATGATCTCCAGGCCCGGGTACTGTCGCCTGACCTCGTCGATGGTCTCCAGGCCCTCCTTTTCCGGCATCACAAGGTCCGTCACCATGACGTCGGGAGGCCCCTCCCTGACCAGCCTCACCGCCTCCTTGCCGTCCCGGGCCTCGACGACCTCGTGCCCCAGCCTCACGAGAGACAACCGAAGCATCTTGCGGAAGGAATCGTCGTCATCAACGAGCAGGATCCGAGGCATCGATCTCCTTTTCTTTGTTTTCGGTCAGCACGGTGTGGACGAGGGTGCCGAGAGATTCGACGGAAATGGGCTTCATTAGCAACCTCGATATCCCCATCAGCTGGAGGCGCTAGGGCGTGAGGCTGGCCGTGTAGCCCGTTGTGAGAATGATGGGGATACCCGGTCGAATCGCGTGGATCTTCAGCGCAAGGTCCGTGCCCGTCAGCTCCGGCATCATCTGGTTCGTCACCACGAGGTGATAGGCGCCGGGGTCACGGAGCAATGCGCCGGGGGCCTCCGCAGCCTTGGCGTGCGCGTCGACGGAATAGCCCAGCCGTTCCAGGACGCTCTGGCCAAGCCTTGCAAGCGCCGGCTCGTCGTCCACGTAGAGGATGCGCTCGCCGTTACCCCTCGGCACGGCGCAGGGCGCAACCGCGGCCGACGCAGCCTCGCCTGAATGCGCCGGGAAACACAAAGGGAACGTCGCGCCCGCGCCCGATGGTCGCCCACAGGCCGCGGATGTACTCCGCCGAATGAAACCCCGAGTTCACAATTCGGTGATCCCGGCCAATCAGCTCCCCGCGCGAATACTTGGAAATCTCGCAGAACTTGTCGTTCACGTAGGTGATCCGTCCCTGCGGATCGGTCGTCGCCACGATCGCATGCTCGTCGAGGGCCCTCTTCAGGTCGGCGAGCACCTTTGAGCGACGCCTCGAGTTGCGCGTCAGCGTTTATGGGTCGGTCTCTGGACGCGTCCGGCGCGCCGAATGGGGCCTTCGCGCCGGTCGGAGCGATCGCTAGCCCGATCTCGGTCTTCGACCGGCATCCAGCGGCCCAAGGGTAATATAGAGGTTCAGCCGGGGCGTGATCCTGACCAGGTTCTCGATGCCGAGCGGCTTCACGATGTAGTTCTCGGCGCCAAGGCGGCCGCATTCGATGATCATCCGGTCGCTTTCCGAGACCGTCAGCACCACCACGGGTATGTCGCGCGTGCGCTCCTCGCTCTTGATGCGGCGGAGAAATTCCACGCCCGACATCCCGGGCAGGTTGATGTCGAGCAGGATCAGCTGAGGACGTGCCGGCCCGTGGTCACCCCGCCGCGCCCCTCCCAGCAGATAGTCCAGCCCGCTTTCCGCGCTGCGTACGATTCGAAGCGGATTCGTGAACCGGGCGCGCCTGAACGCCCGCTCCGTCATGGCCGCGTCGGTCGCGCTGTCCTCGACGAGCAGGATATCGTGCGAATGCCCTCCCGCCACTCGACGGCTCCCGCGAAGCCCCGCCCCGCCGGGCGCGGTCGCCGACGTCAGGAGATTGCCCACCGTGACCTGCAGCGCCTGCGCAAGATTGAGGATGCTCTTCAGCGTCACATTGCGCGCGCCCCGCTCGATGTCCGCTATGTACGTGCGGTGCATGCTGGACCGCCATGCGAGCTCGTCCTGTGTGATCCCCAACCGCTTCCTATAGGCCCGGACCGCGGTGCCGAGATTGGCCTGGACACTCGGACCCGCCTCGGACGCCTGGTCGTTCTTGGTCAAGTTCGCAGTTCTGGTATGCTACACATCACAATCTAATAGAGAATATAAGTTCCGCAAGCGATTGGGCGCATCATTCGGTGAAAGTATCCGACAAGAGTCCTCGGGCCAATGGAATGGGGAACTGCCATATCCCTTCGCGGCCGCGGAGGATGGCGCCGATCAATGTTGATCGGCCATGGCCGATTCACCAGCGTTCCCCATGGCTCGTTCAAATTATGAGGATGAAATCATCGTCTCCTGGGTCGAACTTCACCGCGACGCGCGCTTCCTTTCGGAGCAGCTTCACGCGAAGGGATCCTGGAAGGGAATCATTGCGATCACGCGAGGCGGACTGATACCCGCGGCGCTGGTGGCGAGGGAACTCGACATCCGCCTGGTGGACACGATCTGCGTAACGAGCTACACCAAGGCCGCCGCGGGCGGGGCGGAGCAGATAAGGGAGGACGTGAAGGTCCTGAAGGGCGTCGAAGGGGACGGCGAAGGCTACCTGCTGATCGACGACCTCGTGGATTCGGGGCGCACGGCCCAGGTCGTGCGCCAGCTCCTCCCAAAGGCCCATTTTGCGACCCTGTACGCAAAGCCGCTGGGCCGCCCCATCGTCGACACCTGCGTGAAGGAGTTTAAGCAGAACAAGTGGATCTTCTTTCCCTGGGACATCGAATACAAGTTCGCCACCCCGATTAAGGACGGGGGCCGCACCGCCGCGGGCCCCTGATCCCTTCCGGGAAGCCCGCGAAGGTCCCGACCCCCATCGGGGCCGACATGGCTAAGGCCCGCCCCAAGGGGTCCCGGGGCCTTGGCGCCCAGTCGGTCATGGGCCGTTGGCCGGCGCCGCCGAGGGATGCGAGTTCCAAAGGGCGATCACGGGCGCCGCGCGACTGCCGTGCTCGTACGCAAGGATGCCCAGGGACGCGGTATCGAGCAGCAGGCGCTCCCCGTCGCCGACGGGAAGGCCAATCCATCGGATGGCCAGCGCCCGTCCGAAGTGCCCGTGGGTAAAAAGCGCGACATCCCCGTCCATTGACCGGAGCCGCGCGATGAGCCGGTCGGCGCGCGCCCCCACCTGGGCGGGCGATTCGCCCCCGGGGCAGCCGTCGCGGAACAGCCTCCACCCGGGCCGGCTCGCAAGGATCTCGGCCGTCGTCAGGCCCTCGTAGTCGCCGTAGTCCCACTCCGCCAGGTCGGCCACGACCTCGGCCGCGGCGCCGAGGCCGGCCAGCTCGCAGGTGCGCACGGCCCGGCGCCTGGGGCTCGTCCACACCCCGCTGAACCGGACTCCGGCCATCGGGCCCGCGAGCAAGCGCGCGTTCACCTCCCCCTGAGGGGAGAGCTCGAGGTCGGTGCGCCCCGTGTGCCGGCCCGATTTCGACCAGCTGGTCTCGCCGTGGCGTGCAATGAATACGCGGTGCAGCATCGCTTCAGACTAGGCCGGGCCCGCGGTGCCGGTCCACTTCCCGTTTGCGGAGCCTGGGCGCACCCCGCGTCGAGCCGTTCCCGTTCACGACCGGATCGGGCCGCGCCGCCCAAGGCCGAGGGTCCGCACCACGGACCTCGCGATCATCAGCTCCTCGTCCGTGCGGATCACCCGCACGGCAACGCGCGCCGCGGGCCTGGAGATCACCGGCGCATTCGCCGCGTTTCTCCTCGCGTCCAGCGCGACACCGAGAAACCCGAGGCCGCGGCAGATGCGCGCCCGCACGGCCGGCGAGTTCTCGCCGATTCCTCCCGAGAAGACGAGCGTGTCCAGTCCGCCAAGCGCGCCCGCGTACGCCCCGATCCATTTCTTGGCCGCGTAGCAGAAGAGGGCGACAGCCTCGGCGGCCCGGATGTCGCGCGATGCGCGCCCGAGCAGGTCGCGCATGTCGGAGCTCGTCCCGGAGACCCCGAGGAGCCCGGAGTCGCGGTTCACCATCTTCTGGAACTCCGGGGCGGTCATGCCCTCCGTGCGGGCAAGGAAGCCCACGATCCCGGGATCGAGGTCTCCCGACCGGGTGCTCATGACCAGGCCGGCCGCGGGCGTGAACCCCATGGTCGTGTCCATGCTTCTGCCCTTCCAGACGGCCGCCATGCTCGCGCCGTTGCCGAGGTGGGCCAGGACCACCCTGCCACGCGAGGCCCGGGCCCCGGCGACGCGCCGAAGCTCCTCCATAAGGAACGCGTAGGACAATCCGTGGAACCCGTAGCGCCTGACGCCCTTCGCCTCGAGGCGCCGCGGAAGGGGCAGCATCCTTGCCACCCGCGGCATCGTCCCGTGGAACGCGGTGTCAAAGCACGCGACCTGCGGCAGCGCCGGATTGCGCTCCATGAACGCGTGGATCAGCTCCAGCTCGCGCGGCATGTGGTCGGGGTCAAAGGGGGTGATCCGCTTCAGTTCCTCGAGCAGCTTCGGGGTGACCCGCTCGGGCTCCGTATGCGCCATGCCGTGCACGACCCGATGCCCGACCGCGCGAACCGCGGCAAAGGCGGGCCGGGCCTCGAGCCAGTCCAGCAGGACCCCGACGGCGGTGCGGTGGTCCGCCGCCGTGATTCGACGGCCGCCCTCACTGTCCTTCAGGCGGTCGTGGAAGCTTAGCCGGGTCCCCGGCAGGCCTATCCGGTCCACCTTGCCATCGAGGATCCTGCGCAGGCGCGCGCCGGTCTCGTACAGCGCGAAACGGATGCTGGACGAGCCGCCGTTGACGGCCAGGAGCGAGGGTCTTGGTTGGGCCAGCTTCATCGGCGGCGCAGGCTAAGCCCTTTCCCCGGCGATAGCCAGCCGTGCGCGGCTCGGTCCTGCAGGCTCGGCCCTAGCCGGCGAGCTGCCTTCGAATCGACCGGAGCTCCACGCGCCTCGCCCTTGAGACGCTCGGGTAGCTCATGTCGAGGCCCCTCAGGGCGTCGATGACGATCCGCGAGACGATGAGCCGCGCATTGGGCTTGTCGTCGGCCGGGATGATGTGCCACGGCGCCTCCTTCGTGCTGGTGGCGCCCAGGCAGTCCTCGTACGCCCCCATGTAGTCGCCCCAGAACTTCCGCTCCTTGACGTCCGCGAGGCTGAACTTCCAGTTCTTCTCCGGCACGTCAATGCGCTTGAGCAGCCGTCTGCGCTGCTCCTCCTTGGACAGGTGCAGGAAGAACTTGAGGACCCGCGTGCCGTTGCGGTGCAGGTGCTCCTCGAACTCCACGATCGAGCGGTAGCGGCCCTTCCAGACCGTCTTTGGGTCCATCAGCTTCTGCGGAAGCCCCTGGGACTGCAGGATCTCGGGATGCACGCGGACCACCAGCACCTCCTCGTAGTACGACCGGTTGAAGACCCCGAGCCTCCCGCGAGCCGGCAGGCGACAGGTGGTGCGCCACAGGAAATCGTGCTCGGCCTCCTCGGCGCTCGGCTGCTTGAACGAGTGCACCTCGCAGCCCTGTGGGTTGACGCCGCTCAACACGTGGCTGATCGCGCCGTCCTTGCCCGCGGCGTCCATGGCCTGGAAGATGAGCAGCAGGGCGTAGCTGTCGGAGGCGTACAGGAGGCGCTGGAGCGCGCTCAGGTTGTGCACGTCGTCGGCCAGGGCCTCCTTGTACTGTTTGTCCGATTTGTACAGCGCCTTGATGTCGGTCGGCCAGGCTTTCAGCCTGACCTTTCGCCCGGGAGTGACGCGGAAGTCCTCAGGTCGAACCTTCATCGGTAAAGGGAACTCCTCACGACGACTTTCTCGGCTTGAACGTCGACGCGCCGGCCAGCTTCTCCCAGAGGGCGCGTTCCTGCGCGGACACGACGGACGGCACCTGGATCCGCACGACGGCATAAAGGTCGCCGCGGCTTCCGTCCTCGCGGGGAAGCCCAAGGCCGCGCAGCCGCAGCTGGCCGCCGGCCGCGGTCCCGGGCGGAACCTTCAGGGACGTCGCACCGTCGAGCGTGGGGATCTTCGCCCGGATGCCGAGCACGGCCTCCCAGGGTGCGAGGTCCAGGTCATAGTAGAGGTCCGGGCCCTTCACGCTCAGGTCCGGGTGGCGGGCGAGGCGCACGCGCAGGTAGAGGTCGCCCGCCCGGCCCCCGCCGGACCCCTCGCCCCCCTGGCCGGCAAGGCGGATCCTCTGGCCCTCGCGCACCCCGGGCGGGATGCGCACCTGGTAGGTGTCGGTCTTCTCGCCGTCGCCCTGCGGGCGCCGGAGGGTGACCTTTCGCTTCGAGCCCCGCAGGGCCTCCTCGAGCGTCACCAGGATGTCGGCCTCGACGTCCCGGCCGGCCTCGGCGCGCTCTTCGCCGAAGTCGAAGGACGGCCCCGGTTCGGCGAACCCGCCCCTTGCGCCGCGGCTCCCGCCGAAGAATGACTCGAAGAAGTCGCTGAACCCCGTGCCGCCGAACTCGAAGTCGGCCGCCTCCCTGGGACTGCGGCCCCGGCGCGCCCCCGGCTGACCGGTCCTGCCGCCCCCGTCGTCCTGCCAATTGGGCCCAAGCTCGTCGTACCGGCGCCGTTTCTCCGGGTCGCCCAGGACCTCATAGGCCTCGTTGATCTCCTTGAACCTGGCCTCGCCCGCGGTCTTGTTCTTGGCGACGTCCGGATGGTGGATGCGGGCCAGCTTGCGGAAAGCCTGCTTGATCTCCTCAGGCGTGGCGGTTCGCGCGACGCCCAGGGTCTCGTAGTAGTCCTTGTATTGGATCGGCATGGTTCTCCCGGCTATGCACCCCACCCTGACACGAATCGGCACAAATCACAACGCTGCCCGCGGCCATCGCGCGGCGCACCCCGTCCCTACGGGCCCGGTGGTCCGTCCGACCGCTCCCAGAACCCGACGGCAAAGTCGCCGTCGTTTCCGTACATGTGGTGCCAGTAGTAGCGCGGCTTGATCTGCTCCCGAAGGGGCGCGAAGCGGGCGTTCTTGTCCACGTTGTCCCGAGGGAGCCACAGGATGTACTTCACATTGTTGTGAAGCAGCCAGCCGAGCGGGTCCGGGAGGGTCCCCTCGTACAGCGCGTTCATCTGGACAAAACGCTGGTTGATTTCCAGGTACGACCCGCGCCATGCCTCCTCGAGCCACGGCCAGCCGAGGAAGCTCTGCTTGCCGGCAAAAAGGGTCACCGCAGGCGACTCGGTGTTCCTCATGGCGAGCCCGCTCTCAAGGGTCACGCCGTCCGGCCGCGACGACAGCTCGACGATCATGTCCCGGACCACGTCGTCGCGCTCGATCCACATCGCCCCGGAAAGGTGCCCGACCGACGCCTTGGAATCGTTGTAGGCCCCGGTGTACTGCCTGCCCAGGTCGAAGGCGAACGCCAGGTTGGGAACGAGCAGGGCCAGCGTCCCGTACCTGCAGATCCGCGACCTCGAGCCGAGGTTGAGCGCACCCAGCGTCACGACGATCCCCGCGTACACCCAGGGCCACCACTTGAGCGTCGAGTTGAACCGGCTCCACTGGGCCCCGTAGATGTCGTGGTTGTAGAGGAACTCCGTCCCGATCAGCGCCACGGTCCAAACCGCGACGAGGAAGAGCGCCAGGGGCCGCCGCTCGCGGTTGAACGGGCCGAGCACGAGGATCCCGAGCACCGGCCAGAAGGTGATCAGCCAGCCGAGCCACGGCGTGTGGTCGGCCGAACCGGTGAGGCCGATCGCGGCGTTGTTGCCGATGGCCTGCTGCGTAAACTGCAGGAGGAAGGGATACTCGAGCGCCGCCGCGGCGGCGAGCCCCCCCAGCGCGGGGGCCAGGTAGCCTTCCTCGCCGCGCACGGCCGCGAACAGAAACCATCCGCCCACCAGCAGGAGCTGCAGCGGCAGGATCCACGCGTTTGAGATCAGCGCGAGGGGAAGGGTCGCGGCGAGGAGCGCGTGGTGGAGGGCGCGCTGTCGCCCCGAGGCGCCCGTCTCCTGCGCGGCGATCAGCGCCGCGGCGAAGGCCAGCAGAAGGAAGCCCGCCAGCGGCGGATGAAAGTCGCCCTTGATCAGGAAATAGCTGAGCGGCTCCATGGGAAGGTCGCGGGGCGCGATGCCCGGGGTCGTCATCCACGCGGCGACCCGCCTGCCGAGCGGGGTCAGCTCCCCGTGCTCGATCGACCCCCCGATGAACCGCACGATGTCGAGCACGTAGGCATTCCTGACAAGGAGGTGCGCGGCGATGCAGGCGCCGCTCCCCCCGAGCAGAAGCGAGAGGACTCCGACGCAGCGCCCGGGCGTCCATGCGCAGAACGCCGCGAAGCAGCGGCCCGCCAGGAGGGTCAGGAACCCGACCATCGTGCAGAAGGCGAGATGGTAGCTGATGCCGGGCCCGACGCCGAGGAGGCGTCCGAGCAGCGACGCCCCGTAGTGCTGGAAGCTGTAGTAGCAGTTTGCGGGGAAGGGCGACAGCCAGAGGTCCGGGGCCGGCAGCCGCGTGCCCCTCATGTAGGCCTCGATAAGGCCGAAGTTCGGCATCTTGTCTTCGCTGGCGTCGATGTCCGGGAAGGTGTAGCGCCACAGCAGGCAGTAGAGGAACCCTGCGGCGAACAGGGCCTCGTTCCCCCAGTTCTCCTTAAGCGCGGACCTCCCGCGCCAGATCAGCCACACCGACAGGGCCGTCGTGAGCGGAAGCAGCGGAGGGCGCGGGCCAAACCCGGCAAAATGCTCCAGGCAGAAGCACACCATGCAGATCGCCAGCACGCCGGTCAGCCTGGCGACCGCATAGTCACTAATGAAGCGCCGGGCGGCCAAACCGGCGCCCAGGAGGTTGATCCAAAGCCCGGCGATCGCCAAACTAAGAAATACCAGCGACATCCCGATGAAAATTGCCTGCCAGGCGGTCCCCATGCGAGCCTGGAGTTGGCCGCCCCGAGGTGTCCACGCAGGGGATCCTCCAAAAGACAATCTTTGCAAACGGCGCCCACGCCCTATGGGCTTGCGCTTGCGTGCCAATCCCTAGCGAAAGCCGAATCCCCCGGAGGCGCTGGGGCGTCGGCGTGCTCCTCGGCTCGGGCATCCTCGTCAGCTTCCTCGACCGGATCAACCTGTCGATCGCCGGGCCCCAGCTTGAGAAGGCGCTCAACATAGGCCCGGACGCCCTCGGGTTCCTCCTTAGCGCCTACCTCTGGACCTACACGGTCCTCCAGGTCCCCATCGGACTCGTGGTCGACCGCCTCGGCGTGACCCGGGTGGGACGCTGGGGCGCCCTGCTCTGGACATTGACCTCCGCGCTCACGGCCGTCGCGGGGGGCTTTTGGGGGATCGTCGCCGCGAGGTTCCTCCTCGGCATCGCGGAGGCCCCCTCGTTTCCCGCGGTGTCCAAGGCCACCGGGCACTGGTTTCCGCGGTCTGAGCGGGCCCGCGCAACGTCGATCTTCGACGCCGCCGCGAAATTCTCGAACGTGCTCGGGATCCCCGTGATCGCCTTCGCCGTGGTCAAGTACGGGTGGCGGTGGGGATTCGCCATCTGCTCGGCCATCAGCCTGGTCTACTTCATCGCGTTCTACGTTCTCTACAGGGACCCGAGCGCCGACGCCCGCCTGAGCCGCGCCGAGCACGAGCACATTCTTGCGGGGGGCGGCGTGCCCGAGGGCCCCTCCGGGGAGGGCTCCCTCAAGATGCTGGGCTACCTGCTCACTCAGCCCAAGATCTGGGGCCTGGCGATCGGCTTCGGGGCCTACGGCTACTCCTTCTACCTCTTCCTGACCTGGCTGCCGTCCTACCTGGTCAGCACGAGCGGGATGAGCGTCCTCAGGTCGGCCGCCTACACGGCCACGCCCTGGGCGGTCGCGACCCTGACGGACCTCCTGGTCGGCGGCTGGCTCATCGACGCCCTCATCGCGCGCGGCGCCGACGAGACCCGCGTGCGCAAGACCGTCCTGATCTGCGGCATGCTGCTCGGCCTGGCGGTCATCGGCGCAACCCGCACGGCGAGCCCGGCATGGGCGATCTTCTGGATCTCGATCTCGCTCGGCGGTCTCGCCGCCGCGGCCCCCGTCGGGTGGTCCCTGCCCTCCCTCATCGCCCCCAAGGGGGGCGTCGGGGCCGTGGGCGGGATCATGAACTTTGCCGTGAACCTGATGGGGATCGCCGCCCCGATCGCTACGGGCCTGATCGTCAGCGCCACGCACTCGTTCGTCGGAGCGTTCCTGGCGGCGGCGGTGATCCTGGTCGTCGGCGTCCTGGCGTTCGTCTTCCTGCTCGGGCGGATCGAGACCATGCCCGGCCCGGCGACCGCCGCCCGCGCGCCGGATTGACCTCGCCCCCCCAGGAATGCTGAATCCTCCGCGCACCGATGAAGAAGACGCTCATCCACCCGACGAACCACCCGGCCCCGCGGGGCGCGTACAGCCCGGGCCTGCTCGTGGAGCACGGGGGCTCGAGCACGCTCTACCTGACCGGGCAGCTCGCGGTCGACCCCGAGGGCAAGGTGGTGGCCCCATTCGACGCGGCGGCGCAGACGGAGTACGTCTTCGGCCTCATCGGCTCCATCCTCAGGGCGGCGGGGATGGACTTCGGCGACGTCGTCAAGGTCCAGACGTTCCTTACGCACATGCCCGACTTCGAGAAGTTCTCCGCGGTGAGGAACCGGTTCTTCGCGGATTCGCGACCCGTGAGCACGCTCCTCGAGGTGAAGGGCCTCGCCCGGGAGGGATGCTGCGTGGAGATCGAGGTCACCGCCGTGAAGTGAACCCGTGACCGCGCCCGACACACATCCCCCAGGCCCCCCGGCGCTCTGCGTGGCGGACGACGCCACGTTCTGGCCCTGGCTCTCGTCGCCCGCGATCGGGGCGTGGCCGGAACGCGAGGGGACGGTGGTCGTCATGCCGCTTGCCGGCATGGCGGACTGGGGTCTCGGCCATCCGCTTGACGCCGAGGAAACCGTGCTCACGCACGTGATCCGGGACGCCTGCCGGCTGGCCGGCGCGGACCGCAAGCTCCTGGTCCTGCCTCCACTGCGCTTCGCCTTCGGCGCCGATCCCTCCTGCGCCTTCCCCGTCGATCCGCCGACGGCCCACGCCATGATCGCCGAGGTGGCCGCCTCGGTCGCGGCGGCCGGGTTCCGCAGGATCGCGATCGTGAACGCGAGCCCCTGGAGCGAGGAGCTCTGCGGCGCCGCGGCCCGGGACCTGCGGCTCTCGCGCGGGCTCCACATGTTCCTGGTGCACCTGAGTGCGATCGGGCTGGATTTCCATCCCGTCCGCAGCCGCAGCCGCCGCACGCTTCAGACGCTCCTGACCGCCCTCTACGGCGCCGAGCCGGAACCATCCGAACCGGGGGCGCCGGAACCTGCCGAGAGGCCCTGGGGGGACGAGTCCGTCTGCCCGCTGCCGGGACCGGCCGTGCCCCTCGGGCAGGCGCGGGGCGAGGGAGCCGCGATCCTCGCCGCCGCCGCGGGCCGGCTGGCATCGCTCCTCGCGGACATCCGCAACCGCCCGCCGCTGAGCGCGGCGCTCACGCCCCCATGATCTTCCCGTCCTACCGCGACAGGTATCTGCCCGCGATGACCC